>NZ_JBVJOT010000016.1:0-9583 GCF_055583025.1 Streptomyces sp. NPDC104831
GGGTTCGGCGGGGAGGACCCGGCCGGTATCGAGGACATGTTCGCCCTGAAGTACCGCGGTGCCCGTTTCTCCCTCGGTTACGGTGCCTGTCCCGATCTGGAGGACCGCGGGAAGATCGCGGACCTGCTCCGGCCGGAACGCATCGGGGTCCACCTGTCCGAGGAGTTCCAGCTCCACCCCGAGCAGTCCACCGACGCCATCGTGATCCACCACCCCGAGGCGAAGTACTTCAACGCACGGTGACGCACGTCTCACTGGGCACGCCGATCGGATGAGTCGTAGACTGGTCGGTCCACCGCAGGCCGGTTCCCCACCGGGGAACCGGCCTGGTCGTCCCTCAAGGAGGTGCGCCCGGATGACCAGTACGGTCCCCGCGCCAGGAACCCGTACGGCCGAAGGCTCCGCCCTGCAAGCGGTCCTGCTGGACATGGACGGCACCCTGGTGGACACCGAGGGCTTCTGGTGGGACGTCGAGGTGGAGGTCTTCGCCTCCCTCGGGCACACCCTGGACGAGACCTGGCGCCATGTCGTGGTCGGCGGCCCCATGACCCGCAGCGCCGGCTTCCTCATCGAGGCCACCGGCGCCGACATCGGGCTCGCCGAACTCACCGTCCTGCTCAACGAGGGCTTCGAGAGCCGGATCGACCGGGCACTCCCGCTGATGCCGGGGGCCGCCCGGCTGCTCGCCGAACTGCACCGGCACGAGATCCCCACCGCCCTGGTCTCCGCCTCCCACCGGCGCATCATCGACCGCGTGCTGGCCGTGCTGGGCCCCCACCACTTCGCCCTGTCCATCGCCGGCGACGAGGTCTCCCGCACCAAGCCCTTCCCCGACCCGTATCTGCTCGCCGCCGCCGGACTCGGCGCGGAACCCGCCCGCTGCGCCGTGGTCGAGGACACCGCGACCGGGGTCGCCGCGGCCGAGGCCGCGGGCTGCCGGGTCGTCGCCGTCCCCTCCGTCGCCCCCATCGGCCCGGCCCTGGGACGCACCGTCGTCTCCTCGCTGGAAGAGGTCGACCTGGCCTTTCTGCGCGACATGATGGTGCGGACGCACTGACCGTTCACCCGGGTGCTCCCCGTCGGGGGAAACCGGGGAGCGCGCGGCGCGCCGACCGCGCCGGACACCTTTCCGGGAACGCCCCGGGGAAGGATCCGCCCGGCGCCGCCCGGCCGGATTCCCTCGCCCGCCCGCACGGCCACAAGTGTGACGTTCACCACCCCAAAGGGTCTAGACAACGTGGGTGGCGCGTGCTGACCGACCCCGATCGGGCGGTATCGTCGGGACCTTGTGTCCCGATTGATGGGAAGCTGCACTAATCCTGCCGCTGTCGGGTTTTCGGTGCGTCCGCGACCGGTTCCCCTGCGTGATGGGGGGTCAACTCGCACGACTGTGAACCCCCCTGCGGGTGCGGACTAATCTCATCGCGAGAACATCGCCGAGAACCCCCGTGATCCCTCGCACCACCCCTGCATGGCGGATACACGGACCCGAATCAGCTCTGGAGAAACTCCCGCATGAACCGCAAGACTTTGGTGCTGCCGGCGGTGGCCGGCCTGCTCACCCCGGTTCTCGCCGCGTGCGGCGGATCCGACAGCGGGAGCAAGAGCGGTGACGCCATCGTCGTCGGTACCACGGACCAGTTCACGGCCACCAAGGCGGTCCCCGCGCCCCTCGACCCGGCCTACGCCTACGACGTCGGCACCTGGAACATCCTGCGCCAGTCCATTCAGACCCTGATGGCGCAGCCCAAGGGCGAGGGCGAGCCCGTCCCGGACGCCGCCGAGAGCTGCTCCTTCACCGACAGCGGCAGCGAGCGCTACGCCTGCAAGCTGCGCGAGGGCCTGAAGTTCGCGAGCGGCGACCCGGTGACCGCCGAGGACGTGAAGTACTCCATCGAGCGTGTGCTGCGCATCGACTCCGACACCGGTGTGTCCGCCCTGCTGAACACCATCGACACCATCGAGACGCAGGGCGACCGGGACGTCGTCTTCCACCTGAAGACCGCGGACGCCACCTTCCCCTACAAGCTGTCCACCCCGGTCGCGGGCATCGTCGACCCGAAGGACTACCCGAAGGACAAGCTCCGCGAGGGCTTCGAGATCGACGGTTCCGGCCCCTACACCTTCAAGGCCGACGTCAGCGACGACGCCATCACGACCGCCACCTTCACCAAGAACGCCTCCTACAAGGGCAACGTGACGGTGAACAACGACAAGGTCGAGCTGCGCTCCTTCGCCGACGCCGACGCCATGGGCAGCGCGATCGACGCGGGTGACATCGACGTCATGACCCGCACCATGTCGCCCGCGCAGATCCAGAAGCTGGACACCGGCGACGACGGCAAGGTCGACCTGGTCGACATGCCGGGCCTGGAGATCCGCTACCTCGCCTTCAACACCGACGCCCCGAGCGTCAAGTCCACGGCCGTGCGCCAGGCCATGGCCCAGATCGTCAACCGCGGCGAACTGGTCTCCAAGGTCTACGGCACCCAGGCCGAGCCGCTGTACTCGATGGTCCCGGCCACCGTCACCGGCCACTCGAACTCGTTCTTCAACAAGTACGGCAACCCGAGCGCGGCCAAGGCGAAGAACCTGCTGGAGAAGGCCGGCGTCACCACCCCGGTGAAGCTGACCCTGCACTACACCACCGACCACTACGGTTCGGCCACCAAGCAGGAGTTCGAGATCCTGCAGAAGCAGCTCAACGACAGCGGCCTGTTCGACGCCACCGTCGAGGGCCACCCCTGGAAGACCTTCCGGCCCGCCGAGCAGAAGGGCGAGTACGACGTCTACGGCATGGGCTGGTTCCCCGACTTCCCCGACGCCGACAACTTCCTCGCGCCGTTCCTGGACAAGGACAACTTCCTCGGCTCGCCGTACAACAACACCGCCATCCAGCGCTCGCTGATCCCGCAGTCCCGCCGCGAGGCCGACCGGCTCGGCGCCTCCAAGAGCCTGACCGAGATCCAGGACAAGGTCGCCGAGGACGTCCCCATCCTGCCGCTGTGGCAGGGCAAGCAGTACGTCGCCGCGCGCGACGACATCACGGGCGCCGCCTACGCCCTCAACTCCTCCTCGACGCTTCAGCTGTGGGAGCTCGGCCGCGGCGTGAGCGGCTGACGGCTCTCGACACCCGGGGCCGCGGAGTCCGCGGCCCCGGGGCCCGGGACCAGGGACGGACGGACCCGGGCTGACGAACCGACGACAAGGCACTCCGAGTGAACCTGCGCAACCAGTGGCCGGTCCTGCCCCTCGTGGCGGGGCTGGCCTCCGGCCTGCTGACCGGCTGCGGAACCGAGACCGGTGACTCCGGGGGCACGGGCGCCTCCGTGGTGGTCGGGATGTCCGACGACGTCCTCGCCACGGACCCCGCGGCCGGCTACGACCCCGGCTCCTGGCTGTTGTTCGACAACGTCTTCCAGTCGCTGCTCGGCTTCCCCAAGGGCGCGACCGAACCCGAGCCCGAACTGGCGAAGCGGTGCGGCTTCACCGACACCCGGGCCATGGTCTACCGGTGCGAACTGAAGGACGGCCTCAAGTTCAGCAACGGTGACGACCTCACCTCCGAGGACGTCAAGTTCTCCTTCGACCGGCTGCTGAAGATCGACGACCCGTCCGGTCCCGCCCTGATGTTCCCGATGCTCGACAAGGTCGAGGCACCGGACGCCCGGACGGCGGTCTTCCACCTGAAGGTGCCCGACGCCACCTTCCCCAGCAAGATCGCCTCCGGCGCCGGCTCCATCGTGGACCACCGTCAGTACGACGCGAACGCCCTGCGCACCGACCACCAGGCGGTCGGCTCCGGCCCCTACAAGCTGGACTCCTTCGACGAGGACCAGGCCGTCTTCTCCGTGAACGGCAACTACAAGGGCACCGCCGAGGTCAACAACTCCGGCGTCACCCTGAAGTTCTTCCACGGCGACCGCACCGCCCTGAAGGACTCCCTCCTCGACGGCGGCGTCGACATCGCCTACCGGGGCCTGACCGCCACCGACATCGCCCGGCTCGACCAGCAGGGCGACAGCAAGGGCGTGGAGGTCATCGAGGGCACCAGCGCCGAGGTGCAGCACCTGGTCTTCAACATGGAGGACCCGGTGGCCGGCAAGCCCGGCGTCCGCAAGGCCATGGCCTACCTCATCGACCGCGACGCCCTGATCAAGGACGTCTACCAGGGCACCGCCACCCCGCTGTACTCGATCGTCCCGGCCGGGGTCGCGGGCCACAACACCGCCTTCTTCGACACCTACGGCGCCCGCCCCTCCCGGGCCAGGGCCGCCGCCGCCCTGCGGGCCGACGGCATCACCGGCAAGGTGAGGCTCACCCTGTGGTCCACGCCGTCCCGGTACGGCCCCGCCACCGACGAGGAGCTGAAGGCCATCGCCGGACAGCTCAACGCCAGCGGCCTGTTCGACGCCGACGTCAAGTCCGTCGCCTTCGACCAGTACGAGAAGGGCATCGCCGCCGGCAGGTACGGCGTGTACGTGAAGGGCTGGGTGCCGGACTACCCGGACGCCGACAACTTCACCGCGCCCTTCTTCGGCAAGGGCAACGTGCTCGGCAACCACTACGCCAACCGCGCCATCACCGGCAGCCTGCTGCCCGGCACCGCCGCGCAGAGCGACCGCTCGGCCACCGACAAGGACTTCGGCAGGCTCCAGGACATCGTCGCCGACGAGCTGCCCGTCCTGCCGGTCTGGCAGGCCAAGCAGTACGCGGTCGTCCACGACGGCGTCTACGGCCTGGAGTACTGCCTGGACGCCTCCACGGTGTTCCGCTTCTGGGAACTCAGCAAGAGCGGCTGACACCGGACACGGCGAGGGCGCCCCACTCCACGGGAGAGGGGCGCCCTTCCGGTCGTCCGCCGGCTACCGGCCGTCTACTGGGCGCCGGGACGCACCAGCCCGCTCTCGTACGCGTACACCGCCGCCTGCACCCGGTCCCGGAGCCCCAGCTTGGTCAGTACGTGGCCCACGTGCGTCTTCACCGTCGTCTCGCTGACGAACAGATCCGCCGCGATCTCCGCGTTGGACAGCCCGCGCGCCACCAGCTTCAGCACCTCCACCTCACGGTCCGTGAGGGTGTGCAGGGTGTCCGGCACCGGCTCCTCGCCGGACGGCAGGTGCGTCGCGTACTTGTCCAGCAGCCGCCGGGTGATGCTCGGCGCGAGCATCGCCTCGCCGTTCGCCACCACCCGGATCGCCTGCACCAGTTCGTTGGCGGGCGCGTCCTTCAGCAGGAAGCCGCTCGCCCCGGCGCGCAGCGCCTCCACCACGTACTCGTCCAGGTCGAAGGTGGTCAGCACCAGCACCTTGGCCGGGCCGTCCCGGCCGGGCCCGGTGATCTGCCGGGTGGCCTCCACCCCGTCCATCCGCGGCATCCGGATGTCCATGAGCACCACGTCCGGTTGCAGCGCTCGCACCTGGTCCAGGGCCTGGAGGCCGTCACCGGCCTCGCCGACGACCGCGAGATCCTGCTCGGCCTCCAGGATCATCCGGAAACCCGTACGCAGCAGGGGCTGGTCGTCGACCAGTAGGACACGGATGGCCACGTGACACTCCTTCGCTAGTCCGGGCCCATTCTGCCCTGCCCCCGCTGCCCGCCTCACCCGGCCCGGGACCCGGCCGCCCGGACCGGCAGCGGATAGGGCGGGGGAGTGCCGCCGAACTCCGGGCAGTGCGCCCGGTGGTCGCACCAGCCGCACAGCTTGGTCGGCCGGGGCCGCCAGTCCCCGCTCTCCGTCGCCTGCCTGATGGCCTCCCACAGCGCGTGCAGCCTGCGCTCCACCCGCTCCAGATCGGCCGGCACCGGGTCGTACGTCAGCACGTCCCCGCTGCCGAGGTACACCAGCTGGAGCCGGCGCGGCACGACACCCTTCAGCCGCCAGACGACCAGGGCGTAGAACTTCATCTGGAAGAGCGCGCCCTCGGCGTACTCCGGGCGCGGGGCCTTGCCCGTCTTGTAGTCGACGATCCGCACCTCGCCGGTCGGCGCCACGTCCACCCGGTCGATGATCCCGCGCAGCCGCAGCCCCGAGTCCAGCTCGGTCTCCACGAACAGTTCCCGTTCGGCCGGCTCCAGCCGCGTGGGGTCCTCCAGCGTGAACCAGCGCTCCACCAGCCGCTCCGCCTCGGCGAGCCAGCCGGCCAGCCGCTCGCCGTCCGGATCGTCGGCGAACAGCTCGGTCAGCTCCGGGCGGCTCTCCCGCAGCCGGTCCCACTGCCCCGGGATCAGCGCCTTCGCCCGGGGCGCGGTCCGCTCCCCGGCGGGTGCGTCGAACAGTCGTTCCAGTACGGCGTGCACCAGCGTGCCCCGGGTCGCCGCCTCGCTCGGCTTCTCCGGCAGCCGGTCGATCACCCGGAACCGGTACAGCAGCGGACACTGCATGAAGTCGCCGGCGCGGGACGGCGACAGCGAGGCCGGCGCGACGGCGCTCCGCTCCCCGGCGGCCGCGCCCGGGCCACCGCTCGCCGCGGGGCCGGTCCCGGCCCCGTCTCCCGCGTCCGGCGTCACTGCCTCGTCGATGCTGCTGTCCATGCCCCAGACCATACGGGGCACCACTGACAGGGACCCGGTCGCGGCCCGTGTCACCGGGCGTCCCCGAGGCGAACACAAGGGGTGCCGGGGCGGAACGCGCCACGACGGGCGCATACCATCGAGCAGAGACCTTCCGTCCGGCAGGTGCGGAAGACGCTTCGAACGAGGGGACACCGTGGACGTGAGCGGCGGGAGCGGGCAGCCGCGGTCCGGCAACGACAGGCCGGCGGCCGGGGCCTCCGCGGACCCTGCGACCCCGGCGACCGGACCCACCGATCACCCGGATGACACGTTCGAGGACGACCGGCCCGGGAGCGGGGCCGGGACGGGCGGGGAGAAAGCGGAGTACGGGGCGGAGCACACGGCCGGGGACAAGGCCGAGGACCCCGCCCCGCCGGCAGCCCGCCCGGCACCGCCGGTGGACCCCACCCCGCCGGCCGCCCCGCCACCGACCGCCGGTGCGGACGGCACCCCCGACGGGGGCGCCCGATCCGACGCGGACGCGGAGGCCGTGCACAGCCGGTCCGCCGGCCCCGGCACCCCCGGCAGCGACACCACCGGCACCGCCGGCAGCCGGTCCGCCGGACACGGCACACCCCCCGCCGCACCCACCCCGACCGGCACTTCCGGCCCGACCGAGCCGTACCGGAACCCCACCGGGCAGCAGCCGGCACCCGGCCGTCCGGAGGATCACGCCCCCGGTACCGGCAGCGGCCCCCGCGCCACCCCCGGCCAGCACCGCCCCTACGCCCACTCCGGCATCGCCAAGGGCCGGCCGCCCGGGCCGCGGCCGAAGGAGCCGGGCGGGGGCATCCTCATGGGCCGCCCCTTCGGCGTGCCCGTCTACGTCGCGCCGAGCTGGTTCCTCGTCGCCGCCCTGATCACCTGGGTCTTCGGCGGACAGCTCGACCGCGTGCTGCCCGAGCTGGGTGCCGCCCGCTACCTGGTCTCCCTCTTCTTCGCCGTGGCCTTCTACGCCTCCGTGCTGGTCCACGAGCTGGCCCACACGATCGCCGCGATCCGCTTCAAGCTCCCGGTCCGCCGCATCCAGCTGCAGTTCTTCGGCGGCGTCTCGGAGATCGAGAAGGAGGCCGAGACCCCGGGCCGCGAGTTCGTCCTCGCCTTCGTCGGCCCGCTGCTGTCCCTGGTGCTGGCCGGCGTCTTCTACCTCGCCATGAAACCGGTCGAGCCCGGCACCGTACCGGGCGTCCTGCTCGCCGGCCTGATGATCTCCAACCTCATCGTGGCGATCTTCAACTTCCTCCCGGGCCTGCCCCTGGACGGCGGCCGCATGCTCCGAGCCGTCGTCTGGAAGATCACCGGCAAGCCGATGAGCGGCACCGTCGCCGCCGCCTGGGTGGGCCGCGCCCTCGCCGTCTCCGTCCTGATCGGCCTGCCGCTGCTGAACTCCTCCGGCACCCTCGGCGGCGGCGGGCAGGACGTCGGCGGCATGGACACCGTCACCGACGCCCTGCTCGCCGCCATCCTCGCCGCGATCATCTGGACCGGCGCCGGCAACAGCCTGCGCATGGCCCGGCTGCGCGAACACCTGCCCGAACTGCGCGCCCGCACCCTCACCCGGCGCGCCGTACCGGTCGAGAACGACACCCCGCTCTCCGAGGCGCTGCGCCGGGCCAACGCCGCCGGGGCCCGCGCCCTGGTCGTGGTCGACGTCGACGGCACCCCGCTCTCCCTCGTCCGCGAGGCCGCCATCGTCGGCGTACCCGAGCACCGCCGCCCCTGGGTGGCCGTCAGCGGCCTCGCCCAGGAGCTGACCGACGGCATGCGGGTCTCCGCCGAGCTGGCCGGCGAGGAACTGCTGGACGTCCTGCGCGCCACCCCGGCCACCGAGTACCTCGTGGTCGAGGAGACCGGCGAGATCTACGGCGTCCTGTCGGCCGCCGACGTGGAGCGGGCCTTCGTCAGGGCGATGGCCCGGCCGGCGCCGTAACCCCCGCAGGTCTCCGGCCCCCGCCCGCGCCCGTCCGTCGGTCAAGCCCTCCGCGGGGACCCGGTAGGCTGGTCACATGTCCGAACCGACCGGTGCCGCCCGCAGGCGCGGGCCCTTCAAGGTCGGGGACCAGGTACAGCTGACCGACCCCAAGGGTCGCCACTACACGTTCACGCTCGAAGCCGGAAAGAACTTCCACACCCACAAGGGTTCCTTCCCGCACGACGAACTGATCGGCGCTCCCGAGGGCAGCGTTGTCCGGACCACCGGCAACGTGGCCTATCTCGCGCTGCGCCCCCTGCTCCCCGACTACGTCCTCTCCATGCCCCGCGGGGCAGCCGTCGTCTACCCGAAGGACGCGGGGCAGATCCTCGCCTTCGCCGACATCTTCCCCGGCGCCCGCGTCGTGGAGGCCGGCGTCGGCTCCGGTTCGCTCAGCAGCTTCCTGCTGCGGGCCATCGGCGACCAGGGCATGCTGCACTCCTACGAGCGCCGCGAGGACTTCGCGGAGATCGCCAAGCAGAACGTGGAGCGCTACTTCGGCGGCCCGCACCCGGCCTGGCAGCTCACCGTCGGCGACCTCCAGGACAACCTGTCCGACACCGACGTCGACCGCGTCATCCTCGACATGCTCGCCCCCTGGGAGTGCCTGGAGGCCGTCTCCAAGGCGCTCGTCCCCGGCGGCATCCTGTGCTGCTACGTGGCCACCACCACCCAGCTCGCCCGGACCGTGGAGTCCATCCGGGAGATCGGCTGCTTCAACGAGCCGACCGCCTGGGAGTCCATGATCCGCAACTGGCACATCGAGGGCCTGGCCGTCCGCCCGGACCACCGGATGATCGGCCACACCGGCTTCCTGCTCACCGCCCGCCGCCTCGCGGACGGCGTCGAGCCGCCCATGCGCCGCCGCCGCCCCGCCAAGGGCGCCTACGGCGAGGACTACGCCGGCCCCAACGCCGACGGCGGCACCGGCCGCTGACCGGCCCCGCCCCCCTGCAACGCGAGGGCGGGGGGGGGGGGGGGGGGGGGGGGGGGTGGGGGGGGGGGGGAGGGGGGAGGGGGGGGGGGGGGGGGGGAAAGGGGGGGGGGGGGGGGGGG
>NZ_JBVJOT010000016.1:9592-45801 GCF_055583025.1 Streptomyces sp. NPDC104831
GCGTATCCTTAGAACCCCCCCCCCCCCCCCCCCCCCCCCCCACGCCCCCCCCCCCCCCCCCCCCCCCCCCCCCCCCCCCCCCCCCCCCCCCCCCCCCCCCGTCCGTTGACCCGGCACCGGCACAGGTGCCCCCGCGCGCGGGCCGTCCCGCCGGCGGGCACCGGCGCGGACCCCGCCGTTCCCCCGTCCTGTGACGTGTGGCACCATGCAGGCCATCCCACCGGCACCGCCCTCGCAGGAGACACTCCTCGTGCAGCCATCCGCCGTTCCGGAACTCGCGCACACCCGGACCCGGCCCATCCACTGGGTCGCCACCGCCACGGCCCTCGCGGGCGTCGTGGCGCTCTCCTCGGTCGTCCGGCCCGGCCCGGCCACGGCCGCCCAGCCCGCCCCCGCCGCCCGCACCGGGCCCGCCGCCGCGGCGCCGGGCACCACCGATGTCGACTTCCCCCTGGACTGCGGCCCGGTGAAGGCCGTGGTCGTCAAGAAGGCCACCGGCGACCTGGACGGCGACGGAAGGCCGGAAACCGTCGCCGTGGTCCACTGCGACGCCCCCATGGGCACCCCGCCCGACGGGGTCTACGTCCTCGCCCGGGGCACCGACGGACGCACCGCACGCGTGGTCGCCACCCTGGTCCAGCCCAAGGAGCGCCTCACCGTCACGGATTTCGCCATCCGCGAGCGCGGCGTTTCGGCCACCCTGCTCGGCTACTCCTCGGACGCCGTGCCCAGTTGCTGCCCCGACACGCGCACCCCGGCCACCTGGCGGTGGAACGGGAACGCCTTCCTCCGCTCCACCCCGGCCGGGGCGCACAGCGTCTGAGCCGGACTCACTCCGCCTCGGGGCCGTACACCTCGACCCGGTCCGAAACCCGGCGGACGTGGATGCACTCGCCGGGGCACTCCTTCGCCGAGTCCACCACGTCCGTCAGCAACGGCAGCGGCACCGGCACGGTCGCCCCCGGGGCCTGGAGCAGTTCGTCGTCCGCTCCCTTCACGTACGCGAGCCCGTCGATGTCCAGCTCGAACACCTCCGGGGCGTACTGGGCGCAGATCCCGTCGCCGGTACACAGGTCCTGGTCGATCCAGACCTCCAGCGCCTCGCCGCCCGGGGCCTCCTGCTGCACGGTCATCTCTCCTGCCTTCGGTTCGCCGGACGTCCCGGCGCCCCGAGGGCCGGCCGGGTCCGCACCAGCGGTCGTTGAACACCCCCGACCCTACCTCCGCCCGGTTCCCGGCCATCGGGCACCGTTCGGGGTTTCCGGCCCGTTCCGCCCGGGTACCAGCGCCGGACCGGGAGAGGCAGGCACCGGCGGCCGGACCGATCGTCCCCAGCCGCCGCGGCAGTGACACCGTCCGTCTGAAACGTCGCTCTGCGTGATGATCGTACGAGCGCTCCGAGTGCTGCCCGCGTCCCGGTCGAATGGTCCCCGTACGGACAACTCCGGCCAGTCGCGAAGGGTTTCGACCACAGCATGGATGGAACAAGCTGCTTTCCCCTCACGTTGAGTGGGTATCCCCTCCGTGCGAGGGAGTGTGCAGCGGGTGACCGACGACACACCTTGACAGTCTTTGTGATCTAGGGGTTTCAATCGACACCCACCCAGGTAGGGTCTGGAAGCGTCCAGCTCCCCTTGGAGGAGGTGAGGACCGTGGCAGCCCACGACGACGACATGAACCGCGGCATCCGCCCGGGACGCGGGTCCGACGACCCGGCCGGGCAGATCGCCTACCTTGAGCAGGAGATCGCCGTCCTGCGCCGCAAGCTCGCCGACTCTCCGCGTCACACGAGGATTCTCGAAGAGCGGATCGTCGAGCTGCAGACCAACCTGGCCGGCGTGTCCGCCCAGAACGAGCGGCTGGCCAACACCCTGCGCGAGGCCCGCGACCAGATCGTGGCCCTCAAGGAGGAGGTCGACCGGCTCGCCCAGCCGCCGGCCGGCTTCGGTGTCTTCCTGCAAGCCAACGAGGACGGCACCGCCGACATCTTCACCGGCGGCCGCAAACTCCGGGTGAACGTCAGCCCCAGCGTCGAACTCGACGTACTGAGGCGCGGCCAGGAGGTCATGCTCAACGAAGCGCTCAACGTGGTCGAGGCCATGGAATTCGAGCGCGTCGGCGACATCGTCACCCTCAAGGAGATCCTGGAGGACGGCGAGCGCGCCCTCGTACTGGGGCACACCGACGAGGAGCGGGTGGTCCGGCTCGCCGAACCACTGCTCGGCACCACCATCCGCGCCGGTGACGCCCTCCTGCTCGAACCCCGCTCCGGCTACGTCTACGAGGTCGTGCCCAAGAGCGAGGTCGAGGAACTGGTCCTCGAAGAGGTCCCCGACATCGGCTACGAGCAGATCGGCGGCCTCGGCAACCAGATCGAGGCCATCCGCGACGCGGTCGAGCTGCCGTACCTCTACCCCGACCTGTTCAAGGAGCACGAGCTGCGCCCGCCCAAGGGCGTCCTGCTCTACGGCCCGCCCGGCTGCGGCAAGACACTCATCGCCAAGGCCGTCGCGAACTCGCTCGCCAAGAAGGTCGCCGAGGTCACCGGCCAGGCGGCCGGCAAGAGCTTCTTCCTGAACATCAAGGGCCCCGAGCTGCTCAACAAGTACGTCGGCGAGACCGAGCGGCAGATCCGCCTGGTCTTCCAGCGGGCCCGGGAGAAAGCCAGCGAGGGCACCCCCGTCATCGTCTTCTTCGACGAGATGGAATCCCTCTTCCGCACCCGGGGCTCCGGTGTCAGCTCGGACGTGGAGAACACCATCGTCCCCCAGCTGCTCGCCGAGATCGACGGCGTCGAGGGCCTGCAGAACGTGGTCGTCATCGGCGCCTCGAACCGCGAGGACATGATCGACCCCGCCATCCTGCGCCCCGGCCGGCTCGACGTGAAGATCAAGATCGAGCGTCCCGACGCCGAGGCCGCGAAGGACATCTTCGGCAAGTACCTCACCGAACGCCTCCCGCTGCACGCCGACGACCTCACCGAGCACGGCGGGGACAAGGGCGCCACGGTCCAGGGCATGATCCAGACCGCGGTCGAGCACATGTACGCGGAATCCGAGGAGAACCGCTTCCTGGAGGTCACCTACGCCAACGGTGACAAGGAAGTCCTCTACTTCAAGGACTTCAACTCCGGCGCCATGATCGAGAACATCGTGGGCCGCGCCAAGAAGATGGCGATCAAGGACTTCCTGGAGAAGAGCCAGAAGGGCCTCCGCGTCTCCCACCTCCTCCAGGCGTGCGTGGACGAGTTCAAGGAGAACGAGGACCTGCCCAACACCACCAACCCGGACGACTGGGCCCGGATCTCCGGAAAGAAGGGCGAACGGATCGTCTACATCCGTACCCTCATCACCGGAAAGCAGGGCGCGGACACCGGACGCTCCATCGACACGGTGGCGAACACCGGTCAGTACCTGTAACGGCAGGGCGGCTGCGGGTGCCCTCGACGGGTACCCGCAGCCGCTTGTTTTTCCGGCCACGACCGGAGCAGCCAATGACGCAAATGATCTCCCCACCAGCGCAAAGGCGTTCTAGGCTCGTTCCTACCGCCGAGTCGCGCCGTGCGGGGACGGGCACCGCACACGCACCGGAGCGCCAGCGCACTTGAGCGGCGCCCACGACCGAGGGTGCCGCCGGGCAAGGAGGGCCGCATGACCGTACGGCGAGTAATGGGCATCGAGACGGAGTACGGGATCTCCGTCCCCGGCCACCCCAACGCCAATGCCATGCTCACCTCGTCCCAGATCGTCAACGCCTACGCGGCGGCGATGCACCGGGCCCGCCGGGCCCGCTGGGACTTCGAGGAGGAGAACCCGCTGCGGGACGCGCGAGGCTTCGACCTCGCCCGGGAGGCCGCCGACTCCAGCCAGCTCACGGACGAGGACATCGGCCTGGCCAATGTGATCCTCACCAACGGCGCGCGCCTGTACGTCGACCACGCCCACCCCGAATACAGTGCCCCCGAGGTCACCAACCCCCGCGACGCCGTCCTGTGGGACAAGGCCGGCGAGCGGATCATGGCCGAGGCCGCCGAGCGCGCCGCACAGCTCCCCGGCGCCCAGCCGATCCACCTCTACAAGAACAACACGGACAACAAGGGCGCCTCCTACGGCACGCACGAGAACTACCTGATGAAGCGGGAGACCCCCTTCTCGGACATCGTGCGCCACCTGACGCCCTTCTTCGTCTCCCGCCAGGTCTTCACCGGCGCCGGCCGCGTCGGCATCGGCCAGGACGGGCACGAGCACGGCTTCCAGATCAGTCAGCGCGCGGACTACTTCGAGGTCGAGGTCGGCCTGGAGACCACGCTCAAGCGCCCCATCATCAACACCCGCGACGAGCCGCACGCGGACGCGGAGAAGTACCGCCGCCTGCATGTGATCATCGGCGACGCGAACCTCTCCGAGATCTCGACCTACCTGAAGCTGGGCACGACGGCCCTGGTCCTGTCCATGATCGAGGACGGCTTCATCGCCGTGGACCTCGCCGTGGACCAGCCCGTCCGCACCCTGCACCAGGTCTCCCACGATCCCTCCCTCAAGCGGCTGGTCACCCTCCGCAGCGGACGCACGCTGACCGCCGTCCAGCTGCAGATGGAGTACTTCGAACTGGCCCGCAAGTACGTCGAGGAGCGCTACGGCGCCGACGCCGACGACCAGACCAAGGACGTCCTCGGCCGCTGGGAGGACACCCTCACCCGGCTGGAGAACGACCCCATGAGCCTGGCCGGCGAACTGGACTGGGTCGCCAAGCGCGAGCTGATGGAGGGCTACCGCCGCCGCGACGACCTCGACTGGGACGCCGCCCGGCTGCACCTGGTCGACCTCCAGTACGCCGACGTACGCCCCGAGAAGGGCCTCTACAACCGTCTGGTGGCCCGCGGACGCATCAAGCGCCTCCTGGACGAGTCCGAGGTCGACAGGGCCCGTACGAAGCCGCCGGAGGACACGCGGGCGTACTTCCGGGGCCGCTGCCTGGAGCAGTACGCCGACGACGTCGCGGCCGCCTCCTGGGACTCGGTCATCTTCGACCTCCCGGGCCGCGACTCCCTCCAGCGGGTCCCAACCCTGGAACCGCTACGCGGAACGCGAAATCACGTCAAGGAACTCCTGGACCGCTGCCGGTCGGCGGAAGACCTGGTCAGGGTCCTGTCCGGCAGCTGAGCACGGTCAGCGCGGACTCGTACCGCCCCGGGCGGGCGGGGTGGAAACCCCACCGCCCGGGAATCATCGAGATGGGCCCCGCACGTTGTGGAAACTGCGGGGCCGATGGCGGACCCGGGCTATAGGGTCTGATCATCACCGATCGGCAGGCGAACTGAGCGGGGTGAGGTTATGGCGACCAAGGACACCGGCGGCGGCCAGCAGAAGGCCACCCGGTCCACCGAGGAGGTCGAGGAGCAGGCGCAGGACGCGCAGGCCACCGAGGACCTTAAGGAACGGCACGAGAAGCTGTCGGACGACGTGGACTCGGTCCTGGACGAGATCGACGACGTGCTTGAGGAAAACGCAGAGGACTTCGTTCGAAGCTTCGTTCAGAAGGGTGGACAGTAGGTTTCGCCTGCGAAACGAAGGGGCCAGGCGGGGAGACGGTTGGCAATCGAAGAACGCGTGAAGCGCTGCTCGCGGTGCAGGCAGCACAAGCCGTGAGCGGCGTTCGCGCGAAACAAGGCGATGGGCGACGGGCTCCAGGCGTATTGCCGTGAGTGCGCGTGACGCGATGGTCGCCGCCCAGCGAGGCTTGTGTGCGATCTGTCTGGACGCCCTGCCCGTGCATGTGGATCACTGCCACAAGACGGGTAGGGTCCGTGGCGTACTGTGCTTCAACTGCAATTCGGCCATCGGTAAGTTGCGGGATGATCCCGACGTTGGTCGTCGCGCTGTTGCATACCTGGAAGGAAACCTGTGGAAGCCAACACTCGTAGCACCGGGCGTCTACCAGCTGCCTTCCTGACGCCAGGATCCTCTTCGTTCATGGACTTCCTCGCCGGGCACCAGCCCGAGCTGCTGCCCGGCAACCGGCAGCTGCCGCCCACCCAGGGCGTCATCGAGGCACCGCACGGCACGACCATCGTGGCCGTGACGTTCCCCGGCGGGGTCGTGCTCGCCGGTGACCGCCGGGCCACGATGGGCAACGTGATCGCCCAGCGGGACATCGAGAAGGTGTTCCCGGCCGACGAGTACTCGGCGGTCGGCATCGCCGGCACCGCCGGCCTGGCCGTGGAGATGGTCAAGCTCTTCCAGCTGGAGCTGGAGCACTTCGAGAAGGTCGAGGGCGCCCAGCTGTCGCTGGAGGGCAAGGCGAACCGGCTGTCGACCATGATCCGTTCCAACCTCGGCATGGCCATGCAGGGCCTGGCCGTGGTCCCCCTGTTCGCGGGGTACGACGTGGACCGCGCGAAGGGACGCATCTTCTCCTACGACGTCACGGGCGGCCGTTCCGAGGAGCACAACTTCGCGGCCACGGGTTCGGGCTCGGTCTTCGCCCGGGGCGCGATGAAGAAGCTGTTCCGGGCCGACCTGACCGAGGAGCAGGCCACCACACTGGTGGTGCAGGCCCTGTACGACGCGGCCGACGACGACTCGGCGACCGGTGGTCCCGATGTCGCCCGCCGGATCTACCCGATCATCACCGTGATCACCGAGGACGGCTTCCGGCGGCTCACCGAGGAGGAGTCGTCGCAGCTCGCCCGCGCGGTGCTGCAAAAGCGCCTGGAGGAGCCGGACGGCCCGAAGGCCGCCCTGCTCTGAGCGCGGGCCCGGTCTTATCAAGGTGATCCAGTGACCATGACAGAAAGGGACGGATAACCGGTGTCGACGCCGTTCTATGTCTCACCCCAGCAGGCCATGGCCGACCGGGCGGAGTACGCCCGCAAGGGCATCGCCCGCGGCCGCAGCCTGGTCGTGCTGCAGTACGCCGACGGCATCGTGTTCGTCGGCGAGAACCCGTCCCGCGCGCTGCACAAGTTCAGCGAGATCTACGACCGGATCGGCTTCGCGGCGGCCGGCAAGTACAACGAGTACGAGAACCTGCGGATCGGCGGCGTGCGCTACGCCGACCTGCGCGGTTACACCTACGACCGCGACGACGTCACCGCGCGCGGCCTGGCCAACGTCTACGCGCAGACGCTGGGCACGATCTTCTCCTCGGCGGCCGAGAAGCCGTACGAGGTGGAGCTGGTGGTGGCCGAGGTCGGGGAGACCCCGGAGGGCGACCAGATCTACCGGCTCCCGCACGACGGCTCGATCGTGGACGAGCACGGTTCGGTCGCGGTGGGCGGCAACGCGGAGCAGATCAGCGGCTTCCTGGACCAGCGGCACCGCGACGGCATGAGCCTGGCGGAGGCCCTGAAGCTGGCGGTGCAGGCGCTGTCGCGGGACACCAACGGCAGCGAGCGGGAGATCCCCGCCGAGCGGCTGGAGGTGGCGGTGCTGGACCGTACGCGTCCGCAGAAGCGGAAGTTCAAGCGGATCGTCGGCCGGCAGCTGGACCGGCTGCTCGCGGCGGACGGCGCGAGCACGGAGGCGGAGAGCTCGGCGGAGGAGAACTCCGAGGAGGAGTGAGCCCTCGGTGAGCCCCCTCGCAGCGCGTGCGTGAGGACGCCCCGGCCCACCAGGGCCGGGGCGTTCCGCGTTCTCAGGGGGCGGCGGGCGGGGCGGTGGAGCCCCGGACGACGAGGTGGACGGGGATGTCCCCGCTCTCGGGCCGGCGGCCCTCCAGGACGGCCAGCAGGGCCCGCATGCCGCGTTCGCCGAACAGTTCGGCGTCCAGTCGTACCGTGGTCAGCTCGGGGTCGATGGCAGTGGCCAGGGCCAGGTCGTCGAGGCCGGTGACGGAGATGTCGTCGGGGATGCGCAGGCCGAGGCGGCGCAGGGCCTTGTAGGCGCCGGCGGCGAGTTTGTCGTCGTCGCAGACGATGGCGGTGGGCCGGGGGCCGGGTGCGGCGAGGGCGGCCTCGGTCGCGCTGAGCGCGCCGTCGATGGAGATCGGGGCGCGTGCGGTGCGGACCTCGGTGCCGGGGACGGCGGCCATGCGGGCGGCCAGCTCCGCCGCGCGGATCTCGAAGGTCCACGAGGGCACGTCGGCGGCCAGGTGGAGCACGCGGCGGTGGCCGAGGCCGAGGAGGTGGGCGGCGACCTGGCGGACGCCGTCGGCGATGTCGAGGTTGACGGTGGCGGCGCCGAGGCTGCCGGCCGGGTCGCTGTCGAGCATGACGAGGGGGAGCTGGTCGCCGCGGATGGCGGTGAGGGCGTCGGCGGCCATGGAGGAGGCGATGACGCCGTCCAGGGCCGCCTGGGCGGAGGCGAAGGGGTCGCGGGCGGGGCCGATGCCCTCGGGAGAGGGGTAGAGGACGACACCGAAGCCGTGTTCGGCGGCCACGCGGGCGGCGCCGGTGTAGACGCCGGCGAAGAACTCGGTGGTGAGGGCGGGCACGACGAGCAGCACGGTGCGGGTGCGGCCGAGGCGGAGGTTGCGGGCGGCGAGGTTGGGGCGGTAACCCAGCTCGCGGGCGGCCTGGCGGACGCGTTCGGCGGTGGTCTCGGAGACCCGGCCGCGCCATTTGTCGCCCAGCACGAGGGAGACGGCCGCCTGGGAGACCCCGGCCGCGTGGGCGACGTCCCGGCTGGTCGGGCGCGTGCTGCTGCGTGCCACGGTGGGCGTGCTCCTTCGTGTGGACGTGCGAACAGCGCTCATGGTACGTATGAAGGGCGACGTTATACGTAACACTTGGAGGCGGGCATGGCCACGGGATACCTGGAGATCCTGCGGGCGAGGCATGCGCTGCGGCTGCTCGCCGGGACCTTGGTGGGCCGGCTGCCGAACGCGACGGCGGCCATCGCCCTCGTGCTCTTCGTCCGCGCCGAGGGCGGCAGCTACAGCCTGGCCGGCGCCCTCGCGGCCGTGTACGGCGTCGCCAACGCCGTCGGCCAGCCGGTGCTGGGCCGGCTCGTGGACCTGTACGGCCAGCCGCGCGTGCAGCTGCCCGCCGCCGTCGCGGCGGCCCTGGCGATGGGGGTCTTCGCGCTGTGCGGCACCGGTCCGCTGCCGCTGGCGTACGCGGCGGTCGCGCTGTCCGGCCTGTTCACCCCGCCGCTGGAAGGCGGTCTGCGCGCCCTGTGGCCGTCCGTGCTGCGCCGCGAGGAGCAGGTGCACACCGCGTACGCCATGGACGCCATCGCGCAGGAGGTCATGTTCACGGTCGGCCCGCTGCTGGTGACCGTGTGCGTGTCCGTGTGGGACGAGCGGGCCGCCCTGCTGGTGCTGAACCTGCTGGGCGTGCTCGGCGCCCTGTCGGTGGTCGTCTCGCCGCCCTCGCGCGCGTGGCGCTCGGCTCCGCGCGAGGCGCACTGGCTGGGCGCGCTGCGCTCGCCCGGCCTGCTCGTCCTGCTCGCCGCCTTCCTGTTCGTCGGCATCGCGCTGGGCTCCATCACGGTCGCCGCGGTGTCCTACGCGGACGGTCACGGCGGTGACGCGGTCTACGGCTGGCTGATGGCGGGGCTCGGCCTCGGCGCGCTGGCCGGCGGCACGGTGTACGGCGCCCGCCGGTGGGCCGGCCCGCCCGAGCGGCGGCTGCGGGTCCTGGTGGCCCTGCTGGCGGTGTGTTACCTGCCGCTCACGCTGACGCCGGGCACGGTCCCCATGGTGCTGCTCAGCGTGGTCTCCGGCGTCTTCCTGGCGCCCTGCATCGCCTGTGCGTTCATCATCGTGGACCGGCACGCGCCGCGCGGCACGGTCACCGAGGCGTTCTCCTGGCTCGTGACGACGTTCACCGTGGGCGCGTCGGTGGGAACGGGCCTGGCGGGGCCGGTGGTGCAGGCCGGCGGAACCGTGTGGGGCTTCGGACTGCCGGGCGTGGCCGGGGCGGTGTCGTTGCTGGTCCTGCTCGCCACCGGAGGGGTCCTCGCGGCTCCCGCGCGAGGCGCGGTCGTTGCGGCTTCATCGGAAAATGATCCAAATCGTGCCGCCGAACCCCGTTTCAGCTCGGGGGATCGGGCGTAATGTTCCTTCATGGACCGCCGCATTTTCGGGCTGGAGAACGAGTACGGCGTCACGTGCACGTTCAGGGGACAGCGCCGCCTGTCTCCTGACGAGGTGGCGCGGTACCTCTTCCGCCGTGTCGTGTCATGGGGCCGCAGCAGCAATGTCTTTCTGCGAAACGGCGCCCGGCTCTATCTCGACGTGGGCTCGCATCCGGAATACGCCACCCCCGAATGTGACAACGTGATCGAACTGGTCACCCACGACAAGGCCGGCGAGCGCATTCTCGAAGGACTCCTGGTGGACGCGGAACGACGCCTGCACGAGGAGGGAATCGCGGGCGACGTCTACCTCTTCAAGAACAACACCGACTCGGCGGGCAACTCCTACGGCTGCCACGAGAACTACCTCGTGGCCCGGCACGGGGAGTTCTCCCGGCTCGCGGACATCCTCATCCCCTTCCTGGTCACCCGGCAGCTGCTGTGCGGCGCCGGCAAGGTACTGCAGACCCCGCGCGGGGCCGTCTACTGCGTCAGCCAGCGCGCCGAGCACATCTGGGAGGGCGTCTCCTCGGCGACGACCCGCTCCCGTCCCATCATCAACACCCGCGACGAACCGCACGCGGACGCCGAGCGCTACCGCCGGCTGCACGTCATCGTCGGCGACTCGAACATGTCGGAGACGACGATGCTGCTGAAGGTCGGCGCCACCGACCTGGTGCTGCGCATGATCGAGGCGGGCACGGTGATGCGCGACCTCACCCTGGAGAACCCGATCCGGGCGATCCGCGAGGTCAGCCACGACATCACCGGCCGGCGCAAGGTGCGCCTGGCCAGCGGCCGGGAGGCCTCCGCGCTGGAGGTGCAGCGCGAGTACTTCGACAAGGCGCTGGACTTCTGCGACCGCCGGGGCATCCGCACCGGCACGGTCGCGCGGGTCCTGGAGCTGTGGGGCCGCACGCTGGAGGCCATCGAGACCGAGGAACTGGACCGCGTCGAGACCGAGATCGACTGGGTCATGAAGTACAAGCTCATCGAGCGGTACCGGGCCAAGCACAACATGACGATGTCGCATCCGCGGGTCGCCCAGATAGACCTCGCCTACCACGACATCCACCGCCGTCGCGGCCTGTACTACCTGCTGGAGAAGAAGGGCCAAGCCGCCCGGATCTGCAACGACTTGAAGATCTTCGAGGGCAAGTCGGTCCCCCCGCAGACCACTCGGGCCCGGCTGCGCGGCGACTTCATCCGGCGGGCGCAGGAACAGCGCCGGGACTTCACGGTCGACTGGGTGCACCTGAAGCTCAACGACCAGGCGCAGCGCACCGTCCTGTGCAAGGACCCGTTCCGTTCGGTGGACGACCGGGTGGAGAAGCTGATCGCGGGCATGTAGCGGCACCGGGCGGGCCGTCCGCCCGGGCACGACATGCCGGAACGCCACACGGGCGCCGTACGTTGTCCGTACGGCGCCCTTGTCAGGTCGTAGAGTTGCGCGCACGTCCTCCGCAAGACCGACCGATTACGAGGCTCTTCCGTGCGCCGACGCTCGCTTCTCCTCGCCGCCGTACCCGCAGGACTCCTGACGCTCGCCGGCTGCGGTGACGACTCGTCCGACTCCGGCGAGACGGCTCCCTCGCCGTCGGACTCGGCCTCCTCCGCGCCCCCGCCGAAGATGGTGCAGGGGCCGCTGCCGGCGGTCACGGCGGGCGAGAAGTTCGGCGAGAAGCCCACGGTCGCCAAGGGCCAGGGCGACCCGTCGAAGAACATCGCGGTCCGGACGCTGATCGCGGGCGGCGGCCGGACGGTCGCGGAGAACGACTTCATCCGCGCGGACTACCTCGGCCAGATCTGGGACACCGGCAAGGTCTTCGACAACTCCTACGACCGCAAGCGCCCGCTGGTCATCCAGCTCGCCCGGGGCAGCATCGTCGACGGCTGGCGGTACGCCCTCCAGGGCAAGAAGGCCGGCTCGCGCGTGCAGATCGCCGTCCCGCCCGCCTGGGGCTACGGCAAGGACGGCAACCCGCAGGCGGGCATCAAGGGCACCGACACCCTGGTCTTCGTCATCGACGTGATCGAGTCCTTCAACTCCGCCAGCTCCGCCAAGGGCACCGCGGTGCCGCAGGACGACGCCGCCCTGCCGAAGGTGGGCACCGACACCGACGGCAAGCCGCCGAAGGTCACCGTGCCGAGGACGGACCCGCCGAAGGAGCTCGTGTCGCGGTACGTCCTGGAGGGCGACGGTCCCGGGCTGAAGGCGGACCAGACGGTGCTGTGCCAGTTCCAGGGCCTGGTCTGGGACGGCGGCAAGACCTTCGAGCGGACGTACGGCTCGAACCGGCTCAGCCAGTTCTCGCTGAAGCAGATGCAGGAGGTGGTCAAGGGCCTGGCCCAGGGACTGACCGGCAAGAAGGTGGGCAGCAGGGTCCTGGTCGTCGTCCCGCCGGAGCTGGGCTACGGCGACAACCCGCCGCAGGGCGGGGTCATCAAGAAGGGCTCCACCCTCGTCTTCACGGTGGACATCCTCGCGGCGATGTAGCGCGGGGCCGAGGCGGGCGGGTGACCGGCGGGGATGAAAGACTGTCCGGGATTCGTGCCGAACACAAGCAGGAGCTTTTGACGTGAACATCGACAAGCCCGAGATCGACTTCCCCGAGGGCGCGCCGCCGGCGGACCTCGAGATCAAGGACATCTGGGAGGGCGACGGCCCGGTCGCGCAGGCGGGCCAGACGGTCACCGTCCACTACGTGGGCGTGGCCTTCAGCACCGGCGAGGAGTTCGACGCCAGCTGGAACCGCAACTCCCCGTTCAGCTTCCCGCTGGGCGCCGGCCGGGTCATCGCGGGCTGGGACCGCGGCGTGCAGGGCATGAAGGTCGGCGGCCGCCGCCAGCTGACCATCCCGGCCCACCTCGCCTACGGCGACCAGAGCCCGACCCCGGCGATCAAGCCCGGCGAGACGCTCATCTTCGTGGTGGACCTCCTCGGCGTCTGATCCCCGCCAGGGCGTCCGGATCCGACCGGACGTGATCACCTGGGGCCCATGCCCGTCCGGGCATGGGCCCTCGGCTTTTGCGCGCGCCCCGCGGGGCGGTACGGTCATCGGTCGGAAGCACCATAGGGAAGCGAAGGGCGTCGATGGCCATTGCCAAGGCCGAGCGGCTGATGAACCTCGCGCTGTGCCTGCTCGGCGCGCGCCGGCCGCTCAGCAAGCGCGAGCTGCGCGAGTCC
The DNA here is from genome assembly GCF_055583025.1 of Streptomyces sp. NPDC104831. Classification (NCBI taxonomy): domain Bacteria; kingdom Bacillati; phylum Actinomycetota; class Actinomycetes; order Kitasatosporales; family Streptomycetaceae; genus Streptomyces; species Streptomyces sp. NPDC104831. Next base: position 22,799 of record NZ_JBVJOT010000016.1, read on the forward strand.
ATCGAGGCCTACATGGAAGCGGGTTCCGACGACTCCTTCAACCGCATGTTCGAGCGGGACAAGGACGACCTGCGCGAGCTGGGACTGGTCATCGAGACCGTCGAGAACCTCGACGGCGAGGTCGGCTACCTCGCCCGCCGTGACAGCAACCGCTTGCCCCCCATCACCCTGGACGCCGAGGAGGCCGCCGCCCTCGGCCTCGCCGCCAAGGTCTGGCAGCAGGCCCGGCTGGCCGGCGCGGCCAGCGGGGCCCTGCAGAAGCTGCGCGCCGCCGGCCTCCCCGAGGACGTCGACCCGTACGAGGCGCACGGCGCCCTGGAGCCGCGCATCCCGGTGCACGAGGCCGCCTTCGAACCGCTGATGCTGGCCTGCCGCGACCGCCGCCCGGTCCTCTTCGACTACCGCAAGGCCAACGCCGCCCGCCCCGAGCCCCGGAACGTCGAGCCGTGGGCGCTGGAGTGCTGGCGCGGCCACTGGTACCTGGCCGGTTTCGACCGCGACCGGGGCGCCGAACGCGTCTTCCGGCTGTCCCGGATCACCGGCAAGGTCCGCTCCCGCGGTACGGGCTTCACCGCGCCGGTGCCGGACGTCGTCACCGTGCGCGAGACCGTCGCGAGCTGGGCCGGGGAGATCGCCGACCGCTCCGCGCTGATCCGGCTGCGGTCCGGCGCCGGTTACCCCCTTCGGGCGAAGGCCGTGAAGGTCCGGGAACTGGGTGATGGCTGGGACGAGTTGGAGATTCCGTACGGGCACGGCCTGGACGCCTGGCTGGTGGAGTTCGGGCCGGACGTGGTGGTCCTCGAGCCGGCCGAGCTGCGGGCCGACGTGGTGGACCGGCTGCGCGCCGTGGCCAGGGACTGAGGGGGAGCGGGACAGTGGCAGGCAAACCGGCCAGGACCGGCACCGCGATCGACCAGACCCGGCGGATGCTCTCCCTCGTGACGTATCTGCGCGAGCGCCCCGGCGCCCGGATCGCCGACGTCGCGCGCGCCTTCGGCATCAGCGAGGACGAGCTGGTCGCCGACCTCGACGTGCTGCCCATGTGCGGCACCAGCTTCCGCGGCGGCGATCTGCTGGACATCGACACCGACGGCGAGCGCATCTGGTGGCACAACCCGGCCGCGCTCGGCGAGGAGGCGGCCGAACCGCTCCGGCTGGCCGCCGACGAGGCCACCGCCCTGCTGGTCGCCGCCCGTGCCGTGGCCACCCTGCCCGGCCTGCGGGAGAGCGACCGCCAGGCCCTGCTGCGGGCCACCGCCAAGGTGGAGACCGCGGCCGGGGAGGCGGCCGGCGCCAGCTCCCGGCTGTCGGTGACGTTCGAGTCCGAGGGCGGTGTCTTCGCCGACGTCGACCGGGCGATCTCCGAACGCCGCCGGCTGTGGATCCGCTACTACTCACCGGCCCGCGACGAGGTCACCGAGCGCGAGATCGACCCCATCCGGCTGGTCAGCGTCGGCCACACCTATGTGGAGGCGTGGTGCCGCCGCTCCGAGGCCCGGCGCACCTTCCGGCTGGACCGGGTCGCCGAGATCAGGATCCTCGACGCGCCCTCGGCCCCGCCCGAGATAGAACTGCGCGACCTCTCCGAGGGCCTGGTGCAGCCGGCCGCCGAGGACCCGGAGGTCGTGGTCGAGGTCGGCCCCGGCGGTCGCTGGGTCGCCGAGTACTACCCCCACGACAGCGCCGAGGAACTGCCCGACGGCGGACTGCGCATCACCCTGCGCACCCCCGACCCGGCCTCGCTGCGCCGGCTGGCGCTGCGGCTCGGCCGCGACGGCCGGATCGCCTCGCCGCCCGAGCTGGCCGAGAGCGCCCGCAGGGCGGCCCGCGAGGCCCTGGCGGCGTACGACGTCCCCGCCGGCGCGGTGCCGGTGCCGTAGGCGCCCGGGGCCGGGCGGCCCGCGGGACCGGGGCCGGGTGGCCCTGACGGCGAGCGACCAGGTGTGATCGGCTGCGACCAGAGGATTCGGCTGCACCAGAGGAACGATCAGAGGAACGACCAGAGGAAGCCAGAGGAAGAGGGAGCGAGGGCCTGTGAGCGAGTCTCCGGAATCCGGTGCGGATGAGATGACGGTGGCGACCGCCTTCGCGGGGATGAGGAGGGTGGCCCCCGTGGTGTTCAAGGCCGGCTGCCCCGACTGCCGGGGCCGCTTCGAACTCGCCGCGAGCGCGCTGCGGCTCGCCATCGGCGCCAGCAGCAGGACGACGTTCTACTCCTTCACCTGCCCCGACTGCGGCGCAGCGGTCCGCAAGCCGGCGGGGGAGCGGATCGTGGAACTCCTCACCGGCGGCGGGGTGCGGACCCTGCGCCTGCACTCCACGGTGTGACGGGCGGCCGGTGACCGGCCGGCCGCGGGCCCTGGCGGCGCGGGGCGCGGACCGTGGTGGCGGACCGCGGCGGGGGACCGTCTAGTCTCGTCGTCATGTTCTGGCCGATGTTCGCCGTAGCCATGGGATTCCTGGGTCTCGCCGTGCTGGGGGTGCTCGCCGTCCGGGTGTTCGTGGCGGCCCGTCGCCTCGGACAGCAGGTGACGGACTCGGCGCGCCGCATCAACCGGGCCGCCGAGGACCTGGAGCGGGCGACCGTGAGCGCGGCCCGCGCCGTGGACACGCTGTGAGCCGCGCCCGACGGTGGCCGTGAGACCAGCGATACAAGCGATTTGGGTCGCTTCGCCCTGTCATGCTGCCCTGCCGGACAGGTACCCTGCTGGTCGCGGTGCGGAGAACGAGGCCCGCACCGTGGACCGGGAGTACGCACGGGGATTGCCTCACGTTTACCCCTGAGCGTTACGATCGCTGCCAGCACGACCATCGGACGCATGTCCGACTGGTCGGACAGCACCCCCACCCAGCCGCCTCGGTGAGAAGGTAAAAATTCATGTTCGGTGGAAAAATCGGAGCTCCCGAGATCATTCTGATCCTCGTCGTCATCATTCTGCTGTTCGGCGCGAAGAAGCTTCCGGACATGGCGCGCTCGCTCGGCAAGTCCGCCCGCATCCTCAAGAGCGAGGCGAAGGCGATGAAGGAAGAGGGCAAGACCTCCACCCCGGCGTCCGGTACCACCGAGCAGTCCTCGGCCCAGCGCACCATCCAGGCGGCCCCCGGTGACGTGAACAGCTCCCGGCCGGTCAACGAGCCGACGGATTCCGCCCAGCGCTGACACAAGGCCGGAAAGCCCCGGCCTGCCGCACGAGATGAGGACGTGGGTTGCTCAAGCCTGCCCGCAAGAAGGAGAGAGATCCCGAGGGGCGGATGCCCCTCGCGGATCACCTTCGTGAGCTCCGCAACCGGCTCGCGAAGGCGATGCTGGCCATCGTCATCGTGACGATCGTCGCGGCCTTCTACTACAACGACATCATCAACTTCCTGACGGAGCCGATCCTGGATTCGGTCGGCTGCCGGGAGACCTTCGCGGAGCTGGCCAAGTCCAACGGCAAGACCCAGTGCGCGGAGATCACGATCAACGGTCTTCTCGCGCCGTTCACGCTGGCCCTCCAGGTCTCGCTGATGGCCGGCGTCGTGGCCGCCTCGCCGATCTGGCTCTACCAGCTCTGGGCGTTCGTCGCGCCGGGTCTGCACCGGCACGAGAAGAAGTACGCCTACGCCTTCGTCTTCACCGGCGCCCCGCTGTTCTTCGGCGGCGCCTTCTTCGCGTACAAGCTGCTGCCGACCACGGCCAAGGTGCTGATCGACTTCACACCGAACGGCGACATCAAGAACCTGCTGCCGCTCGACGACCTGCTCCAGCTGGTCACCCGCATGGTGATCGTCTTCGGCCTCTCCTTCGAGCTGCCGCTGCTGCTGGTCATGCTCAATCTCACCGGAGTACTGACCGGCAAGCGGATGCTGAGCTGGTGGCGTGCCATGATCCTCGGCATCACGGTCTTCGCGGCCGTGGCCACCCCGAGCACCGACCCGCTGTCCATGCTGGCCCTGGCCGGGCCGATCTGGGTGCTGTACTTCGCGGCGGTCGCGTTCTCGCTCCTCAACGACAAGCGCCGGCGCCTTCGCGAGGCCGCGGGCCCCGACGACGACGAGGCATCCGAGCTGGACCTCACGCCCGAGGAGATCGGCGAGGCCGAGCCGGTCCCGGCCGCCCGCGCCCTGCCCGAGCAGACGAGCACCGACCGGGTCAACGGCTACGACGACGTGACCTGACCGGTCCGCGGGCCCCGGCCCGCACCGAGCCGCCGGGCACGATGCCCCCGCCCCCCGGGATCCGCCGGGGGCGGGGGCATCCTTCTGTGCCGCCGCGGACCTCGCACGGCCGGGGCGCGCTCCGCCGTCCGTCCGGGATCCGGATAATGATCGTCCTGTTGTCAGTGGGGCCCGGTACGCTCGAAAGTACGATGACAGAGGATCTCTCACCGGCCGAGCGGTATGCCGCAGCCCGCAGGCGGGCTGCCGAGCAGGCCACCGCGCTCGCCTCCTTCCGCGAGATGTACGACTTCGGCCTCGACCCCTTCCAGATCGAGGCCTGTCAGGCACTCGAAGCGGGCAAGGGCGTGCTGGTGGCCGCCCCCACCGGCTCGGGCAAGACGATCGTGGGCGAGTTCGCCGTCCACCTCGCCCTGCGGCAGGGCAAGAAGTGCTTCTACACGACGCCCATCAAGGCGCTGTCGAACCAGAAGTACGCCGACCTGTGCCGTCGCTACGGCACGGGGAAGGTCGGCCTGCTCACCGGCGACAACAGCGTGAATTCCGACGCCCCGGTGGTCGTGATGACCACGGAGGTGCTGCGGAACATGCTCTACGCCGGCTCGCAGACCCTCCTCGGCCTCGGGTACGTGGTCATGGACGAGGTGCACTACCTCTCCGACCGCTTCCGCGGCGCCGTCTGGGAGGAAGTGATCATCCACCTCCCGGAGTCGGTGACCCTGGTCTCGCTCTCCGCGACCGTGTCCAACGCCGAGGAGTTCGGCGACTGGCTGGACACCGTCCGCGGCGACACCGAGGTGATCGTCTCCGAGCACCGGCCCGTGCCGCTGTTCCAGCACGTCCTCGCCGGCCGGCGGATGTACGACCTGTTCGAGGAGGGCGAGGGCCACAAGAAGGCCGTCAACCCCGACCTGGTCCGCCTGGCCCGCATGGAGGCCACCAGGCCGTCGTACCAGGACCGCAGGCGCGGCCGCGCGATGCGCGAGGCCGACCGGGAGCGGGAGCGCAGACAGCGCTCGCGGGTGTGGACGCCGGGCCGTCCCGAGGTCATCGAGCGCCTGGACTCCGAGGGCCTGCTGCCCGCCATCACCTTCATCTTCAGCCGCGCCGCCTGCGAGGCCGCCGTCCAGCAGTGCCTGTACGCGGGCCTCAGGCTCAACGACGAGGAGGCGCGGGAGCGGGTCCGCGCCCTGGTCGAGGAGCGCACCGCCCACATCGCCCACGAGGACCTGCACGTCCTCGGCTACTACGAATGGCTGGAGGGCCTGGAGCGGGGCATCGCCGCCCACCACGCGGGCATGCTGCCGACCTTCAAGGAGGTCGTGGAGGAGCTGTTCGTCCGCGGCCTGGTCAAGGCGGTGTTCGCCACCGAGACCCTCGCGCTCGGCATCAACATGCCGGCCCGCTCCGTGGTGCTGGAGAAGCTCGTCAAGTGGAACGGCGAGCAGCACGCCGACATCACGCCCGGCGAGTACACCCAGCTCACCGGCCGGGCCGGCCGCCGGGGCATCGACGTCGAGGGCCACGCCGTGGTGCTGTGGCAGCGCGGCATGAGCCCCGAGCACCTGGCCGGTCTCGCGGGCACGCGCACGTACCCGCTGCGCTCCAGCTTCAAGCCGTCGTACAACATGGCGGTCAACCTGGTCGAGCAGTTCGGCCGGCACCGCTCGCGCGAGCTGCTGGAGACCTCCTTCGCGCAGTTCCAGGCGGACAAGTCGGTCGTCGGCATCTCCCGCCAGGTGCAGCGCAACGAGGAGGGCCTGGCCGGCTACAAGGCGTCCATGACCTGCCACCTCGGCGACTTCGACGAGTACGCGCGGCTGCGCCGGGAGCTGAAGGACCGGGAGACCGAGCTGGCCCGGCAGGGCGCCTCCGAGCGCCGGGCGGAGGCCGCCGTCGCGCTGGAGAAGCTGAAGCCGGGCGACGTCATCCACGTGCCGACGGGCAAGTACGCGGGTCTCGCGCTGGTGCTGGACCCGGGCCTGCCCGCGGGCCGCTCCAACGGGCACCGCGGCTTCGACCACCACGACGGTCCGCGCCCGCTGGTGCTGACCGCCGAACGGCAGGTCAAGCGGTTGGCGACGATGGACTTCCCGGTGCCGGTGGAGCCGCTGGACCGGATGCGGATCCCGAAGTCCTTCAACCCGCGCTCGCCGCAGTCCCGCCGGGACCTCGCCTCCGCGCTGCGCACCAAGGCCGGGCACATCCCGCCGGAGCGGGCCCGCAAGAAGCGCTCGCAGGCCGCCGACGACCGCGAGATCGCGCGGCTGCGCACGGCGATCCGGGCGCACCCCTGCCACGGCTGCGACGACCGTGAGGACCACGCCCGCTGGGCCGAGCGCTACCACCGTCTGCTGCGCGACACCTCGCAGCTGGAGCGGCGCATCGAGGGGCGCACGAACACCATCGCGCGCACCTTCGACCGGATCGTGGCGCTGCTCACCGAGCTGGACTATCTGCGGGGCAACGAGGTCACCGAGCACGGCAAGCGGCTGGCGCGGCTGTACGGCGAACTGGACCTGCTGGCCAGCGAGTGCCTGCGGGAGCGCGTCTGGGAGGGGCTGGGCCCGGCCGAACTCGCCGCGTGCGTCTCGGCGCTGGTGTACGAGGCGCGGGCCGCGGACGACGCCATGGCGCCGAAGCTGCCTTCGGGCAAGGCCAAGGCGGCGCTCGGCGAGATGGTGCGGATCTGGGGCCGGCTCGACGCCCTGGAGGAGGACTTCCGGATCCGGCAGACCGAGGGCGTCGGCCAGCGCGAGCCGGACCTCGGCTTCGCCTGGGCCGCTTATATGTGGGCCTCCGGCAAGGGGCTGGACGAGGTGCTGCGCGAGGCGGACATGCCGGCCGGTGACTTCGTGCGCTGGTGCAAGCAGGTCATCGACGTGCTCGGGCAGGTCTCGGCGGCCGCGCCCGCGGAGGGCTCGACCGTGGCCAAGGCCGCGCGCAAGGCCGTCGACCAGCTGTTGCGGGGCGTGGTGGCCTACTCGTCCGTGGGCTGAGCAGAGCCGGGAGCGCGAAGACCGCTCGCCGGGGGAAACCGAGGCCGCACCCGTCCGGGTGCGGCCTCGCGTGCGTTTTCACTCGTTACGGTGAGTGACATTCGCACGTCCGTGCGTCGATACTGTCTGTGTGCGAACGGAAGCGGAATGTGTAAAGGGAGTCGAGCGTACTCCTGCCGCCGGGCCGTTTTCAGGTGCTTGCCGAAGATGACACGGCGTTGATCCGCCCGCACTAAGCTCGCCCGCGGCGCACCGAGTTGAGGCGATTCGTGTGCCCGTTCCCCTATGGGAAGTGCGTCCCGACGGTTCCCCATACCTTCCCCCGCGAGCCCCGCCCGACACCCAGCCCATTCGTCACAGAAGGCATCCATGGTGAGTGTTCAGAAGCCGCCCGGCCGCCGCGAACGTCCCTATGCGCGCGTGCTGTTGCCGCCGACCATAGTGATGGCCGCCGCGGCGGGAGCCGCCGTCGCCCTGGTCCCGCCCCCGGCCCGGACGGCCGTCGGCGTCTGCGGGGCGCTGGCCGTGCTGCTGGTCCTCGGCACGGCCGGGGAGGCCGCCCGGCGCGGCCGGCTGCTCCGCGAGGCCCAGGCCGAACACGCCCGCCACTCTGCCCGTCTGCACCAGGAGATCGCGCTCCACCACCACCTGATGGAGCGCTTCGCCAAGGACGTGCTGCCCCTCGGCTTCGTCCGGCTGCGCCGCGGCGAGGCGCTCCGGGACACCGTGCGCTACGTCTTCGACGAGGACCCCCAACTGCACGGCCTGCCCGACGGCTACCGAGAGCTGGTGCGCGTCGCGCTGACCGGCGCCGACCACGAGATCTCGATGCGCGACGCCACCGAGCGCTCCTACGTGAGCATCGCCCGCCGCGTCCAGGCGATCGTCCACCAGCAGGCGAAGGAACTGCGGGAGATGGAGGAGGACCACGGGCGCAACCCCGAGGTCTTCGACGACCTGCTGCGCATCGACCACGGCACCTCGCTGATCGGCCGCCTCGCCGACACGATCTCCGTCCTCGGCGGTGGCCGGCCGGGCCGCCAGTGGCCGCTGCCGGTCTCCCTGTACAGCACGCTGCGCGGCGCGATGTCCCGCATCCTGGAGTACCGCCGCATCGAACTGAGCTCCATCGTCAACATCAACATCAAGGGCACCGCGGTCGAGCCGGTGATCCACGCCGCCGCCGAACTCCTCGACAACGCCACCCGCTACTCGCCGCCCACCACCAAGGTGCACGTCACCGCCTCCGAGGTGCAGGCCGGCATCGCCATCGAGATCGAGGACGCGGGCGTCAGCCTCAGCGAGGAGTCCCGCGACCGCATCGAGAAGGCCATCGAGGACGCCAGGAACCTCGACGACGCGGACAACCTCGGCGAGAACCCGCGCCTCGGCCTCGCCGTCGTCGGCCGGCTCTGCAAGCAGTTCGACATGGAGGTCTCGCTGCGCTCCTCCGCCTACGGCGGTGTCCGCGCGATCCTCATCGTGCCGCGCGTCATGACGACCACCGAGCCCGGTGTCGGCGTCGCCCACGGCATCGGCGCCACCGGCATCCCCAAGCCCGAACTGGGCGCCGTGGAAGGCCCGAAGCGCCCGCCCAAGACCCGCCGCCCCACCAGCCCCAAGATCCCCGCCGGAATCTCCCTGGAGGACGACGTCCCGGAGGTCACCGAGTGGACCGCGAACGGGCTGCCGCAGCGTCGCAGCCGGGTGAAGGTCCCGCTCAGCCAGCGGATCGCGGAACAGGCCGCCATCGAGCGCGCCGAGCGCGAGGGCAGGCCCACCATCTGGTCCCGGACCCGGTCCGAACCGGAATTCGAGCCCGAGATCGACCCCGAGCGCCGCAAGCTCATGGACCGGCCGATCGGCTCCGGGATCGAGGCCTTCTGGAAGGGCCTCAGGGAGGGCATGCCCCCGGACGCCACCGGCCCCGAGCTGACCGACTTCACCCGCAACCCGACCAAGTACCTGCATCTGCTCAAAGATCCGGCCGAGTACGCCCAGGGCGCCATCGGGACCGACGACGAGGGGGACCTCAAGTGATCCAGCAGCGAGCGAACCTGGACTGGATGCTCAAGCAGCTCAACGACGGCGTACCGGGCATCGAGATGATCGTGGTGCTGTCCGCCGACGGACTGCGCATCGCCCGTTACGGCGGCGACCCCGACGCCGCCGACCGGGTGGCCGCCGCCTGCGCGGGCGTACAGAGCCTGGCCGGCGCCATCATCCGGGAACTGCCGGGCGCCGGCGACATGAAGCTCGTCGTCTTCGAGATCGAGGGCGGCTACTTCTACCTGATGAACGCCGGCCCCAACGCCTTCCTCGCCGTGCTCGCCGACGTCACCTGCGAACCGGGCCGGATGAGCGGCATGATGCGCGACCTCGTCGTCCGGATCGGCGCCCACCTCACCAGTCCGCCCCGGCGGAACGGGCAGACCGTATGACCCCTCCACGGCGCAAACGGCGCCGGCCGCAGCACCAGCAGCCCCGGCCGCTGGCGGTGGCGAAACCGGCGGGCGGCGCGCAGAAACCCGGCAATCCCGAACGGCTCTACACCATCGCCGGATCGGCGGACGGCCAACGGGCCGAACTCGACCTGGTGACGCTGATCGTGGCCCGCTCCGCGCCCCCCTTGTCCGCCTCCCCCGAGGTGGCGGCGGTGCTCCGGCTGTGCACCGCCCCCCTGTCCATGGCCGAACTCTCGGCCTACCTCCAGCTGCCGTTCAGCGCGATGACCGTACTGATCACCGAGCTGATCCAGGCGGAACTGGTGCAGGCGCGCGCCCCGGTCATCCGGCAGGCGGCTTTCGACCGTTCACTCCTCGAAGCGGTGATGCATGGACTTCAAAGGCTCTGACACGATCCCCGGCCCGCGCACCGAGGATCATCTGCCGCACACGGCCCAGGCCGCGGCGAAGATCGTGATCGTGGGCGGATTCGGCGTCGGCAAGACCACCATGGTCGGCTCCGTCAGTGAGATCAGGCCGCTGACCACCGAGGAGACCATGACCCAGGCCGGCATCGGCGTGGACGACGACTACGGCTCCGACTCCAAGACGGCCACCACCGTGGCCATGGACTTCGGCCGCATCAGCATCACCGGCGAACTGGTGCTCTACCTCTTCGGCACCCCCGGCCAGGAGCGCTTCTGGTTCCTGTGGAACGGCCTGTTCGAGGGCGCCCTCGGCGCGGTCGTCCTGGTCGACACCCGGCGCCTGGAGGTCAGCTTCGACGTCATGGGCCGCCTGGAGGAACGCGGCGTGCCCTTCGTCGTCGCCGTCAACTCCTTCCCGGACGCCCCTCGTTACCCGGTCGAGGAGCTGCGCTCCGCACTGGACCTGGGACCGGAGGTCCCGATCGTCGAGTGCGATGTGCGCCGCCGGGCCTCCAGCAAGGACGTGCTGCTGACCCTCACCCGCTTCCTGCACTCCCTCGCCCTGTCCGGCGCCCTCACCTGACCCCGGCGCCGGCCCACCCCCATCCGCTCCGGAGCGACACCACCGTGACGTCTGAAACCCCCTCCCTGACCGGCGCAGGCCCCCTCGACCCACCGCCGGGCTGCCCCGCGCACGGCCTCGGCGCCGGGGCACCGAGCCGGCTCTACGGCCCCGACGCCGACGACCTCGCCGGTCTCTACGAACGCCTGCGCGAACAGCACGGCCCGGTGGCCCCCGTGCTGCTCCACGGCGACGTGCCCATGTGGGTCGTGCTCGGGCACGCCGAGAACCTGCAACTGGTGCGCAGCCCCTCCCAGTACACCCGGGACAGCCGGATCTGGTCCCCGCTGAAGGACGGCCGGATCAAGCCCGACCACCCGCTCATGCCGCACATCGCCTGGCAGCCCATCTGCTCGCACGCCGAGGGCGCCGAGCACGAGCGGCTGCGCGACGCGGTCACCGCGGCCATCGCCACCATCGACCACCGCAGCGTCCGCCGGCACATCGGCCGCCACACCCAGGCCCTGGTCAACGGCTTCTGCGAGCGCGGGCGGGCCGACCTGGTCCCGCAGTTCGCCGAGCACCTGCCGATGGCCGTGATGTGCGAGATCCTCGGCATGCCCGAGGAGTACAACGACCGGATGGTGCAGGCCGCGCGGGACGCCCTGAAGGGCACCGAGACCGCCATCCAGAGCCACACCTACGTCATGGACGCGCTCGGCCGGCTCACCACCCGGCGGCGCGCCCGGCCCGAGGACGACTTCACCAGTCATCTCGTCGGCCACCCGGCCGGGCTGACCGACGACGAGGTCCGCGAGCACCTGCGGCTCGTGCTGTTCGCCGCCTACGAGGCGACGGCGAACCTCCTCGCCAACGCGCTGCGCATGGTCCTCACCGAGCCGGGCTTCCGGGCCCAGCTCAACGGCGGCCAGATGACCGTGCCGGAGGCGATCGAACAGTCCCTCTGGGACGAGCCGCCGTTCAGCACGGTCTTCGGCTACTACGCCAAGCAGGACACCGAACTGGGCGGCCGGCGCATCCGCAAGGGCGACGGGCTGCTGTTCGCGCCCGCCCCCGGCAACGTCGACCCGAGGGTGCGGCCCGACCCGTCGGCGAGCATGCAGGGCAACCGCTCCCACCTCGCCTTCGGCGGCGGCCCGCACGAGTGCCCCGGCCAGGACATCGGCCGGGCCATCGCCGACGTCGGCGTGGACGCGCTGCTGACGCGGCTGTCCGACATCCAGCTCGACTGCGCGGAGGAGGACCTGCGCTGGCGGTCGTCCATCGCCTCCCGGCACCTGGTGGCCCTGCCGGTGCGCTTCGACCCCAAGCCGCAGCAGGACGTGGACCTGCCGCCGCGGGCCATGCCGATCCCGCCGCAGCGCTCCGGCTGGCAGGTCGGCGCCCTGAGCAGCGACCCGGACCCGGCCGGCGCGCCCCGGCCGGCCGCCGCCGGCCCGCTGCCCGCACCGGAACCCGCCCCTCCGGCCCCCGAACCGGCCCGGCCCCGGGGCCTGTGGCAGCGGCTCCTGAGCTGGTGGCACGGCGGCTGACCCCGTCGGCCGAGTGTCAGCCGGGAGGCCGGGCCGCGTCGGACCAGTCGGTGTACGACGTCCAGGCACGCAGCTGACGGCCGCTGGTGAAGGCGTGGTGCGTGCCGGTGACCGGATCGGTGAACTCCAGTCGCCGGGCGAGCAGTTGCAGCGGGCGCCGGAAGTCGCCGGCCGGCACCGGGCCGGTCACCTCGGGATAGAGCGGATCGCCGAGGATGGGCACGCCCAGCGCGGCCAGGTGCACCCGCAGCTGGTGGGTCTGGCCGGTCACCGGGACCAGCCGGTAGCGGCCCAGCCCCGACCGGTGTCCGGCCAGCTCCACCCAGGTCTCGGCGTTCGGTTCGCCCGCGACCTCCCGGGCGGCCGGCACCCCGCGCTCCTTCACGATCCGGCTGCGCACGGTGCGGGGCAGGGCGAGCGCGGGATCGTACGGGGCGACGGCCTCGTACTCCTTGCGCACGCGCCGGTCGCGGAACAGGGTCTGGTAGGCGCCGCGTTCACCGGGGCGCACCGTGAACAGCACCAGCCCGGCGGTGAGCCGGTCCAGGCGGTGCGCCGCCGTCAGAGCCGGCAGGCCCAGTTCGTGCCGCAGCCGGGCCAGCGCGGTCTGGACGACATGCGAGCCGCGCGGGGTGGTGGCCAGGAAGTGCGGCTTGTCGGCCACCACGATGTGCTCGTCGCGGTACACCACCTCCACCGGGAACGGCACCGGCACCTCGGCGGGCGGCTCGCGGTGGAACCAGACGAACATCCCCGGCCGGTAGGGGGCGTCGGGCGGCACGGCCCGTCCGTCGGCGCCGACCACCTCGCCGGCGGCGAACATCGCCTCCACCATTCCGGGGCCGGCCCCCGTGAGCCGTGCCACCAGATGCTCCCGCACGGTGGCCCACGTCCCGTCCACGGGCAGCCGTACCCGTACGGGATCGACCCCGTCGCGTTGGGGGAGCGGGGCGGGCGGGGGCGGCGTGCGGCGACTCATCGGCGTCAAGGGTACGGCGCGTCAAGGGGGTGGTCGCACGGTCACCCGGCACGGTCGGTAAACGGGTGGGCCGCGTGGCCGTGCACCCGGCAGGATGTGGATCATGCCGTTTCTCATCCAGCCGGTGCTCACCCCCGGCTCCCTCGCCCGTCTTCCGCAGCCCGTCCTTCCCGCCGGCGGCGGTCTGGTGCTGCGCCCGTGGCGGGCCGAGGACGCGCCCGCCGTGCACGCCGCCTTCCAGGACCCGGCGATGCACCAGTGGCACATGAGGGCGTGCGACTCCGCGGAGGAGGCCGCCGACTGGATCGCGCAGTGGCGGGCGTCGTGGGCGGGGGAGACGGAAGCGCAGTGGGCCGTCGTGGACGAGCGGTCGGACGAGCTGCGGGGCCGGGTCGCGCTGCGGCAGATACTGCTCGGGGACGGCGTGGCCGAGGTGGCGTACTGGACGGTGTCACGGGCCCGGGGGCAGGGTGTGGCCGCCCGGGCCGCCGCCGCCCTGTCCGAGTGGGCCTTCGAGGAGATCGGCTTCCACCGGCTCGAACTCTTCCACGCCACCGCCAACGAGGCGTCCTGCCGGGTCGCCGCCAAGGCCGGCTTCGTCCTGGAGGGCACCAAGCGCAGCGCCCTCCTCCACCGGGACGGCTGGCACGACATGCATTTCCACGCGCGCGTGCGGGGGGACTGAGCGCCCGGCGCGGGCCGCGCACCGCGCGGGCCGGATCAGCGCGGGCCAGGTCAGCGCGGCCCGGCCCGGCGTGGGACGTGGGGGTGTACGGAGGTCCGGCGCCCGCGGAAAGCCCGGGCCGGGCGGGGGCGAGGCGTGCGAAGGTCTCGATGCGCCGGGGGCCGGGGAAGACGGCGGCACCCTCGTGGCGGATGCCGCCCGCCCGGCTGACCGGGCCCGGCCGCTCGGGTCCGCCCGCTCGCGCCCCGGCTCACCGGCCCGGCCCGATCAGACCCGGCCCGGTCACGTCCCGGCCCCGTTCAACGCCCAGCCCGGCCGAGCCCGGCCCGGCCGAGCCCGGCCCGGTCATGTCGCGGTCCGCTCAAGCCGCCGCCGTGGTGGTGCCCTCCTGCTCGGCCTCCACGCGGGCGTTCCACTCGCGCTTGGAGGCCTGCCAGCCGTCCTCGTTGTGGCCGAGGCGCCAGTAGCCGGAGATCGACAGGTCCTCGCGCGGGATCTGGTGCTCGATGCGCAGCAGCCGGCGCAGTTCCTTCACGACGCCCGCCTCGCCGTGCACGAAGGCGTGCACGCGGCCCTCGGGGAACTCCAGCCCCCGCACGGCCTCCAGCAGCGCCTCGCCGACCGGCCGGTCGCCGCGGTGCAGCCAGACGACCCGTACGCCGGTGTCGATCTTCTGCTCCTCCTCGGGGCCGGAGACCTCGACGAAGGCGTGCGCGCGGGCGCCGGCGGGCAGCGTCTCCAGGGCGCGGGAGATGGCCGGCAGCGCGCTCTCGTCTCCGGCGAGCAGGTGCCAGTCGGCCGCCGGGTCGGGCGCGTAGGCACCGCCGGGGCCCATGAAGCGCACGGTCTCGCCGGGCTGTACGCGGGCGGCCCAGGGGCCGGCCAGGCCCGCGTCGCCGTGGATCACGAAGTCCAGGGTCAGTTCGTGCCGCTCCGCGTCCCAGTCGCGCACGGTGTACGTCCGGGTCACCGGCCACTGCTCGCGCGGGAACTCGGCGCGGATCCGCTCCAGGTCGAAGGGGACCGGGTAGCTGACGCCGGGGGCACCGAACAGCAGCTTCACGTAGTGGTCGGTGCAGGTGTCCGCGGCGAATCCGGCGAGACCCGCGCCGCCGAGCACCACACGCTGCATGTGCGGGGTCAGCCGCTCGGTGCGCACCACCTGAGCGGTATGGGTCTTGCGCGGCTTTCGTCCCGGGCGCTCTGCCATGACGGCCTCCTGGGGTTGGTTAGGTTTACCTAAGTTAGCACCTCTGTCAATTCAAGACCCCTTCCGTGAGGCGCTCATGAGAGGCTTTTGCCGGAACCTTTCCCTCACCGCGCACCGGACCGCCTCTCCCGGACCGGCCGGATCAGCCCGTCAGGGTGGTCAGCAGGCGCTCCAGCGAGCCGCCCAGACCCCAGCGTCGGCCCAGCCCGGCCAGCGCCGCCGCATCGCGCGGAGCGCGCGGCAGGGCCGTGCCGACCTCCGGCAGCGGCACGTCGCCGGCCACCCGCACCACCTTCGGCGCGACCGCCAGGTACGGCCGGGCCTCGGCCAGCCGCCTGCGCTGCGCCGGCGTCAGCTTCGCCCCCGGATCGTCCACCGCCGCCATGATCCCGGCCAGGTCGCCGAACTCGGCGAGCAGCTTGGCGGCCGTCTTCTCGCCGATCCCGGCCACGCCCGGCAGGCCGTCGCTGGGGTCGCCGCGCAGCAGCGCCAGGTCCGCGTACCCGCGCCCGTCGACGCCATACTTCTCGCGCAGCACCGCCTCGTCGGTGAGCTGGAGCGTGCCGACGCCCTTCAAGGGGTAGAGCACCCGGACCCCGCGCTCGTCGTCCACCAGCTGGTACAGATCGCGGTCGCCGGTGACGATGTCGACCGGGCCCCGGGCCCGCGCGGTGAACGTGCCGATCACGTCGTCCGCCTCGTACCCCGCGACGCCCACGCGCGCGATGCCGATCGCGTCGAGCACCTCCTCGATCACCGGCACCTGCGGGGCGAGGGTGTCCGGCACCTCCTCCGCGTCCGGCGCGTCCGTGTGCTCCTCGGCGACCCGGTGCGCCTTGTAGGTGGGGATGAGGTCCACCCGCCACTGCGGGCGCCAGTCGGCGTCCATGCAGGCCACCAGGTGGTCCGGCCGGTGGTCCTTGACCAGCCGGTCGATGAAGTCCAGCAGCCCGCGCACCGCGTTGACGGGCGTGCCGTCCGGTGCCCGCACCGAGTCCGGGACGCCGAAGTAGGCGCGGAAGTACAGCGAGGCGGTGTCGAGAAGCATGAGTCGTCCGGTCACGCACGCATCATGCCGCACGCCACCGACAGCGCCCCGTAGTGCCGCACGGCACCGCCGGCGCCCCGTGCGCCGGGAACGCGTTGCGTGACGCGCACTGCCGTGAACCGGGCCACTTGCGGGTTTGCCCCGCCTTGACCTGGGGAGGCGCGGCCTCTGTCCTGTCCCCGAAGACGAGAGGTGCGCGTGTCACCCAGGCTTGAGGCAGAACATCTGTTCAAGGTGTTCGGAAGACGACCCGACGACGCGGTGGAGCGGCTGCGGCACGGCGCCGACCGGGCGGAGCTGCGCGCGGACGGCGTGACGGCAGCCGTGATCGACGCCTCCTTCCGCGTCGAGGCCGGCGAGATCTTCGTCGTGATGGGACTGTCGGGCTCCGGCAAGTCCACCCTGCTGCGCATGCTCAACGGGCTGCTGGAGCCGACCGCGGGCAGTGTGCGCTTCGACGGGCAGGACCTGACCGCGCTCGGCGACCGGGAGCTGCGCGAACTGCGCTCCCGCAAGATCAGCATGGTCTTCCAGCACTTCGCGCTGTTCCCGCACCGCAGCGTCCGGGACAACGCCGCCTACGGCCTGGAAGTGCAGGGCGTGCCCCGCGCCGAGCGCGAGCGCCGCGCCGACGAGGCGCTCGCCCTGTGCGGCCTGGCCGGCTGGGAGACCTCCTGGCCCGACGAGCTGTCCGGCGGCATGCAGCAGCGCGTCGGTCTCGCCCGCGCCCTCGCCACCGACGCGGACCTGCTCCTGATGGACGAGTCCTTCAGCGCCCTGGACCCGCTGATCCGCCGCGACATGCAGGACCAGCTGCTGGAGCTGCAGAAGACCCTGAAGAAGACGATCGTCTTCATCACCCACGACCTCAACGAGGCCATGCGGCTCGGCGACCGCGTCGCCGTGATGCGCGACGGCCGCATCGTGCAGACGGGCACCGCCGAGGACATCCTGCTGCGCCCGGAGAACGACTACGTGGCCTCCTTCATCCAGGACGTGGACCGTTCCCGGGTGCTGACGGCGGGCGCGCTCATGGACACCTCGGTGACGGCCGACGCGCCGCTGTGCGGCTGCGAGACCGCGACCCGTCAGACGCCGTTCGCGGAGCTGTGCGCGATCAGCGCCCGGCTGTCCCACCGCGTCTCGGTGGTGGACGGGGCGGGCCGGGTCGTCGGGGTGGTGCCGCGGCAGCGCCTGCTCGGCTTCCTCGGCGACGAGACGGCCGCTCCCGCGGCCTGCGACAACCCCGAGGGGAAGGTGATCAGCCGTGCCTAGGATCCACCTCGGCGACTGGGTCGACTCCGGCGTGGACTGGCTGGTCGCCCACCTCTCCTGGCTGTTCGACGCGGTCAAGGCCGTCATGGAGGGCATGTACGACGGCATCGACACCGTGCTCGCCGCTCCCCAGCCGCTGCTGATGGCGGGCATCCTCGCGGTGCTCGCCTGGTGGCTGCGCGGACTGCTCGCCGGTGCCCTCGCCTTCGCCGGGTTCGCCCTGGTCGACTCGCTCGACCTGTGGG
Source organism: Streptomyces sp. NPDC104831 (assembly GCF_055583025.1). NCBI lineage: Bacteria > Bacillati > Actinomycetota > Actinomycetes > Kitasatosporales > Streptomycetaceae > Streptomyces > Streptomyces sp. NPDC104831. The sequence goes on from NZ_JBVJOT010000016.1 coordinate 40,385, forward strand.
ACCGGGCGATGTCCACCCTGGCGCTGGTCCTGGTGGCGACCGTGATCGCCCTGCTGATCTCCCTCCCGCTGGGCATCTGGGCCGCCCGCTCCAAGACGGTCAGCGCCGTCGTACGGCCGGTCCTGGACCTGCTCCAGACCATGCCCTCGATGGTGCTGCTGATCCCGGCCATGCTCTTCTTCGGGCTGGGCACCGCCGCGGGCGTCGTCGCCACCCTGATCTTCGCGCTGGCCCCCGGCGTCCGCATGACCGAGCTGGGCATCCGCCAGGTCGACGCCGAGCTGGTCGAGGCCGCCGAGGCGTTCGGCACCACCCCGCGCGCCATCCTGTGGCGGGTGCAGCTGCCGCTCGCCCTGCCCACCATCATGGCCGGCGTCAACCAGGTGATCATGCTGGGCCTGTCCATGGTCGTCATCGCGGGCATGGTCGGCACCGGCGGCCTCGGCGGCGCCGTCAACGAGGCCATCGGCCAGCTCGACATCGGCTACGGCTTCGAGGCGGGCGTCGGCATCGTCGTCCTCGCCGTCTACCTGGACCGGGTGACCGGCGCGCTCGGCGCCCAGCTCTCCCCGCTGGGCCGCAGGGCCACCGCGAAGGCACGCACGCGCGCGTGGTCGTACCGCCCGCGCCCGGCCGTCGCGCTGGCCGGGGTGGTCGTCCTCGCCCTCGTCGCGGGCGGACTCGGTGTCTTCGGCCCCGCCGCGGGCACCTCCGAGGCCTCCGGCACGGACGTCGGCAAGGGCAAGGAGATCAGGATCGGCTACATCCCCTGGGACGAGGGCATCGCCTCCACCTTCCTGTGGCAGGAGATCCTCACGGAGCGCGGGTTCAAGGTGAGCACCACCCAGTACGCGGCCGGCCCCCTCTACACCGGCCTCGCCACCGGCCAGCTCGACTTCCAGACCGACTCCTGGCTGCCGACCACGCACGCCGAGTACTGGGCGAAGTACGGCGAGCGGCTGGACGACCTCGGCAAGTGGTACGGCCCCACCTCCCTGGAGCTGAGCGTGCCCTCCTATGTCAAGGACGTGAACTCCCTGGCGGACCTGAAGGACCACGCCTCCGAGTTCGGCGGGAAGATCGTGGGCATCGAGCCCAGCGCGGGCATGATGAGCCTGCTCAAGAGCAAGGTGCTCAAGGAGTACGGCCTCGAAGGCACCTACGACGTGGTCGACGGCTCCACCCCGGCCATGCTCGCCGAGCTGAAGCGCGCCTACGCCCGGCACCAGCCCGTCCTCGTCACCCTCTGGTCGCCGCACTGGGCCTACAGCGACTACGACCTGAAGAAGCTCGACGACCCTAAGGGCGGCTGGGGCGAGGGCGACGGCGTGCACACCCTCGCCCGCAAGGGCTTCGCCGCGGACAACCCGCGCGTCGGCCAGTGGCTGAAGGACTTCTCCATGACCGAGGAGCAGCTGACCGGCCTGGAGGCGCGGATCCAGAAGGCCGGCAAGGGCAAGGAGCAGGACGCCGTCCGCGGCTGGCTGCGCGACCATCCCGGCCTGCTCGACAAGTGGGCCCCCGTCGCCAAGGACGCCACCCACAGCGAGGCGGCCGGCTGACCCGACCGCCCAAGTTCGCCTCCCGAGGGGCGGGCGCCGCCGGACGCCGACGCGCGTCCGGGGCCGCCCGCCCCTCGGGCTGTCGTGCTCACGACTCACTTCAGGACAATCACCCCGGGTGACGACCCCTGGCCCGCACCCCGGCGGGGACCGGCCGGCCGACGGCTTCGTCCGCCTGGCGCACCCGTGCCGGGGCCCGTCCCGGCCCCGGCGCACTGGCGCGAACAGTGAGGGTGGAGGATCAGGGAGGTGTCGGGGATGTGACAGGCACGTGAAACGGTTTGCCGAACATGCGTAGGGTGCAGAGAAGTCATCGAAGAGGGACGCCCCGATAGGGGCACCCGGACAGCGGTACGACGAGCGAGGGAGGGAGCCGGAGCGATGGGCGACCACAAAGAACAGCCCGTGCGCGTGGGCGCGGCCGTCCGGCGGCGCCGCCGTGCGCTGGAGCTGACCCTCGCCGTCGTGGCCGAGCGCAGCGGCCTGTCGGTGCCCTTCCTCAGCCAGGTGGAGAACGACCGGGCCCGCCCGAGCCGCACGTCCCTGGAGAAGCTGGCCGACGCCCTGCGCACGACGGCCGTCGAACTCCTCGCCGCCGCCGACCCGGCGGCCAGCGTGGACGTGGTGCGCGCCGAACCGGCCGCCGAGGGCGACTTCGACCCGCGCACCCGCGCCCTGGTGCGCGGCCACCACCAGCTGCACGCGTCCGAGTTCACCGGCGACCACGACGCCGGCCGCGAGCTCCAGCACCGCAACGACGAGCTGATGTACGTCGCCGACGGCGCGGTGGAGATCGAGGCGGAGGGCCGCGCCTACCGCCTCGGCCGGGGCGACACCCTGTATCTGACCGGCGGTGTCCGGCACCGCTGGCGGGCCACGGTCCCGGACACCCGGATCATCGTGGTGGCGGTCGCCGAGCACATCGAGGCCGTCCAGGACAGGTCCCGCTGAGCGGCGGGCGGAAGGCGGCGCCGTGACGCGGGTGGTCTCCCTCGTCCCCTCCCTGACCGAGGCCGTCGCCGTGACGCTGCCCGGCGCCCTCGCCGGCGCCACCGACTGGTGCACCCACCCGGCCGGCCTCGACGTCCCCCGGATCGGCGGCACGAAGAACCCCCGGGTGGACCGGATCGTCTCCCTCGCCCCCGATCTGGTGATCGCCAACGAGGAGGAGAACCGCGCCCCCGACCTGGACGCCCTGCGCGCCGCCGGCATCGAGGTGCTGGTCACCGAGGTGCGCGGCGTGCCGCAGGCGTTCACCGAGCTGGACCGGGTGCTCACCGCGTGCGGCGCCCGGGGCCGGCCCGCCTGGCTGGACGCGGCGGAGGCGGCCTGGGCCGCGCTGCCCGAGCCCGCGGTCCGCGCGACGGCGGTCGTGCCCGTCTGGCGCCGGCCCTGGATGGTCCTCGGCCGGGACACCTTCGCGGGCGACGTCCTGGCCCGCCTGGGCGTGGACCACGTCTACGCCGGCCATCCCGAGCGCTATCCGCGCGTCCCCCTGGCCGAGCTGCGCGCCCGGGCACCCGACCTGGTCGTCCTGCCCGACGAGCCCTACCGCTTCACCGCCGGCGACGGCCCCGAGGCCTTCCCCGGCCTGCCCTGCGCCCTGGTCAGCGGACGGCACCTGACGTGGTACGGCCCGTCCCTGGCGCGAGCACCACGGACGCTGGCCGGGGCCCTGCGAGCAGCTCGCCGCTGAACAGGCCGCGCACGGTGCCGCGGGCCGCCGCGAGCCAGGCCGCGACCAGGACGGCGTACAGACCGACGGCCAGCGCCTCGTACGCCGCAAGGCCCGTGTGCCGGGCGAGGGCGGCGGCGCCGGTGACACAGGTGCCCACCGGGAAGGTGAACGCCCACCAGGTCAGGGCGAACCCCATGCCGCGCCGCCGGGCCAGCACCACGTGCGCGGTCGCCCAGGCGAACCAGAGCAGCGCGAAGCCCATCACGGGCACGCCGTACAGCACGGCGAAGACGGCGAGGCCACGGTCGTAGGGGGCCGGTACGACCCCGGGGGCGGCGTCCGCGATCAGGCCGGTGGCGGTGGCGGACTGCCCGAGCGGGCCGAGCACCAGGAACAGGGTCGGGGTGAGCGCGAGCGGCAGCGGCCCGGAGGTGATCAGCCGGGCGAAGACCAGCGGCAGCGTCAGCAGCACGGCCAGCAGGCTCAGCCCGAACAGCGAGAGACACGCGAGCAGCAGCGTCTCCCGGGGCTGCCCCGGCGGCAGGTGCGGCACCAGCAGCGGGCCGAGTGCCGCCGACACCATGGGCGCGACCAGCGGCAGCAGCCACACCGGGCTGGCCTGGGCGGGCCCGACGCGGTGCCGTACGGCCATCAGGTACGGCACGGCGACGGCGGCGGCGAGCCCGGTCACCGTGCCGGCGGTGTACAGCACGGTGTCCAGGGCGACGGCCGCGCGGGTGCCGATCAGGTCCCGGCCGGTCGTCAGGGCGCCGCCGCCGACCGACAGCAGGGCCATCGCCAGACAGCCGTGGAAGGGCGCCATGGCCGGGTCGAGGAGATGGGCGCGGGCCTGGTCCGGATGGCGGGCCCAGTGCAGGGCGCGGGCGGTCAGCAGGGCCACGAGCAGCAGCAGCGACAGCACCCACAGGGCCGCGAAGACGGCGCGCGGCGCGTTCGCCGGGGCGGGCAGCGCGACACCGGCCGAGCCGACGATCGCGGTGCCCATCACGGAGGCGTACCAGTTGGGGCCCAGGTGTCTGAGCGGGAGCGCACGGGGCCGGGCTGCGGTGACCATGCCCCCACCGTTTCTCATCGGTTCGCCCCTGACCAGGGAGTTCCCGTCTATGAGGGCATAAGCTGGTCTTATGAGCAGGGCCGAGGGACAGCAGGAACGCACGGGATCTCTGGCGCACCGGGTGCCGGACCTCGCCGCGCTGGAGCTGCTGCTCGCGGTGGCGCGGCTGGGCAGCCTGGGGGCGGCGGCCCGCGAGGTCGGCATCACCCAGCCGGCCGCGAGCAGCCGGCTGCGCTCCATGGAACGGCAGCTGGGGGTGGCCCTCGTCGACCGCTCCCCGCGCGGCTCCCGGCTCACCGACGCGGGCGCCCTGGTCACGGACTGGGCCCGTCGGGTGGTCGAGGCGGCGGCGGCCTTCGACGCGGGCGCGCGGGCGCTGCGGGACCGGCGGGACTCCCGGCTCAGGGTCGCGGCCAGCATGACCATCGCCGAGTACCTGCTGCCCGGCTGGCTGCTCGCGCTGCACGCCGAGCGGCCCGACACGGCGGTCTCGCTGCTCGCGGGCAACTCGGCGAAGGTCGCGGAACTGCTGCTGGCCGGGGAGGCGGACCTCGGGTTCGTGGAGGGGCTGTCCGTGCCCACGGGCCTGGACTCGGCGGTCATCGGCCACGACCGGCTGATCGTCGTCACCGCGCCCGGCCATCCGTGGGCCCGGCGCCGGCGGCCCCTGACGGCGGCGGAGCTGGCCTCCACCCCGCTCATCCTCCGCGAGCGCGGCTCGGGCACCCGCCAGGTCCTGGACGCGGCGCTCGGCGGCCTGGCCCGCCCGCTGATCGAGCTGTCCTCGACCACGGCGGTCAAGGCCTCCGCGGTCAGCGGCGCCGGCCCCTCCGTCCTCAGCGAACTGGCGGTGGGCGAGGAGCTGTCCCTGCGCCGCCTGGTCAGCATCCCCATAGAGGGCGTCCCCCTGCGCCGGGCCCTCAGAGCGGTCTGGCCGACCGGCCACCGCCCCACGGGCCCGGCAAGGGAACTCCTGTCCCTCACCCGCGCGTGACCCCCGAAGGACGGGGAACCCCCCGCCCACCCCCGACGCACCCGCACCGGCAACCGGCGGTGCGCCCGGAGGGTCGCGTGGGGCGGTGTGCTCGGCCACGTCGCACCC
>NZ_JBVJOT010000016.1:45899-140424 GCF_055583025.1 Streptomyces sp. NPDC104831
CCGCGTCGGCAACCGGCGGTGGTGCCTGGAGGGCCGCGGGGAGCCGCGCGCCCGGTCCGGGGCTCCTGCGGCGGCGACGGCGGTGCGCCCGGAGGGTCGCGTGGGGCGGTGCGCCCGGCCACGTCGCACCCGCGTCGGCAACCGGCGGTGGTGCCTGGAGGGCCGCGGGGAGCCGCGCGCCCGGTCCGGCGCTCCCGCGGCGGCGACGGCGGTGCGCCCGGAGGGTCGCGTGGGGCGGTGTGCTCGGCCACGTCGCACCCGCGTCGGCAACCGGCGGTGGTGCCTGGAGGGCCGCGGGGAGCCGCGCGCCCGGTCCGGGGCTCCTGCGGCGGCGACGGCGGTGCGCCCGGAGGGGCGCGTGGGGTTGCGTGCTCGGCTGCGACGCACCCGCGTCGGCAAACGGCGGCGCGCCCGGCCCCGACGCACCCGCGGCGACGACGACGGCGCGCCCCCGCAGGGCTGCATGAGGCCGCGTGCTCGGCTGCGACGCACCCGCGCCGATAGCCGTCGGCGATGCGCCCCGAGGGACGCCGGGAGCCGCGCGCCCGGCCACGGCCATCCGGGCCCGGCCCACCACGTCAACCCCACCACCCCGCGCCCCGGCACACGACGACAGGCCCCACGACGTGACCCCGCGCCCCCGGCCCGGCAGGTCGCGCGAAACCACCGGCCGGTCCCGGGCAACGCCCCGTGCGTCCCGTGCGCCCAGGGCGACGGCGCCCCCGCCCGGCTCAGGACGCGGCTGTGATCAGGGCGCGCACGACCCGCAGGTCCTCGCCCTGCTCGGGGTGCCACTGCACGCCGAGCACCCAGCCCCGGTCCGCGGGCAGCTCCACGGCCTCCACGGTGCCGTCCGCCGCGTAGGCCGACGGCACCAGCCCGGCGCCGAGCCGCTCCACCGCCTGGTGGTGGTGCGTCGGCACGGTCAGCTCCTCCGGGACGATCCCGCCGTACAGCGTCCCCGGTACCGGCTTCACCGGGTGCCCGCCGAACACGCCGACCGTCTCCACGTGCCCGTCCAGGTGCTGGACCAGCGTGCCGCCCAGGGCGACGTTCAGCAGCTGCATGCCCCGGCAGATGCCGAGCAGGGGCAGGCCCGCCGCCAGCGCGGCCTCGATCAGCGCCAGCTCCCAGGCGTCCCGTTCGGGTGCGGGCGGCCCGGTGTGCGGGGAGCGCTCGGCGCCGTACCGGGCCGGGTCGACGTCCGGGCCGCCCGCGATGACCAGTCCGTCCAGCCGGGCCACCGCCGCGGCGGCCCGCTCCGGCGCGTCCGGCGGCAGCAGGAACGCCAGCCCGCCGGCCCGCTGCACCAGCCGCGGATACGCGACCGGCACCAGCGCCGCCTCCAGCTCCCACACCCCCCAGCGCGCGCCGGACTCCAGATACGTGCTCACGCCGATCAGCGGCCGTGCCGTCATGCTGCCCTCCCCGGGAACCCGGCGGTCCTCGTCCCCACGGTGCTCTGTCGCGGCGCCCGCTTCAAGAGCGCCTCCTGCAAAGGTTGCCATTCGAACCTTTGTCTACCCGTTCAGGCCAGGAAACCCCGCAGCAGGGCCGCCGTGCCCGCGCAGTGCTCGCGCATCATCTCCCGGGCCCCGTCCGCGTCCCCCTCCAGCACCGCCTCCACCAGCGCGGTGTGCTGCCGCTGGGAGTGCTCCAGGTTGCGCACCAGCAGCGGGATGCAGTCCAGCAGGTCGTTGACCGCGGCCCGGACCGCCGCGTACCGCGCGGCCAGCGACGGCGAGCCGCACAGCTCGGCCAGCGTCAGGTGGAGCAGCGTGTCGGCCCGCCGGTAGTCCGCGAGCGGGGCCTCGTGGGTGCCCTCCAGCGCCTGCCGCAGCCGCGCCGCGCGCTCCCCGTCCAGCCCGTGCGCCGCGCACAGCCCGGCCGCGCCCACCTCCAGCACCTCCCGGAAGCGCAGCACGTCCTCGAGGTCCACCCCCGCCACCCGGCGGCGCAGCTCGTCCTCGCCGCCCGCGTCCGGGCGCGGCAGCACGAACGTCCCGCCGTACCGCCCGCGCCGCGCCCGCACCAGCCCCTGGTCCTGGAGCACCTTCAGCACCTCGCGCAGCGTCACCCGGCTGATCCCGAGCCGCTCCGCCAGCTCCCGCTCGGCCGGCAGCCGCCCGCCGCCGGGCACCAGGCCCAGCCGGACGACCTGGAGTATCTGCTCCAGCGCCTCCTCGAAGCCGTTGCCCGCCCGCACCGGCCGCAGCACCGAGGCGAGCCGGTCCTCGGGCCCGCCCGGCCCCCCGTCCCGCGCCATGCGCAGCGCCCCCTTCCCAACCATTGGTCCTCGGCAATACCTTATGGCTCCCGGCTCGGCCGAGAAAGCGCGATGGCGCCGAAGGAGGCTCTCCCGTGGCAGACCGCACCGCCCCGCTCAGCGTCGAGGAGCTGCACGTCCTCGTCGCGAGCGGCGAGATCGACACCGTCGTCCTGGCCTTCCCCGACATGCAGGGAAGGCTCCAGGGAAAGCGGTTCGCCGCCCGCTTCTTCCTCGACGAGGTCCTGCACCACGGCGCCGAGGGCTGCGACTACCTGCTCGCGGTCGACCCCGAGATGAACACCGTCGACGGCTACGCGATGTCCTCCTGGGAGCGCGGCTACGGCGACTTCGCCATGCGCCCCGACCCCGCCACGCTGCGCCGCGTCCCCTGGCACCCCGGCACCGCCCTGCTCCTCGCCGACCTCGCCCGGGACGACGGCAGCCCGGTCACCGTCGCGCCCCGCCAGATCCTGCGCCGCCAGCTGGAGCGGCTCGCCGCCCTCGGCTACACCGCCCAGGTCGGCACCGAGCTGGAGTTCATCGTCTTCAAGGACAGCTACGAAGCGGCCTGGGACGCGGGCTACCGCGGCCTGACCCCCGCCAACCAGTACAACGTCGACTACTCCATCCTCGGCACCGGCCGCGTCGAACCCCTGCTGCGCCGGCTGCGCAACGACATGGCCGGCGCCGGCCTCACCGTGGAGTCCGCCAAGGGCGAGTGCAACCCCGGCCAGCACGAGATCGCCTTCCGCTACACCGAGGCCCTGCGCACCTGCGACCAGCACGCCCTGTACAAGACCGGCGCCAAGGAGATCGCCGCCCAGGAGGGCGTGTCGCTCACCTTCATGGCCAAGTACAACGACCGCGAGGGCAACTCCTGCCACATCCACCTCTCGCTCGCCGACGCCGACGGCCGCAACGCCATGGCGGGACCCGACGGCATGTCCGACCTGATGCGGCACTTCCTCGCCGGACAGCTCGCCGCCCTGCGCGACTTCAGCCTCCTGTACGCCCCGAACATCAACTCCTACAAGCGGTTCCAACCCGGCTCCTTCGCGCCCACCGCCGTCGCCTGGGGCCACGACAACCGCACCTGCGCCCTGCGCGTGGTCGGCCACGGCCGCTCCCTGCGCTTCGAGAACCGCCTCCCCGGCGGTGACGTCAACCCCCACCTCGCCGTCGCCGGCCTGGTCGCGGCCGGGCTCCACGGCGTCGAGCGGGAACTCGAACTGCCCGAGCCCTGCGCCGGGAACGCCTACACCGCCGGGTACGAGCACGTCCCGTCCACCCTGCGGGAGGCCGCCGAGCTGTGGGAGAACAGCGAGATCGCCCGGGCCGCCTTCGGCGACGAGGTGGTCGCGCACTACCGCAACATGGCGCGCGTCGAACTGGACGCCTTCGACGCCGCGGTCACCGACTGGGAGCTGCGCCGCTCCTTCGAACGCCTGTGAAAGGTCGCCCCGTGTCCGATCCGAACGAGCTGACCGTCCTCAACCCCGCCACCGAGGAGACCGTCGCCACCGTCCCCGCCGCGAGCGAGGAGGACGTCGCCGCCGCCGTCGCACGGGCCGTACGGGCCCAGCGGGCCTGGGCCGCCCTCGCCCCCGCCGACCGGGCCCGGCTGCTGCGCCGCTTCGCGGACGTGGTCGACGCCCACACCGAGGAACTCGCCCGGCTGGAGGTCCGCGAGGCCGGCCACACCCTCGGCAACGCCCGCTGGGAGGCCGGCAACGCCCGCGACCTGCTGCTGTACGCGGCCGGCGGCGCCGAACGCCTGCTCGGCAGCCAGATCCCGGCGCCCGGCGGCTGGGACGTCACCTTCCACGAACCCCTGGGCGTGGTCGGCGTGATCGCCCCCTGGAACTTCCCCATGCCGATCGCCGCCTGGGGCTCCTTCCCGGCGCTCGCCGCGGGCAACACGGTCGTCCTCAAGCCCGCCGAGACCACCCCGCTCACCGCGCTCCGCCTCGCCGACCTGGCCCTGGAGGCGGGCCTGCCCGAACACGCCTTCCAGGTCCTGCCCGGCTACGGCACCACCGCCGGCCGCGCCCTGGTGGACCACCCGGACATCGCCAAGATCGTGTTCACCGGCTCCACCCCCACCGGACGCGAGGTCATGGAGCGCTGCGCCCGCCGGGTCAAACCCGTCACCCTCGAACTCGGCGGCAAGAGCCCCAGCATCGTCTTCGCAGACGCCGACCTCACCGCCGCCCTCGACCCCTTCTCCTTCCTCGACAACGCCGGCCAGGACTGCTGCGCCCGCACCCGAGTCCTGGTCCAGCGGAGCGTGCTGGAGGAGGCCCTGGACCTGCTCGCCGACGCGCTGGCCGCCGTGGTCGTCGGCGACCCGGCCGACGAGAAGACGCAGATGGGCCCGCTGATCTCGGCACGGCAACGGGAACGCGTACGGTCCTACGTCCCCGACGGCGCCCCGGCCCTGCGCGGCAGCGCCCCCGACGGCCCCGGCTTCTGGTTCCCGCCGACCGTGCTCACCGGCGAGCGGCACGACAGCCGGGCGGCCCGCGAGGAGATCTTCGGACCCGTCGCCGTCCTGCTGCCCTTCACCGACGAGCAGGACGCCGTCCGCCTCGCCAACGACACCCCCTACGGCCTGTCCGGGTCGATCTGGACCCGGGACGTGGGCCGCGCCCTGCGCGTCTCCCGGGCCGTCCGCGCGGGCAACCTGTCCGTGAACTCCCACTCCAGCGTCCGCTACTGGACCCCGTTCGGCGGCTTCAAGCAGTCCGGCCTCGGCCGCGAACTCGGCCCCGACGCCCTGACCTCCTTCACCGAGACCAAGAACGTCTTCATCAGCACGGAGGGCCCCGCACTGTGACCGACACCCCTGTCTGCCGCCGCCTGGTCGGCCGTACCGCCGTCGTGACCGGAGCCGGCAGCGGCATCGGACTCGCCACCGCCCGCCGTCTCGCCGCCGAGGGCGCCCACGTCGTCTGCGCGGACGTCGACCAGACCCGCGGCAAGGCCGCCGCCGACGAGACCGGCGGACTCTTCGTCCCCACCGACGTCACCGACCCCGGGCAGGTCGAGGCGCTGTTCGAGGCGGCGTACGACACCTACGGCAGCGTGGACATCGCCTTCAACAACGCCGGCATCTCCCCGCCCGACGACGACTCCATCCTGGAAACCGGCCTGGAGGCGTGGAAGCGCGTCCAGGAGGTCAACCTCACCTCCGTGTACCTGTGCTGCAAGGCCGCCATCCCCTACATGCGGCGCCAGGGCAGGGGCTCCATCATCAACACCGCGTCCTTCGTGGCCCGGATGGGCGCCGCCACCTCGCAGATCTCCTACACCGCGTCCAAGGGCGGGGTCCTCGCCATGTCCCGCGAACTGGGCGTGCAGTTCGCCCGCGAGGGCATCCGGGTGAACGCGCTGTGCCCCGGCCCGGTCAACACCCCGCTGCTCCAGGAGCTGTTCGCCAAGGACCCCGAGCGCGCCGCACGCCGCCTGGTGCACATCCCAGCCGGCCGGTTCGCCGAGGCCGAGGAGATCGCCGCCGCCGTCGCCTTCCTCGCCAGCGACGACTCCTCCTTCGTCAACGCCACCGACTTCCTGGTGGACGGCGGTCTCACCGGCGCCTACGTCACCCCCCTGTAGGGGGCCTCACAGGAACGCGTGCCCCTCGCCCCGGTAGGTCGGCACGGTCGCGGTCACCGCGTCGCCCTCGATCAGGTGCAGGGCCTCGAACCGCTCGCACAGCTCGCCCGCCTTGGCGTGCCGGAACCACACCTTGTCGCCGATGAGCAGGTCGTCGGCGGGCGAGCCGAGCAGCGGGGTCTGCACCTCCCCGGGGCCCTCCTGCGGGTCGTAGCGCAGCCCCTCGGGCAGATACGGCACCGGCAGCCGGTCCGGCCCGGCGACGCCGGAGGCCGGATAGCCGCCGCCCAGCACCGTGACCACGCCGACGCCGGGCCGCCGCACCACCGGCTGCGCGAACAGGGCGGCCGGGCGGCCGGTGAAGGAGGTGTAGTTGTCGAACAGGCGCGGCACGTACAGCCCCGAACCGGCGGCGATCTCGGTGACCGCGTCCTCCGCCGCGGTGTGCTGTACGCTGCCGGTGCCGCCGCCGTTCACGAACTCCAGGTCCGGGACGACGGCCCGCACCGCCCGGACGACCGCCGCGCGCCGCTCGGCCAGCTCGCGCCGGGCCGCGGCCTGCATCAGCCGGATCGCCCGGGACCGCACCGGCCGGCCCGCGACCGCGTCCCCGACCCCGGCGACGTGCCCCTCGTACGCCATAATCCCCACCAGCCGGAAGCCCGGCCGCCGGGCCACCGAGCGGGCCAGTTCGGCGAGTTGGGCGGGGGAGCGCAGCGGCGAGCGCCGGGCGCCGATCCGCACCCGCCCGCCGAGCAGCCTCAGCGAGGTGTCCAACTCCAGGCAGACCCGCACGACTTCCCGCCCGCCGTCACGGGCGGCGTCGATGAGATCCAGGTGCGCCGGGTCGTCGACCATCACGGTGACGGCGCCGGCGAGCTTGGGATCGGCGGCCAGCTCGGCGAACCCGGCCCGGTCGGCGGACGGATAGGCCAGCAGGACGTCATCGAACCCCGACCGCGCGAGCCACAGCGACTCGGCCAGGGTGAACGACATGACGCCCCGGAACCCCTCCCGGGCCAGCACCCGTTCCAGCAGGGCCCGGCAGCGCACCGACTTGCTGGCGACCCGCACGGGCTTGCCCCCGGCCCGGCGCAGCAGGTCGTCCGCGTTGGCGTCGAACGCGTCCAGGTCCACGATCGCGAGAGGGGCGTCGAGATGGGCGGTGGCCCGGTCGTAACGGGCCCTGGCGGCGGCAGGCGCAGTCATGGCGGAAGCCTGCCAGAGAGGATTACCGCAGGGTAGGGGGACGTTCCGGGCAGATGCCCCGGGCGCGCGGACCGGTTCCGTCCCGGCCCCCGACAAGCCGTAGAGTGACGCGCACGTACGGCGGACCGCGCCCGGCGCACCAGGTGAACCGGGATGCCCGCCCGGCCGTACGGGTATGCGTGCCCGGGAGGAATCCTGCGCGCCGGGCGCGGCCGGGCGACGGACGGCCCGTGGACGAGGAGACGGCCCGGGCACGAGGAAACGGGGGGTGCATGAGCACGGAGGCGCGGCACACCCCCGTACCGCCCACCGCGGCCCCGCCCCGCCCCGCCGGCGCCCCGGCCCCGCTCCCGGCCGACGACCCCGACGACGAGCCGTCGGTCTTCACCCCGCGCGCCGTACGGCCCCCGCGCCCCCCGGCGGTGCCCGAGCCCCCCGACCCGGTGAGCCCGCCCCCGCCCCCGGCGTCGGCGCGCTTTCCCGACGTGCCGCCGAGTGTGGCCGGGAGCGGCGCCCGGTCCCGGCCGGGTGCGGCTCCCGCCTCCCGGCACCCGGTCGCGGCTCCGGTGGACCCGGCCGGATCCGGCGGGGTATCCCGGCAGGGTGTGCCTGACGGGGCTCCTCCGGCGTCGGCGCGCTTTCCCGACGTGCCGCCGAGCGTGGCCGGGAGCGCCGCCCGGCCCCGGCCGGGTGCGGCTCCCGCCCCTGTGGCCGGTCAGGGGCACCCGGCCGCGGCTCCGGCCGGATCCGGTGGGGCATCCCGGCAGGGTGTCCCTGACGGGGCTCCTCCGGCGTCGGCGCGCTTTCCCGACGTGCCGCCGAGTGTGGCCGGGAGCGGCGCCCGGTCCCGGCCGGGTGCGGCTCCCGCCTCCCGGCACCCGGTCGCGGCTCCGGTGGACCCGGCCGGATCCGGCGGGGTATCCCGGCAGGGTGTCCCTGACGGGGCTCCTCCGGCGTCGGCGCGCTTTCCCGACGTGCCGCCGAGTGTGGCCGGGAGCGCCGCCCGGTCCCGGCCCGGTGCGGCTCCCGCCTCCCTGGCCCGTCAGGGGCACCCGGCCGGACCCGGTGGGGCGTCCCGGCAGGGTGCGCCGACCGAGGTGCCGGCCGAGACGACCACGCGGCTGCGGCCCGTTCCCCCCGCCTCCGGTGCCGGGCCGGCCGCCGGGCAGCCGGGGGCCGGGGCCCGCACCTGGGACCCGCCGGCGGCCGGCGGGAGCGGCCCGGGCCGCCTCCGGAGCGCCGCGCCGGCCGGCCGGCCCGTCGTGTCGTTCGCGGAACCGGAACTGTCCGGCGCGCGCACGCGCCCCCGCGTGGGGCCGCGGACCGCCGCGGCCGCCACCTGTCTCGTGCTCGGACTCGGCCTCGTCGGCGGCGCCGCCGTCGGGAGCCGGCTCACCGGGGGCGGCGGGGACGACGCCGCCCGCACCGCCTACAGCACCGCCGGCGCGCTGTGGCACAGCGTGCCCGTGGACCGGCTCTTCCCGCCCACCGTCCAGGGCACCGGCGCCGGTCCCGGCGGAGCCGACCGCACCTGGACCCGGATCGCCGTGGCCCCGGACGGCGGCTGCGCCCACGCCTTCGACCCGCTGCTGGCCCGGGCGCTCGCCCCGGCCGGCTGCCGGCGGCTGCTGCGCGCCACCTACACCGACGCCACCCAGAGCCACGTCACCACCGTCGGCCTGCTGTTCACCACGGCCGACCCCGCCGCCATGGCCGCGCTCGCCGCCCGCTTCCGCGACGAGCGCCTGGACCGGCGCGCCGACCTGATGCCCCGGCCGTACGCCGCCGCCGGCACGGCCGCCGCCGGCTTCGGCGACCGGCAGCGCGCCTCCTGGACCCTCTCCGTCCTCACCGACGCCCCCGTCGTGGCCTACGCCGTCTCCGGCTGGGCCGACGGCCGGGTCGTCGACGCGCCCCAGCCCGCCGCCGACGCCGTCCGGGCCGGCGCCGCCACCGCACCGGCCCAGGCCGGCCTCGGCAACGAGGCCAAGGGCCTGGCCGACCGCATCGAACGACGGCTGCGCAAGACCGTCGGCACGGCCACGGAGAAGCCCGCATGACCCGATCGACCGGCGGCCGGCCGAGGGCCCTCGCCACCGCGGCGAGCCTGCTGCTCACCGGCTCCCTCGCCCTGCTGCCCGCCGCCCCGGCCCACGCCGACGGCCTGCGCGCCCAGCAGTGGGCGCTGTCCGCGCTCCACCTGGACGAGGCGTGGCAGACCACCAAGGGCCGGGGCGTCACCGTCGCCGTCCTGGACACCGGCGTGGAGGCCGACCATCCCGACCTCACCGGGAACGTCCTGCCCGCCAAGGACATGATCGGCTTCGGCGCCGGGCCCGGCGACCGCCTCTGGGCCCGGCACGGCACCGCCATGGCCGGCATCATCGCCGGGCACGGCCACGGCCCCGGCGCCGGGGACGGCGTCCTCGGCGTGGCCCCCGAGGCGCGGATCCTGCCGGTCCGCGTGATCCTGGAGGACGGCGACCCGGCCCGCGCCAAGGCCCGCACCACCCGCGGCACCGCCCTCGCCGACGGCATCCGGTGGGCCGCCGACCACGGCGCCGACGTCATCAACCTCTCCCTCGGCGACGACTCCAGCTCGGCCCACCCCGAACCCGGCGAGGACGAGGCCGTGCAGTACGCCCTCGGCAAGGGCGTCGTCGTCGTCGCCTCCGCGGGCAACGGCGGCGACAAGGGCGACCACGTCTCCTACCCCGCCGCCTACCCGGGCGTCATCGCCGCCACCGCCGTGGACGAGTACGGCGTCCGCGCCGCCTTCTCCACCCGCCGCTGGTACGCGGCCGTCAGCGCGCCCGGCGTAGACGTCGTCATCGCCGACCCCGACCACAAGTACTACGCGGGCTGGGGCACCAGCGCCGCCTCCGCCTTCGTCTCCGGGGCGGCGGCCCTGATCCGCTCCGTCCACCCGGAGCTGGCCCCCGCCCAGATCAAGAAGCTGCTGGAGGACACCGCGCGGGACGCCCCGGCCGGCGGCCGCGACGACTCCCGGGGCTTCGGCATGATCGACCCGGCGGCCGCCCTGAAGTCCGCGGACCGCCTGCGGCCGCGCCACCTGCGCGCCGCGTCCTACGGCGAGGAGTACTTCGGCCCCGGCCCGGACGCCCCGAGGCCCGGCCCCGGCACCGCCGACTGGGCCGCCCCGCTGGCCGGCGGCGCGGGCGCGGTGCTCCTGGTGGCCGGGGTGATCCTGTGGCGCACCCGCGGGCGGCCGCTGTGAGGCCCCGCCACCCGGCGCCGCACCCGATCTCCGGGTAGCGCGCCGAAGCGCCCCCGCGCAGGCCGTCCGGCGCCGGGCCGGCCGCGCGGCGGGAGGCCGGGGAAGGCCCGCACCGTGGCCGGGACGGCCGCCACCGCACGGTCCGCGGGTACCCGTGCCGAGGTCCGGCGGCAGCGCTCCCGTCCGCCGCCACCGGCCCGGCGGCCTCCCCCCGCACGGTCCGCTATAGGGTCGGTGACCGTGGCGAACAAGAACATTCCCGACCCCGGCTTCTCCGACGACGACGGCTCCGCCGATCCCCGGCTGAGCGCCGCGCTCGCCGCCTGGGCCGAGGACCGCGACGCCCTCGGGCCCGTCCTGGAGGCGCTCCGGGGCGCCCGCCTGCTGGTCCCCGTCGTCGCCGTGCTCGGCGAGGTCGAGGAGGACGAGAACGGGCTGCGCCGCGAGAAGACCAGCGACATGGCCGTACCCACCCTGAAGGCCGGCGACCGCACCGCGCTGCCCGCCTTCACCTCCACCGACTCCCTCGCCCGCTGGGACCCCGGGGCCCGCCCGGTCGCCGTGCCCCTGCACCAGGCGCTCCAGGCCGCCGCGCACGAGAAGGCCGACACGATCGTGCTGGACCTCGCCGGGCCCGTGCCGTTCGAGCTGACCGGCCCGGCGCTGCTCGCCCTCGCCGAGGGCCGCACCAGCACCGACCCGCTCGCCGACCCGGCCGTGGTGACGGCCGTCCGCACGGCGGTGGCGGCCGAGCCCGCCGTGCTGCGCGCCCACCTCGGGCCCGGGCGGGCCGACGGCACCCTCGCCCTCGTCCTGGACCCGGCCGTGCCGCCCGCCGAGGCCGCCCGCGCGGTCGCCGGGCGGCTCGCCGCCGACGAGACACTGCGGGCCCGCCTGGTGCGCGGCCTCGACCTGGCACTGCTGCCGGCCGGGACCACGCCTCCGGGCGAGCCCTTGTACGTGAAGGAACAGACCCCGTAGGGAGAAGGGGCGGGTCAGCCGTAGACCGGGCCGGTGTACTTCTCGCCCGGCCCCTGGCCCGGCTCGTCCGGGACGACCGACGCCTCGCGGAACGCCAGCTGGAGGGACTTCAGCCCGTCGCGCAGCGGGGCCGCGTGGAAGGAGCTGACCTCGGTCGTGCTCGCGTCCAGCAGGCCGGCGAGCGCGGTGATCAGCTTGCGGGCCTCGTCCAGGTCCTTGAACTTCTCGCCCTCCTCGCTCAGCCCGAGCTTCACGGCAGCGGCGCTCATCAGGTTGACGGCGACCGTCACGATCACCTCGACGGCGGGGACCTCGGCGATGTCCCGGGTCATCGCGTCGAAGTCGGGGGACTCAGGAGGGGTGTCACTCATGCCCCACACGATAGGCCCCGGCGGGCGCGCCCCGGCCCGGGGGAGCCCGCCCCGCACGGCCCGTGCGCACGGTTTGGCACCCTCTGTGTCAACCCTGTAGTCTGGGGGAAACGACCGGCCGGACACCTGCGTGTTCGGCCCACAAGTGGAGGCTCCGATCTCCCACCTGCTCCGTCCCCCGGGACGGCGGGTCCGGTCAGGCGACCGCCATCGTTCCGTACGGGCGATGGAGTCGCCCGAAAGCGCGCCCCGCGACATCGCGGCGGTGCTCCGGAAGTGTTGGAGCCCCGCATGTGATCGTCCGGGGCATTTTTGTTGCTTCGGCGCGGTTAGGTCTAACGAACACAGACGTTACGCGGCTGTCCGCCAGACCGTCGCGTGGTGCTACCGAGGAGGATCCATCAGCGCCGAGCCCCGCATCAACGACCGGATTCGCGTTCCCGAGGTGCGACTTGTCGGTCCCAGTGGCGAGCAGGTCGGCATCGTGCCGCTCGCGAAGGCACTGGAGCTTGCGCAGGAGTACGACCTGGACCTGGTCGAGGTCGCGGCGAACGCCCGTCCGCCCGTGTGCAAGCTCATGGACTACGGGAAGTTCAAGTACGAGTCGGCCATGAAGGCCCGTGAGGCGCGCAAGAACCAGGCGCACACGGTCATCAAGGAGATGAAGCTCCGGCCGAAGATCGACCCGCACGACTATGACACCAAGAAGGGTCACGTCGTCCGGTTCCTCAAGCAGGGCGACAAGGTCAAGATCACGATCATGTTCCGTGGCCGTGAGCAGTCCCGCCCCGAGCTGGGCTACCGACTGCTGCAGCGGCTCGCGGAGGACGTCCAGGACCTCGGTTTCGTGGAGTCGAACCCGAAGCAGGACGGCCGCAACATGATCATGGTCCTCGGTCCGCACAAGAAGAAGACCGAGGCGATGGCCGAGGCCCGTCAGGCGCAGGAGGCCCGCAAGGCCGACGCGAAGGCGAACCCCGGCAAGTCGCAGAACCCTGCCGAGGCCGAGGCGCCGTCCGAGGAGCCGGCCGAGGCGTGATCCCCGGGGGATGTGCATCCCGTACGTCCCCGAGGATGTAACCGATAGAAGAGAGCGACGCTCCACCGTGCCCGGTTTCCACGACCGGGCACCGGAGCGCCACCGACGAGGAGATAACGGCGCTATGCCGAAGAACAAGTCGCACAGCGGTGCCAGCAAGCGCTTCAAGGTCACCGGCTCCGGCAAGGTGCTCCGCGAGCGCGCCGGCAAGCGCCACCTGCTCGAGCACAAGTCGTCCCGCGTCACGCGTCGCCTCACCGGCAACGCCGAGATGGCCCCGGGCGACGCCGCGAAGATCAAGAAGCTTCTCGGCAAGTGACGCGGCGGCGCTCTGCGAGCGCCGCGCGTCGGGACCGGGACCGAATCGTTTCCGGGTCGTGTGAGGACCCCCACGACCCCGCTACAAGGAGTTAACAAGTGGCACGCGTCAAGCGGGCAGTCAACGCCCACAAGAAGCGCCGGGCGATCCTGGAGCAGGCCTCCGGCTACCGCGGTCAGCGTTCGCGCCTGTACCGCAAGGCCAAGGAGCAGGTCACCCACTCGCTGGTCTACAACTACAACGACCGCAAGAAGCGCAAGGGCGACTTCCGTCAGCTGTGGATCCAGCGCATCAACGCCGCTGCCCGCGCCAACGGCATCACCTACAACCGCTTCATCCAGGGTCTGAAGGCCGCGAACGTCGAGGTCGACCGCAAGATCCTGGCCGAGCTGGCCGTGAACGACGCGAACGCCTTCGCGGCGCTCGTCGAGGTCGCGCAGAAGGCGCTGCCGTCGGACGTCAACGCGCCGAAGGCCGCGTGACGCCGCGCTGGCTCTAGCCGACGTTCACTCCGGGACCCGCAGGCTGCATAGCTTGCGGGTCCTGTTGTTGACGCCACCGGGCAGTCGTCCGGCTGCCCGCCGGCGGGGGCTTGCCGCGCAGTTCCCCGCGCCCCTCACGGGGCGCCGCAGCCACCTCGCGTGGAAAGAGCAAGAGAACTCATCCGAAGGTGAAGAACAACATGCCCCCCGTCAGCCCCGAGCTGATCTCCCCCCGGTCCGCGCGTGTCTCTGCTGCCCGGCGGCTTGCCAAGCGGAACTTCCGGGGGAAGGACCGGCTCTTCCTCGCGGAGGGGCCGCAGGCCGTGCGGGAGGGCGCCGGGCACCGGGGAGCCGACGGCGGCGCGACGCTCGTGGAACTGTTCGCCACCGTCGAGGCGGCGGAGCGGTACGCCGACATCGTCGGCGAGGCCCGCGAGGCCGGCGCCCGGGTGCACCTGGCCTCCGAGGAGGTCATCGCCGAGATCTCCACCACCGTCACCCCGCAGGGCCTGGTCGGCGTCTGCCGGTTCCTGGACACCCCCTTCGAGGACATCCTCGCCGCCCGGCCGAAGCTGGTCGCCGTCCTCGCCCACGTGCGCGACCCCGGCAACGCCGGCACCGTGCTGCGCTGCGCCGACGCCGCCGGCGCGGAGGCCGTGATCCTCACCGACGCCTCCGTCGACCTGTACAACCCGAAGGCCGTCCGGGCCTCCGTCGGCTCCCACTTCCACCTGCCCGTCGCCGTGGGCGTGCCCGTCGAGCGGGCCGTGGCCGGCCTCAAGGAGGCCGGCGTGCGCGTCCTCGCCGCCGACGGCGCCGGCGACCGCGACCTCGACGAGGAACTGGACAAGGGCACCATGGGCGGCCCCACCGCCTGGGTGTTCGGCAACGAGGCCTGGGGACTGCCCGAGGAGACCCGCGCCCTCGCCGACGCCGTCGTACGCGTCCCGATCCACGGCAGGGCCGAGAGCCTGAACCTCGCCACGGCCGCCGCCGTATGCCTCTACGCGTCGGCCCGCGCCCAGCGCGCCTCCGGAGGGTGCCGCTCCGTCACCCAGAGCTAGTAGGGTGACCAGCGCGGGGCCCTGCGCCGTTCGAGAGGTGGGGTACGGGGATGAGTGTGGCCGGCACGAGCGCCGGGCCGGAGGGACGGGACGCGCGGGACACATCCGTGCCCGGGCCGGGCGGACACCGGGGCCTCGACCCGGAACAGCTGCCCGACGGCCTGGTCATCGCCGATGAGAACGGCCGCGTGACCTGCTTCAACGCCGCCGCCGCGCGCATCACCGGGGTACGGCCCGCCGACGCCCTCGGGCAGCCGCTGGAGAAGGCGCTGCCCTTAGAGGACCTGGAGGGACGCCGCTGGTGGCAGCTCACCGACCCCTACGGCGGACTCGCCATCCGCGTCCGGCAGCCGGAACGCAACCTGCTGCTGCCGGGCGGCCGGGAGGTGCTGGTCTCGGCCCGCTACGCACGGGACGAACCGCTGGGGCCGGTCAGGTCCGTCGTCGTCGCCCTCCGGGACACCGAGGCCCGCCGCCGTACCGAGCGCAGCCACGCCGAGCTGATCGCCACCGTCGCCCACGAACTGCGCTCCCCGCTGACCTCCGTGAAGGGCTTCACCGCCACCCTGCTCGCCAAGTGGGAACGCTTCACCGACGACCAGAAGCGGCTCATGCTGGAGACCGTCGACGCCGACGCCGACCGGGTCACCCGGCTCATCGCCGAACTGCTGGACATCTCCCGCATCGACTCCGGGCGCCTGGAGGTCCGCCGCCAGCCCGTCGACATCGGGGCCGCCGTCTCCCGGCACATCCAGGCCTATGTGGCCGCCGGCCAGCCCGCCGAGCGCTTCCTGCTCCGCATCGAACAGCCGCTGCCCGACCTGTGGGCCGACCCCGACAAGATCGACCAGGTGCTCAGCAACCTCATCGAAAATGCCGTGCGGCACGGCGAGGGAACCGTCACCATTGACGTCACACCCTCGGCGTCCCCGCGCGAGGGCGAGGAAACCGGCACATCGGTCACGGTGAGCGACGAAGGCCCCGGCATCCCGGAGGAGTCCATGAACCGCGTCTTCACCCGCTTCTGGCGGGGCAGCAAGCGGGGCGGCACCGGACTCGGGCTGTACATCGTCAAGGGCATCGTGGAGGCCCACGGCGGCACCATCACGGTCGGCCGCGCCCACCGCGGCGGAGCCGAGTTCCGATTTACCCTGCCCGTGTCGGCCCCGGCGTATCTCGCCTGACGGCCCACGGGCTCTTCGTACACCTCCGCCCCGTTAGACTCGGCCTTTGGCACCTTTGTGTCCTGCACTCGGCCCTCGAGTCGGTGACGGGGACCATCCGCCAGGGGGCACCTCCCAGCGTCAGCTGGGGGACAATCGGAAGCACGGGAAGAGATGTCGGCACCCAATAAGTCGTACGACCCTGTCGAGGTCGAGGCGTTGAAACCGGAAGAGATCGAGCGCATGCGGGACGAGGCGCTCGCCGCCTTCGCCGCCGCGGACTCCCTCGACGCGCTCCACGAGGCCAAGGTCGCCCACACCGGCCCCGCCTCCCCGCTGGCCCTCGCCAACCGGGAGATCGGCGCCCTGCCCCCGCACGCCAAGGCCGAGGCCGGCAAGCGCGTCGGCATGGCCCGCGGCGCCGTGAACAAGGCCCTCGCCGCCCGCCAGAGCGAGCTGGAGGCCGAGCGCGACGCCCGGGTGCTGGTCGAGGAGGACGTCGACGTCACGCTGCCGTACGACCGCGTCCCGGCCGGTGCCCGCCACCCCCTCACCACGCTCTCGGAGCGCATCGAGGACATCTTCGTGGCCATGGGCTACGAGGTCGCCGAGGGCCCGCAGGCCGAGGCGGAGTGGTTCAACTTCGACGCGCTCAACATCGGCCCGGACCACCCGGCCCGCGGCGAGGCCGACACCTTCTTCGTCCAGGGCCCGGACGGCGGCGCCGAGTCCGGCGTGGTGCTGCGCACCCACACCTCGCCCGTGCAGATCCGCTCCCTGCTCGAGCGCGAGCTGCCGGTCTACGTGATCTGCCCCGGCCGCGTGTACCGCACCGACGAGCTGGACGCCACCCACACCCCGGTCTTCCACCAGGTCGAACTGCTCGCCGTGGACGAGGGCCTGACCATGGCCGACCTCAAGGGCACCCTGGACCACATGGTCCAGTCCCTGTTCGGCGAGGGCATGAAGACCCGGCTGCGCCCGAACTTCTTCCCCTTCACCGAGCCGAGCGCCGAGATGGACATGCTCTGCTACGTCTGCAAGGGCGAGTCCGTCGGCAACCCCGACCGGCCCTGCCGCACCTGCTCGTCCGAGGGCTGGATCGAGCTCGGCGGCTGCGGCATGGTCAACCCGCGGGTGCTCACCGCCTGCGGCGTCGACCCGGAGAGGTACAGCGGCTTCGCCTTCGGGTTCGGCATCGAGCGGATGCTGATGTTCCGCCACAACGTCGAAGACATGCGAGACATGGTCGAGGGTGACGTCCGGTTCACCCGGCCGTTCGGGATGGAGATCTGATGCGGGTCCCGCTTTCTTGGCTGCGGGAGTACGTCGACCTGCCGGCGACGGAGACCGGCCGCGACGTCCAGGCCAAGCTCATTTCGGCAGGCCTGGAGGTCGAGACCGTCGAGCAGCTCGGCGCCGACCTCAAGGGCCCGCTGGTCGTCGGCCAGGTGCTGACCATCGAGGAGCTGGAGGGCTTCAAGAAGCCGATCCGCTTCTGCACGGTCGACGTCGGCCGGGCCAACGGCACCGGTGAGCCCCAGGAGATCGTCTGCGGCGCCCGCAACTTCGCGGTCGGCGACAAGGTCGTCGTGGTCCTCCCCGGCGCCACGCTCCCCGGCGGCTTCTCCATCGCCGCGCGCAAGACCTACGGCAAGGTCTCGCACGGCATGATCTGCTCCGGCGAAGAGCTGGGCATGGGCGACGACGGCAGCCACGGCATCATCGTGCTGCCCCCGGAGACCGAGGTCGGCAAGGACGCCATCGAGCTGCTGGAACTGGTCGACGAGGTCCTGGACATCGCCGTCACCGCCAACCGCGGCGACTGCCTGTCCATCCGCGGCGTGGCCCGCGAGACCGCCATCGCCTACGGCCTGCCGCTGCGCGACCCCGCCCTGATCGACGTACCGGCCCCGAACGCCTTCGGCCACCCGGTCCAGGTCTCCGAGCCGTACGGCTGCGACCGCTTCACCGCCCGCACGGTCACCGGGCTGCGTCCCGAGGCGCGTTCCCCGCTCTGGCTCCAGCGCCGGCTGCAGAAGGTCGGCATGCGCCCGATCTCGCTCGCCGTGGACATCACGAACTACGTGATGATGGAGCTGGGCCAGCCGCTGCACGCCTACGACCGGAAACTGGTCCAGGGCACCATCGGCGTGCGCCGGGCGGAGGAGGGCGAGAAGCTCGTCACCCTCGACGGCGTCGAGCGCACGCTGCACGCCGAGGACCTGGTCATCACCGACGAGCGCGGCCCGATCGGGCTCGCCGGCGTGATGGGCGGCGCCCACACGGAGATCGCCGACCACGAGGACGTGGAGAACGCGACGACCGAGGTGGTCATCGAGGCCGCCCACTTCGACGCCGTCTCCGTCGCCCGTACGGCCCGCCGCCACAAGCTGCTGTCCGAGGCGTCCCGCCGCTTCGAGCGCGGCGTCGACCCGCAGGCCGCCCCCGCGGCCGCGCAGCGCACCGTGGACCTGCTGGTCCTGCTCGCGGGCGGCACGGCGGAGGCCGGGGTCACCGAGGTCATCGCGCCCTCGGCGCCGCACACCATCACCCTCCCGGCCGACCACCCGGACAAGGTCGCGGGCGTCACCTACGGCCGTGAGACCGTCGTGCGCCGTCTCCAGGAGGTCGGCTGCGACGTCTACGGACAGGACGAGCTGATCGTCACCGTCCCGTCCTGGCGGCCCGACCTGGCCGACCCGAACGACCTCGCGGAGGAGGTCATCCGCCTGGAGGGCTACGAGAACCTGCCCTCCACGCTGCCCAAGCCCCCCTCCGGCCGCGGTCTGACCCACCGCCAGCGGCTGCACCGCCGGGCCGGCCGCGCGCTGGCCGGCGCCGGGTACGTCGAGGCGCCGAACTACCCCTTCCTCGGCGAGCAGGTCTTCGACCAGCTCGGACTGGCCGCCGACGACCCGGCCCGCCGGGTCGTCAAGCTGGTCAACCCGCTCAGCGACGAGGAACCCGCGCTGCGCACCACGCTGCTGCCGGGCCTGCTCGGCGCCCTGCGGCGCAACGCGGGCCGGGGCTCGCACGACCTGGCGCTGTTCGAGACCGGCCTGGTCTTCCACCCGCGTGAGGAGAACCGCGCCGCCGCGCACCTGCCCGTCGACCGGCGTCCCACCGACGAGGAGATCGCCGCGCTGAACGCCGTGCTGCCCGAGCAGCCGCGGCACGCGGCCGTCGTCCTCGCCGGGGCGCGCGAGCAGGCCGGCTGGTGGGGCAAGGGCCGCCCGGCCGACTGGGCCGACGCCGTCGAGGCGGCGCGCGCCCTCGCCCGCGAGGCCGGTGCGGAGCTGATCGTGCGCAAGGGCCAGTACGGTCCCTGGCACCCCGGCCGGTGCGCCGAGCTGGCGGTCGCCGCGGGCGGTACCGAGAAGGTCGTCGGCCACGCCGGCGAGCTGCACCCGCGGGTCCTGAAGAGCCTCGGCCTGCCCGAGCGCACCTGCGCGATGGAGCTGGACCTGGACGCCCTGGAGGCGGCCGGCGACGGCGTGGTGCGGGCCCCGGGCATCTCCGCGTTCCCGGTCGCCACGCAGGACGTCGCCCTCGTCGTCGACAAGCCCGTGCCGGCCGCGGAGGTCGAGGCGGCGCTGCGCGAGGGCGCGGGCGAACTGCTGGAGTCCATCCGGCTGTTCGACGTGTACGAGAACGCGGAGCAGCTCGGTGACGGCCGCAAGTCGCTCGCGTACGCGTTGCGGTTCCGCGCCGGTGACCGGACGCTCACCGTGGACGAGGCGTCCGCGGCGCGCGACGCGGCGGTCGCCCTCGCGGGCGAGCGCACGGGAGCGGTGCTGCGGGGCTGAGCGCCGTCCAGGGTTCCCCGCGCGGCCGGTCGCGGTTCGTCCGTGGCCGGCCGCGCGGCTCCCCGCGCCTCCTCCGGGGGGCGCCACCGGCGGAGTCGGACCGTCCTTTCGGGGCCGGTCCGATTTCCCTGTCGGGCCACATCGGGGACCGCAGGCATGATCCGCATCCGGGTCCCGGTCCGGCGGCAGCCGGTCGGCGTCCTGTTCCCGGGGACCGGCCCGACGGCGAGGTGCGCGTCCTCGACCGCGGCCGCCCCGGAGCCCGGTTCACACCCCGTGTGAAGGCGGAGCCACTACGCTGACCGCACCAGGCCATCCGGGGGTCATCCCATGCAGCCCAACACTCTGCTCGACGCCATCCTGGACGAGGCGGGGATCTCGCACGCCGGCCTCGCCGCCCACGTCAACCAGGCGGGCCGCGGACGCGGTCTCGCGCTGCGCTACGAACACACCGCCGTGGCACGGTGGCTGAAGGGCCAGCGGCCCCGCGGCCAGGTGCCCGACCTGATCTGCGAGGTGCTGGCGGCCCGGCTCCAGCGGCCCGTCACGCTCGACGACATCGGGCTCGGCGTGCCCGGCGAGCCGAGCGGTGCGCACGCCGGTTCGCTGGGCGGGTTCGTGGAGCGGGCCACCGCCCTGTGGCGGTCGGACGAACAGCAGCGGCCCCATGTGCTGGGCGCCCCCGCGGTCACCGGCACGCCCGCCGTGATGCCGGTGTGGGAGTGGGAGAACCCGCCCGAGGACGTCGACGTGTCCCGGGGCGGCCGGCAGCGGGTGACCGCGGCCGACATCGAGGTGCTGCGTGCCGCCCGGACGCACTACGAGCAGATGTACCGCAAGGCCGGCGGGATCGCGACCCGCTCCCGGGTCGTCGGCTTCCTCAACGCCGAGGCCGCGCCGCTGCTGCGGGGCAGCTATCCGGACGCCACCGGACGCCAGCTGCACCGGGCCACGGGCGCCCTGGTGGCCATCGCCGGCATCTGCGCGTACGACTCCGACGCCCATGGACTGGCCCAGCGCTACTTCCACCAGGCGCTCAGGCTCGCCAAGGCCAGCGGGGACCGGGGGCTCGGGGCGTACGTGATCGCGCTGCTGGTCAACCAGTCGCTGTTCATGCGGGAGTACCGGCAGGCCGTCGCCTTCGCCGAGGCCGCGCTGCGCACCGCCGGCCGGCACATCACCCCGGCCCTCGCCTCCGACCTGTACGCCATGCAGGCCAAGGCGTACGCCCACCTCGGCGACGGCGGCGGCGCGCTGTCCCGCATCCGGCGCGCGGAGACGGCGGCCGAGCGGATCCGGCGCGGCCACGAGCCCGACGAGACCGGATACGTGCAGCCGGGGCTGGTCCATGTGCAGGTGGCCGAGGCGCTGCTCAGCCTCGGCGACCTGACCGCGGCCCGGGAACACGCGGCGGCGGCCGTCGGCACCCCGGCCCACGACCGGGGGCGGGTGCACCGGCTGGCCATGCTCAGCACCATCGAGCTGCGCCGGGGCAACGCCGACCGGGCCGCGGCCTCCGCCGTGCAGATGGCGGAGCAGGCCCGGGGGATGGAGTCCCAGCGGCTGCGCGACCGCCTGCGCGCGGTGCGCGAGCATCTGGTGCGCTGCGGCTCGGCCGGCACCGCCGAGGCCGCCGAACTGATCGACGGAGCGCTGCGCGTGCCGTTGTAGGCCCACTGTGGGGTACCCGGTCCCTGCTGCGATATTGCCACTCCCCGACGGAAGGTGGCATACCGTGCAGTGGACGAAACACTGTGAAAAAACCGTGTATGGGAACCGCTGGTTCCGTGTCAATCTCGCGGATGTCGAGCTGCCGGACGGCCGGCACCTCGACCACTTCGTCATCCGGCTGCGGCCCGTGGCCGTGGCGACGATCGTCAACGAGGCGAACGAGGTGCTGCTGCTGTGGCGGCACCGCTTCATCACCGACAGCTGGGGCTGGGAGCTGGCGGCGGGCGTCGTCGAGGACGGCGAGGACATCGCGCGCGCGGCGGCCAGGGAACTGGAGGAGGAGACCGGCTGGCGGCCGGGGCCCCTGCACCACCTCATGAGCGTGGAGCCGTCCAACGGACTCACCGACGCCCGGCACCACGTCTACTGGTCCGACCGGGGCGAGTACGTCGGACACCCCGTGGACGACTTCGAGTCGGACCGGCGGGAGTGGGTCCCCCTCAAACTCGTCCCCGACCTGATCGCCCGTGGGGAGGTCCCGGCCGCCAACATGGCGGCCGCGTTACTGCTGCTGCACCACCTCAGGCTCGCCGAGGGCTAATGGGCCGACAACGCCTGCCACAGCGTCACCACGAGCGCGCCGACCGCGGTCAGCGCGGCGAGCGAGGGCAGCGGCCAGCGTGCGTGTTCCAGCGAGGCCATCCGGGAGTCCAGATCGTCCAGTTCCTTGGCGGTCTCCTCGGTGCGGTGGCGGAGCAGTGCCAGGCCTCCCTCGACGCGGGCGTACGCCACATCGAGGCGGCGCCGTAACTCTGCGAGTTCTCCATGGACCACGGGATGCTCCGGTTCGACGGTCACGGGTCCGCTCCTCTCGGTAGTCGAAATGAATGGGTTCCGCATCCCTTGCATGCGCATGATGAGTCAACTCGCCTGGTGGGTGCATGGGGAGCGTGTGCGGCGGGCATCTGTGTGCCCGGCGCGCACACGGTGTGTGAAACAGTCGGGCCCGGCACCGTACTCCGGTGCCGGGCCCGCTGGGCGTCGCTCTTCGTAATCAGCCGTAGGTGTAGAAGCCCGACCCGGTCTTCCGGCCGAGCCGGCCCGCCTCCACCATGCGCTGGAGCAGCGGGGGAGCGGCGTACAGCGGCTCCTTGTACTCGGCGTACATCGAGTTGGCGATGGAGACGATGGTGTCCAGGCCGATCAGGTCGGACAGCTTCAGCGGGCCCATCGGGTGGGCGCAGCCCATCTCCATGCCGTTGTCGATGTCCTCGCGGCTCGCGATGCCGGACTCGAACATCCGGATCGCGGAGAGCAGATAGGGCACCAGCAGCGCGTTCACCACGAACCCGGAGCGGTCCTGGGCACGGATGGCGTGCTTGCCGAGCGCCTTCTCGGCGAAGACCTGGGCGCGGCTCAGCGTGCCCTCGGAGGTGGTGAGCGCCGGGATCAGCTCGACCAGCTGCTGCACCGGGGCCGGGTTGAAGAAGTGGATGCCGACCACGTGGTCCGGGCGGGAGGTGGCGACGGCCAGCTTCACCAGCGGGATCGAGGAGGTGTTGGAGGCGAGGATGGCGTCCGGCCGGGCCACCACCTGGTCGAGCACCTGGAAGATCTCGGTCTTGACCTGCTCGTTCTCCACGACGGCCTCGATCACCAGGTCCCGGTCGGCGAACTCGCCGAGGTCGGTGGTGAAGCTCAGCCGGGCCTGGGCGGAGTCCCGCTCCGCCTCGGTGATCTTGCCGCGCTCGGCGGCCTTGGCCAGGGAGTTGTACAGCCGGGTACGGCCGATCTCCAGGGCCTCGCCGGTGGTCTCGGCGACCTTCACGTCCAGTCCCGCACGGGCGCACACCTCGGCGATGCCGGCGCCCATCTGGCCGCAGCCCACGACTCCGACGCGCTCGATGTCGGTCACATCGTCCCCTTCGCTGGTCTTCCGGCTGGCTGGCAGGACCCCCGGGTTTCGGCGCCTGCTCCGATCGTGCACGTTACCGCCAAGTATCGATGATCGATCGCCCGGGTGGGGGCATCCTGGACGGCGGAACGATCCGTGAGCGAGCGGATCCGGAGTGTACGGGGAGGTGCCTGATGGCACGCGTCTCGCGGCGGGTCCTCGCCCGCGCCGCGCTGTCCGCCCTGGCCGTGCCCGCCCCCGGCCCGGGCGCGTCGCCGCCCGGGGCGGGCGCCGTTCCCGCCGCGGGTCCGCCGCACCGCGGGCCGCGGGCCGCCGCCGGGCTGCGGGGCGTCTGGATCGCGACGGTCGCGGGCCGGGACTGGCCCTCGCGGCCCGGCCTCACGGCGGCCCGGCAGCGCGCCGAGCTGACCGCCCACCTCGACCGCGCCGTCCGCGCCCGGCTCAACACGGTGATCCTCCAGGTGCGGCCGGCCGCCGACGCGCTGTGGCCGTCGCCGTACGAGCCCTGGTCCGAGTGGCTCACCGGCACCCAGGGCCGGGACCCGGGCTGGGACCCGCTGGGCACCGCCGTCGAGGAGGCCCACGCCCGGGGCCTGCGACTGCACGCCTGGTTCAATCCGTACCGGGTCGCCAACCACACCGACCCCACCCGGCTGACCGCCTCCCACCCGGCCCGCAGGCACCCCGGCTGGGTGGTGCCGTACGGCGGCCGGCTCTACTACAACCCGGGGCTGCCCGAGGTCCGCGCCTTCGTGCAGCGGGCGATGCTGGACGCGGTCGCCCGCTACCCGGTCGACGCCGTCCACTTCGACGACTACTTCTACCCCTATCCGGTCGCCGGGCAGACCTTCGACGACGACGAGGCGTACGACCGCCACGGCGGGGCCTTCCCCGACCGGGCCGCCTGGCGCCGGGACAACATCGACAGGCTGGTGCGGGAGACGGCCGCGGGGATCCGCCGGGTCCGGCCCGGCACCCGGTTCGGGATCAGCCCGTTCGGGGTCTGGCGCAACGCCGCCACCGACCCGCGCGGCTCCGCGACCCGGGCGGGCGTCCAGACGTACGACGACCTGTACGCGGACACCCGCACCTGGGTCCGCGAGCACTGGATCGACTATGTCGTCCCCCAGGTGTACTGGCACATCGGCGACCCCGCCGCCGACTACGCGGCCCTCGTCGCCTGGTGGGCCGAGGCCGCCCGGTCCACCGCGACGCACCTGTACATCGGGGAGGCCCTGTACAAGGCGGGCGCGGCCGGGCAGCCGCCGGCCTGGCAGGACCCGGCCGAACTGTCCCGGCATCTCACCCTCGCCGCCCGCCACCCGCGGGTGCGCGGGCACGTGTTCTTCGCCGCCGGGGACCTGGCGGCCGACCCGGCCGGGGCGATGGCGCGCGTGGTCGCCGACCACTACCAAGGGCCGGCGACGCCACCGCGCTGACTACACCTGTCGCTCTTTCCTGTGCTCCACCTGGCAGTCGGGCCCGGGGGACATGATCGTCTCGTGTCCGTTCTCGGCGCGGACGCGGTACGGCGGGTTGCCCTCGGGACCGAGTACTTCGACCACTTCCACGACATGGTCGTGCTGACCCACCACCCTGCCGTGTGTGATGAGCCGGTCGCCCTTGGACGCGTGCATCTGGGCCCTCCTTGCGCTCACGACCGCTGCGTGACGGCGATGCACACGAGCACGGCCACGGCGGTCAGCGGTGCGGCCACCGTGAAGTGCTCGCCCAGCAGCAGCGCCGACCACACCAGTGTGAGCAGGGGCTGGGCCAACTGCAACTGGCTGGCCCGCGGGATGCCGATGGCGGCCATGCCCCGGTACCAGACGACCAGACCGAGGAACTGCGAGCCGAGGGCCACCCACAGCAGCCCGGCGACGCCGTGCCCGGTCAGGTGCACGGGCTCGTACGCCAACGCCACCGCGGTGGCCGGCACGCTCAGCGGCAGGCACAGCACCAGCGCCCAGCCGATGACCTGCCAGCCCGGCATCACCCGGGCCAGCCGGCCGCCCTCGGTGTAGCCGGCCGCGCAGACCACCAGCGCCGCGAAGAGGTAGGCGTCGGCCGTGGTGAGGGCGCCGCCGCTCTGGGCGAGGGTGAAGGCGATCACGGCCGCCGCGCCCGCCACGGCCGCCAGCCAGAACCGGCGGGAGGGCCGGACGCCGGTGCGCAGGGCCGAGAACACGGCGGTGGTCAGCGGCAGCAGCCCCACCACCACGGCCGCGTGGGCGGTGGTGGACGTCTGGAGGGCGAGCGTGGTCAGCATCGGGAAGCCCAGCACCACTCCGGCGGCGACCACGGCCAGCCCGGCCAGATGGCGGCGCGCCGGCAGCCGCACCCGCAGCGCCAGCAGACAGCCCCCGGCGACGAGCGCGGCGAGGACCCCGCGCACCGCCACCAGCGACCACGGGCCGAAGCCCTCCAGGCCCCAGGCGGTCGCCGGGAAGGTCAGCGAGAAGGCGATCACGCCGAGCCCGGCCTGGACGGTCCCGAGGCCCCGCAGGTCTTCGGGAGCGGTGACCGCTATCGGGCTCGCGACAGTAGCGCTACTCTGTGTTCTCATGCAACAGCGTAGCAGTGTGGGTGAATTGGCCGAGCAGCTCCGACAGGAACTCGACCGCTACTCACCTGGTGGAAAGCTCCCGTCGAGCAGGGCCCTGGTGGAACGGTTCCGGGTGAGCCCGGTCACCGTCTCGCGGGCCCTCGCCCAACTCGCCGCCGAGGGCCTTGTGGTCACCCGCCCCGGCGCCGGCGCCTACAAGGCCCGGCCGCACCGCCCGCAGGGCACCGCCGGGGACACCTCCTGGCAGGAGGTCGCCCTCAGCGCGGACGGCGCGGCCGACCTCGTCCCGCGCACGGTGGACGCCTCGGGCGTCACCGTGTCGCTGGCCGCCCCGCCGCCCGGGGTCCTGGAGTTCAGCGGCGGCTATCCGCACCCCTGTCTGCAACCGGAGCGGGCCATGGCGGCGGCCCTGGCCCGGGCCGGCCGGCGGCCCGGCGCCTGGGAACGACCGCCGCTGGAGGGGCTGCCCGAACTGCGGGAGTGGTTCGCGCGCGGGATCGGCGGCGCCGTCACCGCAGCCGAGGTGCTGATCGCCGCGGGCGGTCAGGCGGCCCTCGCCACCGCCCTGCGCGCGCTCGCCCCGCCCGGCGCCCCGGTGCTGGTGGAGTCGCCCACCTACCCGGGCATGCTGGCGCTCGCCCGCGCGGCCGGGCTGCGGCCCGTCCCGGTGCCCGTGGACCCCGACGGGGTACGCCCCGACCTGCTCGCGGACGCCTTCCGCGCCACCGGTGCCCGGGTCTTCGTCTGCCAGCCGCTGTTCCAGAACCCGACCGGTGCCGTGCTGGCCCCCGCCCGGCGTGCCGAGGTGCTGGGCATCGCCCGCGAGGCCGGCGCGTTCGTCGTCGAGGACGACTTCGTGCGCCGTCTCGTGCACGCCGACGCCGGGCCGCTGCCCCGCCCGCTGGCAGCCGACGACCCGGACGGCGTGGTCGTCCACGTCGGCTCGCTGACCAAGGCGACCTCGCCCAGCTTCCGGGTGAGCGCGCTGGCCGCGCGCGGCCCGGTGCTGGAACGCCTGCGGGCGATCCAGGTCGTGGACAGCTTCTTCGTGCCCCGCCCGCTCCAGGAGGCCGCCCTCGAACTCGTCGGCTCCCCGGCCTGGCCGCGCCATCTGCGGGCGCTGTCGGCCGAGTTGAAGACCCGCCGCGACGCCATGACGGGGGCGCTCGCCCGGGAGCTGCCCGAGCTGGCCCTGCCGCACGTCCCGGCCGGCGGCTACCACCTGTGGCTGCGGCTGCCCGAGGGCCTGGACGAGGCGGCGCTGACCGCGGCGGCGCTGCGCGCGGGCGTCGCCCTCACCCCCGGCCGCCCCTACTTCAGCGCCGAACCGCCCGCCGCCCACCTGCGGCTGAGCTTCGCCGCGGTGGCCGGCACCGGGGAGATCGCGGAGGGGGTGCGCCGGCTGCGGGCGGCGTGCGACGAGGTGCGGTGAAAACCGCTCGTCCGTACGGGGGGCGGCCTGTGAGGATCACCGTATGAGTGATGCATCCGGCCTCCCCGAGGGCTACGAGTTCTCCGCCGACCCCGCCCGCGTCGACGTCGACCGCGTGTACGGCTGGCTGTCGTCCGACGCGTACTGGGCGGTCGGCCGCCCCCGTGAGAAGCACGAGCGGGCGATGGCGTCCTCGCTGAACTTCGGGGTCTACGCCACGGCCTCGGGCGAGCAGGTGGCGTACGCCCGCGTGGTCACCGACCGGGCGCTGTTCGCCTGGCTCGCCGATGTGTACGTCGACCCGTCGGTGCGCGGCAAGGGCGTCGGCACCGCGTTCGTCGGCCGGATCCGCGAGCACCTGGCGCCCTTCGGGCTGCGCCGGCTGCTGCTCGCCACGGAGGACGCGCACGGGGTCTACGCGAAGCTGGGCTTCCGGCCGCTGGAGCGCCCGGAGCAGTACATGGCGTACTCCTTCGACTGAGCGCGCCTCAGGGCTCGCGGGTGTAGTCGGTGGTGAGCACCAGGTCCTTCGCCGGGCCGCCGACCCGCCAGACCGTGCGCCAGCGGCCGGCGTCCAGGACCGTGAACTCGCCGCGGTAGAGGTCGGCCGCACACGGATGGTCGGCGACGTACCGGCCCGTGGTCAGGTCCAGGTCGTGGAAGGGCCGCCCGTCCGCGAAGCGCACGTCCGCCCGGCCCGGCGCGGGCCCCGGCAGGAACCGCAGCGTCCGGGTGGCCGGCCTGGCCACCCCGCGCCAGGTGAAGACGCCCGACTCCTCGTGCAGCAGCCCCCCGCCCTCCAGCGGGCCGAAGACCGTGGTCCCGGTGAACCGCCCGTCGTCCCCGCCCGCCAGGTCCCGCACCGTGCGCTCGACGTGCCAGCGCCCGGACAGGTAGGCCGGCAGATCGGCCACCGGCCAGAACTCTTCCTCACGCATCCCTGGCGGTCTGCCCCTCTTCCCGTCCGGTCCCGGCCCGCCCCATTGGCGTGCTCGTACCCCTTCCCCATTTTGCCGCCCACGCCGGCGAAGGCCGTCACGCTCGCCGCCGCGCCGGACGCGGTGAACTCCGAGACGTCCACGGCGGTCGCCCCGCGCACGTCCCCGCCACCGGGGTCGCGGGGACGTTCGCGTACGCGCTCAGACGCCGAAGTAGCGCTGGGCCGCCCGCACCCCCGCCACCAGCGCGTCGACCTCCTCCGGCGTGTTGTAGACGTAGAAGCTCGCCCGGGTGGTCGCCGCCACGCCGAAGCGCCGGGCGAGCGGCCGGGCGCAGTGGTGGCCCACCCGGACGGCGACGCCCCGTTCGTCCAGCACCTGCCCGACGTCGTGCGGATGGACACCGTCCACCGTGAAGGAGACGGCGGAGCCCCGGTCGGTGAGGTCGCCCGGACCGACGATCCGCACCCCCGGCACCTCGGCGAGCAGCTCCAGGGCGCGGGCGGTGAGCGTGTCCTCGTACGCCGCGACCTCCGCCATGCCCAGCCGCTCCAGGTACTCCACCGCCGCCGCGAGCCCCACCGCCTGCGCGGTCATCGGCACACCCGCCTCGAAGCGCTGCGGCGGCGGCAGGAAGGTGGTGCGGTCCATCTCCACGATCTCGATCATCGAGCCGCCGGTCAGGAACGGCGGCAGGCCGGCCAGCAGCTCCGCGCGGCCCCACAGCACGCCGACGCCGTTCGGGCCGAGCATCTTGTGCCCGGAGAAGGCCAGGAAGTCCGCGCCCAGCTCCGTCACGTCCACCGGGCGGTGCGGCACGGACTGGGCGCCGTCCACCACCACCAGCGCCCCCACCGCGTGGGCCCGGTCGGCCAGCTCCCGGACCGGGTTGAGGGTGCCGAGGACGTTGGACTGGTGGGTGAGGGCGAGCACCTTGGTGCGCTCGTCCAGCAGCTCGTCCGCCCGGGTCAGGTCCAGCCGGCCCTCGTCGGTCAGGCCGAACCAGTCCAGCGTCGCGCCCGTCCGCCCGGCCAGCTGCTGCCAGGGCACCAGGTTGGCGTGGTGCTCCATCTCCGTGACCACGATCCGGTCGCCGGGCCCGATCCGGCCGGCGTTGCCCAGCGCGTACGCGACGAGGTTGACGGCCTCGGTGGTGTTCTTGGTGAAGACCACCTCGTCGTCGGCGGCGCCGATGAACCGGGCGATCGCGTGCCGCGCCTGCTCGTACGCCTCCGTCGCCTCGCCGGCCAGCTGGTGCGCGCCGCGGTGCACGGCGGCGTTGCGGGTCAGGTAGAAGTCCCGCTCGGCGTCCAGGACCTGGAGCGGCTTCTGCGTGGTGGCCCCGGAGTCCAGGTAGACCAGCGGCGCGCCGCTCGCCACCGTCCGCCCCAGGATCGGGAAGTCCTTGCGCAGCGCGTCCACATCGAAGGCCACGACAGCTCACCTCTCACGGTTTTCACTTCGGTTCTCCGTGAGGAACGCTAAGTCATTCTCACGGAGAACCGCAAGGAATACCATGAGGGACGTGGATTTTGAGACACCCGTGTACCTGCACCGGCTCCCGGTCCCCGGCGAGGACCGGTACGCCTCGCTGGCGCTGGTCAACACCCGGTTCACCGTCAGCCACGGCCGGGTCGACCTGCTCGACGGCACCGAGGCCGCGCACCTGTGGCTGGTCCGGCAGGCACTGCTGCCCGACCGGGCGGACCTCGACGACGGCCAGTCCGGCCGGCTGCGCGCCCTGCGGGAGGCGCTGCGGGCCCTCTTCGCGGCCCGCGCCGCCGGGGACCGGCCGCCCGGCGACGCCCTCGGCACCCTGAACGCCGCCCTCGCCGCGGCCCCCGTCACCCCCCGCCTGCTCTGGGGTGCCGACGGCCCCCGCCGGTGCGACGCCCCCGACTCCGGCGACCCGGTCGCCGCCGCGCTCTTCCTGCTGGCCGAGGACGCCGGCGACCTGCTCACCGGCGCCGACGCGGCCCAGCTCACCGAGTGCGCCGCCCGGGGCTGCGCGCGCTGGTTCCTGCGCTCCCACGGCGCCCGC
The DNA here is from genome assembly GCF_055583025.1 of Streptomyces sp. NPDC104831. NCBI lineage: Bacteria > Bacillati > Actinomycetota > Actinomycetes > Kitasatosporales > Streptomycetaceae > Streptomyces > Streptomyces sp. NPDC104831. The sequence goes on from NZ_JBVJOT010000016.1 coordinate 76,022, forward strand.
CGCTGGTGCACCACCAAGTGCGGCAACCGGGTCCGGGCGGCCCGCGCCTACGCGGCCCGGAAGGCCGGTTCACCCTAAAAACACCTGCCGGAAATGCAGAGTTTCCCTTTCGGTCATCAAATTCACGCGGCGTTTCCCCGCTCCGCGGGAAGTCGCCCGATTTTTCGGTGAGCACACAACCATTCGGAATGGTCCTCCGTCTAAGTCCGCGAATAGACGGGGTACGCATTCTGTGAGGACACCGAAAATGCATCGCAGCACTCCACCGGACGCACCCGGCAATGCCCGGGGGAACTCCCGGCCGCGCCCGGACGGGAACCGGGTGTGAAAGCGGTGTCCCGGCCGGGGCGGGCCGCCTGCCTGCTCGCCGCCGCCCTCGCGGTCACCGCGTTCTGCGCCGGTGACGCCCTCGCGCGCAGCTACCCCTTCGGACCGCGCACCCGCGCCGTCAACGACCTCGGCAACCAGTTCGTGCCCTTCCACGCCCACCTGTGGGACCTGCTGCACGGCAGGGCCGAGGGCGGCCTCCTCGTCAACTGGCAGTCCGGCTACGGCGCCTCGTTCCTGCCCGACCTCGGCACCTACCTCGGCAGCCCGTTCGCCCTGCTGGTCGCCCTCTTCCCCCGCGACGAGATCGACCTCGCGGTGTACGCGATCACCGTCCTGAAGATCGCCTGCGCCGCCGCGGCCATGGCCGGGCTGCTGCTGGTCCTCCGGCCCGGCCGCTGGTGGGCGGCGGGCCTGCTCGGCGCCTCCTACGCGCTGTGCGGCTGGACCCTCGCCGACGCCGACTACAACCCGATGTGGCTCGACGGGCTGATCGCCCTGCCCCTGCTGTGCCTGGCCGGCGAGTGGGCGCGCACCGGACGCCGGCGCCTGCCCGGCGTGCTGATCGTCGCGCTCGCCTGGACCGCCAACTTCTACACCGCCTACATGGCCACGCTCGGCGCCGCCCTGGTGCTGCTGCTCCGCCTCGTCCTCATCCGGCCGCCCCGCCGGCAGGCCCTCGCGGCGGCCGGCCGCGCCGCCCTCACCACCGCCCTCGGCGTGGGCCTCGCCGCCCCGCTGGTGCTGACCGTCTACTTCGGCACCCGGCACGCCTACCCGGGCCGGGTGCGCGCCTTCGCCCCGGTACCGGCCGAGGACGTGCTCGCCCGGCTGCTGCCGACGGCGTACGGCTGGGGCTCACCCGCGCTCTACGCCGGCACCACCACCCTGCTGCTGGCCCTCGCCCTGCCCTTCCACCGGGCGGTCCCGGGCCGGGTCCGGGCCGGCTGGACGGCCCTGGTGGTCCTCGCGGTCCTGTCCCTCCAGTGGGCCCCCACCCACCTGGTCTGGCACGCCTTCGCCACCCCGCAGGGCAGCCCCTACCGGCAGACCTTCGTGGTGTGCGGACTGCTCGTCATCGCCGCCTGGCACACCCTGTCCCACGGCCCGCCCGGCCCGCGCGCCCTCGGCCTCGCCGCCCCGCTGTTCGCCCTGATCACCGCCCTCGCCGGCCGCAGCGCCGTGCTGCGGCCCCTCACCTGGCCGGTGCTGCTGCTCGCCGTCGCCGGCGCCCTCGGCGGGCTGGTGCTGCTGGCCCGCGCCGGGCGGCGCCGCGGCCTCGCCTCCCTGGCCGCCGTCCTGCTGCTCGGCGCCCAGACCGGGGAGAGCGCCGCCACCACGGCCGTCACCACCCGGCTGCACCTCGCCCACCTGGACGACTACGCGCCCTGGGGCGAGCGGCAGGACCGGCAGTCCGCGCTGATCGCCGAGGCCGACGACTGGCCCCGCCACCGCACGGACCCCGGCCGGGAGCAGACCGTCGGCAACGACCCGCTGCTGGTGGGCGGCGAGGGCGCCCAGTACTACAGCAGCCTGACCTCCGACGTCCTCAGCCGTACCCTGACCGCGCTCGGCGGCGGCTGGACCTCGCGGGGGCGCAGCGTGCAGAGCCTGGACAACGCCGTCACGGACGTGCTCTTCTCCGTCGGCGCCCGGGTGCACTCCCCGTCCGACCCGCACCAGAAGCACGCGCCGCCGCACCAGCGCCCGGTGCACCTGACCCGGCGGGACGTGCCGCCGCTGGTGACCGTGCGGACCCACCCGGACACCCGGTCCTTCGGCGACTCGCCCTACCGCAACCAGGAGATCCTGCTCGGCGGCCGCGTCTACACCGTCCCCGCCCCCACCGTCCGGGACGACTCGGGCAGGCCGCTGCCGGACCGCCGGGTCGGCTCCGGCACCGCCCGGACCCGGCCGGAGATCACCGCCCGCTGCCCGGCCGGCACCCAGGTGCACCTGTGGGCCCCGCACTACTCCGGCACCGCCCGGCTGGACGGGGGTGCCCCCGTGGTCTTCCACGCCAAGGACACGCGCAGCCGTGCCGCCCTGGCCCCGCTCGGCACCGCCCCCGCCTCCGGGCGGCTGACCGTCCGGCTCACCCCGGACCGGCCCGGCAGGATCCCGCCCGGCGCGATCGGCTGCCTGGACACCGGCCGGCTGCGCACCGCCGCCGCGCGCCTGACGGCCGCCGGCGCCACCGACGTCACCGTCTCCGACGGCACCGTCCACGCCCGGCTGCCCGCCGGGAGCCGGGGCCTCGCGGTCCTGGCGGCGCCCCGCATCGCCGGCTGGCGGTGCGCCGCGGGGGACGCCCCGGCCCGGCCGGCGGGGGAGTACCACGGCCTGATCGCCGTCCCCCTCGGCCCCGCGGCGACCACGTTGACCTGCACCTATCACCCACCCGGCCTCCGGCTGGGCACGGCGGTCGGGGGCGCCTCGCTGCTCGTCCTCGGCGTGCTGACCGCCGGCACCGCCCTGCGCCGCCGCCGCGCCCCGGCGCCGCCCACGACCACATCACCGCGCGAGCGGGTGACCACCGCTCACTGACCGCGCCCAGGGGGAATCCACCATGCTGATATCCATCGTCGCGCCCTGCTACAACGAGGAAGACGTCCTCGCCCGCTTCCACGAGGAGGTCCAGAACGTCGCCGAGGAACTGCTGCCCCTCGGCCACGACATGGAGTTCGTCTACGTCGACGACGGCAGCCGGGACCGCACCCTCGCCGTCCTGGAGGAGCTGGCCGGGCAGGACTCCCGGGTCCGCTACGTCTCCTTCAGCCGCAACTTCGGCAAGGAGGCGGCCCTGCTCGCCGGCCTGCGGCACGCCGCGGGCGACGCGGTGATCGTCATGGACGCCGACCTGCAGCACCCGCCGCGGCTGATCAAGCGGATGGTCGAGCTGCGCGAACAGGGCCACGACCAGGTCATCGCCCGGCGCACCCGTACCGGCGACCGGCTGACCCGGACCCTCACCGCGCGCCTGTACTACCGGCTCGTCAACCGCCTGGTCGACGTCGAACTCGTGGACGGCGTCGGGGACTTCCGGCTGATGTCGCGCCGGGTGGTGGACGCGGTGCTGGGCCTGACCGAGTACAACCGCTTCTCCAAGGGGCTGTTCGCCTGGGTGGGCTTCCCGAGCACCACCTTCGAGTACCGGAATGCCGTCCGCGAGGCCGGCCGCAGCTCCTGGAACCTGCGCGGACTGCTCAACTACGGCCTCGACGGCCTGCTGTCCTTCAACAACCGCCCGCTGCGCGCCGCCCTCTGGCTCGGGGTGACCCTGCTGCTGTGCGCGGGCCTGTACACCGCCTGGATCGTGGGCGCCGCGCTCGTCAACGGCGTCCAGACCCCCGGTTATGTGACCATCATCACCGCCGTGACCGCCCTCGCGGGCGTACAGATGGTCATGCTGGGAGTCATCGGGGAGTACACCGGCCGCATCTACTACGAGGTGAAGGGGCGCCCGCACTTCCTGGTGAAGGCGACCAACGTGGAACGGACCAAGGACCTCATTCCCTGATGCGGCAGATACTGACCTTCGCGGTGGTCGGTGTCGTCAATACGGCGACCTACTACTGCCTTTACCTGTTGTTCCTGACCGGCCTGCCCTATCTCGCGGCACACATCCTGGCTTTCACGCTCGCCATGATCGGCTCCTTTTTCCTGAACGCCCGCTTCACCTACCGGACCCGTCCCACCTGGCGGAAATTCCTGCTGTTCCCGCTGACCAACCTCACCAACTTCCTGATCACGACGGCCGGGGTGTACGTGATCGTGGACGTCCTGCACGCCGGGAGCCGCTTCGCCCCGCTGCTCGCCTCCGCCGCGGCGATCCCGGTCACCTTCGTCGTCTCCCGCTGGGTGATGCTGCCCAAGTCCATTGCATAAAAGTGCAGCGATACGTATAGTCATGCCATCAGAGGAGGATGGACATGGCAGTACGTGCAGCGGTGGCCGGAGCGAGCGGATACGCGGGCGGAGAGGTCCTGCGCCTGCTCCTCGCGCACCCCGAGGTAGAGATCGGCGCCCTGACCGGGAACTCCAACGCGGGGCAGCGGCTCGGGGTGCTCCAGCCGCACCTGCTGCCGCTGGCCGACCGGGTGCTGGCCGAGACCACGCCCGAGGCTCTCGCCGGGCACGACGTGGTCTTCCTCGCGCTGCCCCACGGACAGTCCGCCGCCGTCGCCGAACGGCTCGGCCCCGACGTCCTCGTGGTCGACATGGGCGCCGACTTCCGGCTGAAGGACCCGGCCGACTGGGAGGCCTTCTACGGCTCCCCGCACGCCGGCACCTGGCCCTACGGCCTCCCCGAACTCCCGGGTGCCCGTGCCGCGCTCACGGGGTCCAGGCGCATCGCGGTGCCCGGTTGCTACCCGACCGCCGTCTCCCTCGCCCTGTTCCCGGCCTACGCGGCCCGACTCGTCGAACCGGAGGCGGTGATCGTCGCCGCGTCCGGCACCTCCGGCGCGGGCAAGGCCCCCAAGCCGCACCTGCTGGGCAGCGAGGTCATGGGCTCCATGTCGCCCTACGGCGTCGGCGGCGGCCACCGGCACACCCCGGAGATGATCCAGAACCTCGGCGCCGTCGCCGGGCGGCCGGTGAAGGTCTCCTTCACCCCGACCCTGGCCCCGATGCCGCGCGGGATCCTCGCCACGTGCAGCGCGTCCGCGGTCGCGGGCGTGACGGCCGACGGCGTCCGCGCCGCCTACGAGAAGGCGTACGCCGACGAGCCCTTCGTCCACCTGCTCCCCGAGGGCCAGTGGCCGTCCACGGCGTCCGTCCACGGTTCCAACGCCGTGCAGGTACAGGTCGCCTACGACGCCGCCGTGGGCCGCGTCATCGCGATCAGCGCCATCGACAACCTGACCAAGGGCACCGCCGGCGGTGCCGTCCAGAGCATGAACATCGCCCTGGGTCTCCCCGAGACCACCGGGCTTTCCACGATCGGAGTCGCACCGTGAGCGTCACGGCAGCCAAGGGATTCACGGCGGCGGGGATCGCCGCCGGGATCAAGGAGAACGGCAACCCCGACCTGGCCCTCGTGGTCAACAACGGGCCCCGCCGTGCCGCCGCGGGCGTCTTCACCTCCAACCGCGTCAAGGCGGCCCCGGTGCTGTGGTCCGAGCAGGTCCTCAAGGGCGGCCAGGTCTCGGCCGTCGTCCTGAACTCCGGCGGCGCCAACGCCTGCACCGGACCGAAGGGCTTCCAGGACACCCACGCCACCGCCGAGAAGGCCGCCGAGGTGCTCGGCCGGGGCGCCGTCGAGGTCGCCGTGTGCTCCACGGGCCTGATCGGCGTGCTGCTGCCCATGGACAAGGTCCTTACGGGCGTGGAGACGGCCGCGGCACAGCTGTCCGAGCACGGCGGCGAGAAGGCCGCGATCGCCATCAAGACCACCGACACCGTCCACAAGACGTCCGTGGTCTCCGGGGGAGGATGGACCGTCGGCGGCATGGCCAAGGGCGCCGGCATGCTCGCCCCCGGCCTCGCCACCATGCTGGTCGTCCTCACCACCGACGCCGACCTGGAAAGCGAGGTGCTGGACAAGGCGCTGCGCGCGGCCACCCGGGTCACCTTCGACCGCGTCGACTCCGACGGCTGCATGTCCACCAACGACACCGTGCTGCTGCTCGCCTCCGGCTCCAGCGGCCTCACCCCGGACTACGACGACTTCGCCGAGGCCGTCCGCCGGGTCTGCGACGACCTCGGCCGGCAGCTCATCGGCGACGCCGAGGGCGCCAGCAAGGACATCAAGGTCGAGGTCGTCAACGCGGCGACCGAGGAGGACGCCGTCGAGGTGGGCCGCTCCATCGCCCGCAACAACCTCCTCAAGTGCGCGATCCACGGCGAGGACCCCAACTGGGGCCGTGTCCTCTCCGCGATCGGCACCACCCGGGCCGCCTTCGAACCCGACCGGCTCAACGTCGCCATCAACGGCGTCTGGGTGTGCCGCAACGGCTCCGTCGGCGCGGACCGCGACCTGGTCGACATGCGCTACCGCGAGGTGCACATCGTCGCCGACCTGGCCGCGGGCACCGAGACCGCGACCATCTGGACCAACGACCTGACCGCCGACTACGTCCACGAGAACAGCGCCTACTCCTCATGACAACCCGTAAGCACACCGCGCTGCCCAAGGCCCGCATCCTCATCGAGGCGCTGCCCTGGCTCACCCGGCACCACGGCAAGGTCGTCGTCATCAAGTTCGGCGGCAACGCCATGGTGGACGAGGAACTGAAGGCCGCCTTCGCCCAGGACGTCGTCTTCCTGCACCACGCCGGCCTCAAGCCGGTCGTCGTGCACGGCGGCGGCCCGCAGATCAGCGCCGCCCTCGACCGGCACGGCATCGCCAGCGAGTTCAAGGCGGGCCTGCGCGTCACCACCGAGGACGCCATGGACGTCGTACGGATGGTGCTCGCCGGGCAGGTGCAGCGCGAGCTGGTCGGTCTGCTGAACCGGCACGGCCCGCTCGCCGTCGGCCTCACCGGCGAGGACGCGCACACCATCACCGCGACGAGGCACGTCCCCGAGATCGACGGGCAACCGGTCGACATCGGGCGGGTCGGCGAGATCACCGGCATCGACACCGGCGCCATCGAGGCCCTGCTCGCCGACGGCCGGATCCCGGTCGTCTCCTCCATCGCCCGCTCCGCGGACGACGGACACGTCTACAACGTCAACGCCGACACGGCCGCCGCGGCACTCGCCGCCGCCCTCGGCGCCGAGACCCTCATGGTCCTCACCGACGTCGAGGGGCTCTACGAGGACTGGCCGAACTCCGACGAGGTGATCAGCCGCCTCACCGCCTCCCAGCTGGAGAAGCTGCTGCCGGACCTCGGCTCCGGCATGGTGCCCAAGATGGAGGGCTGCCTGCACGCCGTGCGCAACGGCGTCACCACCGCCCGGGTCATCGACGGCCGGGTCCAGCACTCGATCCTGCTGGAGATCTTCACCGACGAGGGCATCGGCACCATGGTCGTACCGGACGCACAGGGGGAGTCATGAGCAACCAGGAACTGACCGCGCGGTGGCAGGGCGCGCTGATGAACAACTACGGCACCCCGCGCCTGCCCCTCGTACGCGGCGAGGGCACCCGGGTGTGGGACGCCGAGGGCCGGGAGTACCTCGACTTCGTCGGCGGCATCGCCACCAACGCGCTCGGCCACGCCCACCCCGCCGTCGTCGCGGCCGTCAGCGGGCAGATCGCCTCCCTCGGCCACATCTCCAACTTCTTCATGGCCGAGCCGACCGTCGCCCTCGCCGAACGGCTCCTGCGCCTGTTCGGCCGGGACGGCCGGGTCTTCTTCTGCAACTCCGGCGCCGAGGCCAACGAGGCCGCCTTCAAGATCGGCCGGCTGACCGGGCGCACCCACGTGGTCGCCACCGACGGCGGCTTCCACGGCCGGACGATGGGCGCCCTCGCGCTCACCGGCCAGCCCGCCAAACAGGACCCGTTCCGGCCGCTGCCCGGCGACGTCACCCACGTCCCCTACGGCGACGCCCAGGCGCTGGCCGCCGCGGTCACCGAGGACACCGCCCTCGTGATCCTCGAGCCGATCCAGGGCGAGAACGGCGTGGTCGTGCCCCCGGCCGGCTACCTCAAGGCCGCCCGCGCGATCACCGCCGCCACCGGCGCGCTGCTGGTCCTGGACGAGGTGCAGACCGGCATCGGCCGGACCGGCACCTGGTTCGCCTACCAGGCCCACGAGGGCGTACTGCCCGACGTCGTCACCCTCGCCAAGCAGCTCGGCGGCGGGCTGCCGCTCGGCGCGACCGTGGCCTTCGGCCGGGCCGCCGAACTGCTCGGGCCCGGCCACCACGGGACCACCTTCGGCGGCAACCCGGTCGCCTGCGCCGCCGGACTCGCCGTGCTCGACACCATCGAGGGCGAAGGCCTGCTGGACCACGTCAAGCGGCAGAGCGAGAGGTTGCGGGAGGGGATCGAGGCGCTGAACCACCCGTTGATCCAGGGTGTCCGGGGCGGGGGCCTGCTCCTGGGTATCGTGCTCACCGGGCCGCACGCGCCACAGGCGCAGGCGGCGGCCCAGGAGGCCGGGTTCCTCGTGAACGCGCCCGCCCCCGACGTCGTACGGCTCATGCCGCCGCTGAACCTGCGCGACGACGAGGCGGACGCGCTGCTCGGGGCGCTGCCCGGCATCCTCGACGCAGCGAGCCCTGTGGCTGGGGACGGACGATCCGGAGAATGAGACGACGATGAGCGAGGCGCAGGACCACGACCAGGGCGTGGGGGCCGGGCCCGCCGTACCGCAGACCCGCACCGCACGGCACCGCCGGATCGTGGACATCCTCAACCGGCAGCCGGTGCGGTCGCAGAGCCAGCTGGCGAAGCTGCTCGCGGACGACGGGCTGAACGTCACGCAGGCGACGCTCAGCCGGGACCTCGACGAGCTGAACGCGGTCAAGATCCGCAACACCGACGGCGACCTGATCTACGCGGTGCCCAGCGAGGGGGGGTTCCGCACGCCGCGTGCCCCGCTCGGGGAGTCGGCGAAGGAGGAGCGGATGCGGCGGCTCTCCCAGGAGCTGCTGATCTCCGCGGAGGCGTCGGCGAACCTCGTGGTCCTGCGGACGCCCCCCGGGGCCGCGCAGTTCCTGGCCTCCGCCATCGACCAGGCCGAACTCCACGACATCCTCGGCACGATCGCCGGCGACGACACGCTGCTGCTGATCAGCCGGGAGCCGACGGGGGGCCAGGCGCTGGCGGACCATCTGCTGCGGCTGGCGCAGAACGGCCACTGAGGCGGCGGGACCGGGCACCGGCCCGGTCCGGGGCGGATGCGAGGACCGGCGGCAGCCGGTCCCGGTGCGGGCGGTGCCGAAGAGGGAGCCGGTGCCGGTCCTCCCCGCCGCCACCGCCTCCCGGTCCGGCCGGGGACGGCCGGCCGCGCCGTGCGGTCGCCGAGGTCGCCTGGACCGCCTCCGCCCGGATGATCCATCCGCCGGCGACCGTGCGCACCCCGGCCGGGCCGGACGCCCCGGCCACCGACCGGCGCGGGGCCGTTCGCCCGGCGGCTCCGCTCACCTCTCGAACGACTCGTGGTGGATGCGGCGGGCGGGCACCCCGGCCCCGCGCAGCGCCTCGTACACCGACCGGGCGATGCCGGGCGGCCCGCACAGGAAGACGTCGTGCCGGTCGAGGTCCGGGATCTTCCGCCGGAGGGTCCGCGCGGAGATCTCCGGACGCGTGCCGCCGGGGCCGTTCACCGCGTACATCAGCCGGGCGCCCCGCTCCTCGGCGATCGCCGCCGGCTCGTCCCACAGCGCCAGGTCCCGGGTGGAGCCCGCCCGGTACAGCAGGGTGAGGTCCCCGGCGGCCCCCGGCAGCGTCTCGAACAGGGCCCGCATCGGTGTGATCCCCACCCCGCCCGCGACCAGCAGCACCTTGCCCCGGCTGCGGCGCCGCGCGGTCAGGGCGCCGTACGGGCCCTCCGCCCACACCCGGGTGCCGGGCGCCAGCTCCCGCAGCCGGGCGCTGTGGTCGCCGTTCGCCTTCACCGTGATCCGCAGGACGTCCGGGCGCGGCGCGGCCGACAGGGAGTACGGGTGCGAGCTGAAGCGCAGCCCCGGGGCGAGGAAGCGCCAGCGGAAGAACTGGCCCGCCTCCGCGCCCATCCGGTGCAGCCGGCGCCCGCCGATCAGCACCGACAGCCTCAGTAGCGGGTGACGGCGGTGGCCCCGGTCTCGGTCCCCACCGCGATGTGCGGCCGGCGGTCCGGCGCCGCCCAGCGCAGGATCCGCTCCATGGCGTCCCGGGGCACCGACACACAACCGGACGTCGCCCCCCGCCCGTCGACGTGCAGGAAGATCCCGGCGCCGCGCCCGCGCACGGGCCGGTCGTAGTTGAAGCCGATGACCAGGGCGTGGGCGTACTGCTCGCGGTAGTCGGCCAGGTGCTCGGACTCGGCGGCGCGGCAGTCGGCGGGCAGCGGGTCGACCCAGCGGTTGTAGGAGCGGGAGTCGTTGTCCTGGCACCACCAGGAACCGTCCCGGACGGCCCGGTACTCCACGCTCGTCCCGGCCGGCGCCGGCTCGACGCCGAAGCCGAAGGGCAGGTCGTACAGGCCGGTCGGTGTCGTCCCGGTGCCCTGGGTGCGGGCGGTGCCCTCCACCAGCCCGCCCGCGCCGAAGCGGGCCGGTGCGGACCCGGCCGGGGTCCACCGCCCGTCCCGCAGGTCCCACCAGGTCACCGTGCCCTCGGTGGCGCCGGTGTCCGGGGCCTCGGCGACGATCAGCTGGCTGCCGCCGCCGGTGTCCGCCATGGTGGCCGGCAGCGGTGCCGGGTCCCGGCCGGGGGCGGCACCGAGCAGGGCGAGACAGGAGACGGACACGAGGGCGGGGACCACACCGGGGCGCATGCCTCAGACGCTAGACGGCGGCAGCGGCAACGGCAGTCCGGGCAGTCCGTCCAGGCTGGTCGCGATGTGCTCCTTCTTGGTGAAGTACGCGCTCAGCGAGGCGTCGTCCTCGCGGGCGAAGCGCCGCCCGTGCAGATCGCGGTCCTCCTCGTACGCCATGAAGGGGACGGCGTAGCCGCAGGAGTCGCGGACCACGTCGGCGTGCACCACGATGACGGCGCGCAGTCCGTGCGCGGTGTGGTCGATGTCCGGGAAGCGGGCGAGGAGGTCCGGGAAGCGCGGGTCGTCGCGGAAGACGGGTTCGCCCCGGCCGTGCACGCGCACGATGTTGGGCGGGCCCTGGAAGGCGCACCACATGAGGGTGATCCGCCCGTTCTCCCGCAGGTGGGCGATGGTCTCGGCGGTGGACCCGGCGAAGTCCAGGTAGGCCACGGTGAGTTCGTCCAGCACCACGAAGGAGCCCTTGAGGCCCTTGGGGGAGAGGTTGACCGTGCCGTCGCCGGAGAGCGGGGCGGTCGCGGTGAAGAAGAGGGGCTGCTCCTCGATGAAGGCACGCAGCCTGCCGTCTATGCGCTCGTACGTCTTTCCCATGTCCGACGATTATCGACGAGTTTTCTTCGACTGTCTAAGTATTCCTCCGCCCTTGATGCCGATTGACGAATCATGCAGAGCACTGCATACTCATGCATGTCAGTGAATGCAGTGTGAGGAGAACCCCCGTGACCGAGCGCGTCGTACTCGCCTACTCGGGCGGTCTGGACACCTCCGTCGCCATCGGCTGGATCGCCGAGGAGACGGGCGCCGAGGTCATCGCCGTCGCGGTCGACGTCGGCCAGGGCGGGGAGGACCTGGACGTCATCCGCAAGCGCGCCCTCGCGTGCGGCGCCGTCGAGGCGGAGGTCGCGGACGCCAAGGACGAGTTCGCCGACGAGTACTGCCTCCCGGCGATCAAGGCCAACGCCCTGTACATGGACCGCTACCCGCTGGTCTCCGCCCTGTCCCGGCCGGCGATCGTCAAGCACCTGGTCGCCGCCGCCAGGAAGCACGGCGCCACCACGGTCGCCCACGGCTGCACCGGCAAGGGCAACGACCAGGTCCGTTTCGAGGCCGGCATCGCCGCCCTCGCCCCCGACCTGAAGTGCATCGCCCCGGTCCGCGACTACGCCATGACCCGGGACAAGGCGATCGCCTTCTGCGAGGCCAGGCGGCTCCCGATCGCCACCACCAAGAAGTCCCCGTACTCCATCGACCAGAACGTCTTCGGACGCGCCGTCGAGACGGGCTTCCTGGAGGACATCTGGAATGCCCCGATCGAGGACGTCTACGAGTACACCGCCGACCCGGCCACCCCCCGCGAGGCCGACGAGGTGGTCATCACCTTCGACAAGGGTGCCCCGGTCGCCCTCGACGGCGAGCCCGTCACCGTCCTCCAGGCCATCCGGCGGCTCAACGAGCGCGCCGGCGCCCAGGGCGTCGGCCGGATCGACATGGTCGAGGACCGCCTGGTCGGCATCAAGTCCCGAGAGGTCTACGAAGCCCCGGGCGCCATCGCCCTGATCACCGCCCACCAGGAGCTGGAGAACGTCACCGTCGAGCGCGAACTCGCCCGCTACAAGCGCCAGGTCGAGCAGCGCTGGGGCGAACTGGTCTACGACGGCCAGTGGTTCTCCCCGCTCAAGCGCGCCCTGGACGGTTTCGTCGACGAGGCCAACCAGCACGTCTGCGGCGACATCCGGATGACCCTGCACGGCGGGCGCGCGGTCGTCACCGGCCGGCGCTCGAAGGAGTCGCTGTACGACTTCGACCTCGCCACCTACGACACGGGCGACACCTTCGACCAGTCGGCGGCCAAGGGCTTCATCGACATCTACAGCCTGTCGTCCAGGATCGCCGCCAAGCGCGACCTGGTCTGACCCGCGGGCGTCACCTCACCCGCACCGGCCCGACAGCCGCCTCCCCGCGCGCGGAGGCGGTGGCACATCACGAGCTTCGAGGAGCAACGCAAGTGAGCAGCAACAGCGGTGACGTACGGCTCTGGGGCGGCCGGTTCGCCGACGGACCCGCCGAGGCCCTGGCGAAGCTGTCCGCGTCCGTCCACTTCGACTGGCGGCTCGCCCCCTACGACATCGCCGGCTCGCGTGCCCACGCGCGCGTGCTGCACCGGGCGGGGCTGCTCACCGAGGAGGAGCTGACCCGGATGCTGGCCGGCCTCGACCGGCTGGAGGCGGACGTGGCGTCGGGTGCCTTCGTGGGCACCATCGCCGACGAGGACGTGCACACCGCCCTGGAGCGCGGCCTGCTGGAGCGCCTCGGCCCGGACCTCGGCGGCAAGCTGCGCGCCGGCCGGTCCCGCAACGACCAGGTGGCCACCCTCTTCCGGATGTACCTGCGCGACCACGGCCGGATCATCGGCGGCCTGATCGCCGACCTCCAGGACGCCCTGATCGCACTGGCCGAGGCCCACCCGGACGTGGCCATGCCCGGCCGCACGCACCTCCAGCACGCCCAGCCGGTGCTCTTCGCCCACCACGTCCTCGCCCATGTGCAGTCCCTGTCCCGGGACGCCGAGCGGCTGCGCCAGTGGGACGAGCGGACGGCCGTGTCGCCGTACGGCTCCGGGGCCCTGGCCGGCTCCTCCCTGGGTCTGGACCCGGAGGCGGTCGCCCGCGACCTCGGCTTCGAGCACGGCAGCGCCGGCAACTCCATCGACGGCACCGCCTCCCGGGACTTCGTCGCGGAGTTCGCCTTCATCACCGCGATGATCGGCGTGAACCTCTCCCGGATCGCCGAGGAGATCATCATCTGGAACACGAAGGAGTTCTCCTTCGTGACCCTGCACGACGCCTTCTCCACCGGCTCGTCGATCATGCCGCAGAAGAAGAACCCGGACATCGCCGAGCTGGCCCGCGGCAAGTCCGGCCGCCTGATCGGCAACCTCACCGGCCTGCTGGCCACCCTCAAGGCGCTGCCCCTCGCGTACAACCGCGACCTCCAGGAGGACAAGGAGCCGGTCTTCGACTCCTGCGACCAGCTGGAGGTGCTGCTCCCCGCCTTCACCGGCATGATCGCCACCCTCACCGTCCACCGCGAGCGCATGGAGGAGCTGGCCCCGGCCGGCTTCTCCCTCGCCACCGACATCGCCGAGTGGCTGGTGAAGCGGGGCGTGCCCTTCCGGGTGGCGCACGAGGTCGCGGGGGAGTGCGTCAAGGCCGCCGAGGCCGAGGGCGGGGAACTGGACGACCTCACGGACGAGCAGTTCGCGGAGATCTCCCCCCACCTCACCCCCGAGGTCCGCACGGTCCTGAACGTCCCCGGCGCCCTGGCCTCCCGCGACGCCCGGGGCGGCACGGCCCCGAGCGCGGTGGCCGTCCAGCTGGCGGAGGTCAAGGCGGACGTGGCACACCAGCACGAGTGGGCCGAGGCCAAGAAGAAGCGGTAGGGGAGCGCCCCGTCGGCGAACACGGAGGTCATCGCGGGGTTAGGTTGGTCACGAGCCCATCGGAGCCGACCGAACGGACCCCCGCGATGCCCTTCGCCCGACTGGTCACGGCGACCACCCCCACCTGCCACATCGGCTTCGGCCTCGCCGCGGTGGGCCGCCCCGGCTACATCAACCTCGGCCGCGACGAGGATCTCGGAGAGCACCGCGACGCCGAAGCGCTGCGCACCCGCACCCACGCCCTCCTCGACGCCGCCTACGCCCAGGGCGTCCGCTACTTCGACGCCGCCCGCTCCTACGGCCGCTCCGAGGAGTTCCTCGCGGACTGGCTCCGGGAGAACCCCGGCGCCGACGACGTGGTCATCGGCAGCAAATGGGGCTACACCTACACCGCCGGCTGGTCGGCGGACGCCGGGACGCACGAGGTCAAGGACCACAGCCTCGCCGCCTACGACCGGCAGCGCGCCGAGACCGACGCCCTGCTCGGCGACCGGCTCGACCTCTACCAGATCCACTCGGTGACACCGGACAGCCCGGCCCTGACCGACGAGGCCCTGCACGCCAGGCTGGCCGAGGCCGCCGCCCGGGGCCTCACCGTCGGCTTCTCCACCAGCGGCCCCGCCCAGGCCGACGCCATCCGCGCGGCCCTCGCCGTCACGGTCGGCGGCGAACCCCTCTTCCGCACCGTCCAGTCGACGTACAACCTCCTGGAGACCTCGGCCGGGCCCGCCCTCGCCGAGGCGCACGACGCCGGGCTCACCGTGATCGTCAAGGAGGGCCTGGCGAACGGCCGGCTGGCCGCACCGCACGCCCCGGCCGCGCTCCAGTCCGTGGCCGCCGCCACCGGACTCGGCTGCGACGCGGTCGCCCTCGCCTGGATCCTGCGCCGGCCCTGGGCGGGCGTGGTCCTCTCCGGTGCCGCGACCGTCCCGCAGCTCCTGTCCAACCTGCACGCCCCCGCCGTCGACCTCGACGAGGACCGGCTGGCCTCCCTCGCCCCGCTGCGGGAGGACCCGGACGCCTACTGGGAGCGGCGCCGGCGGCTGCCCTGGCACTGACGAGCACCCCGCGCGACCCCGCGGAGACGAGTCACGCATGCCCGCGATGAGACATCAATGTCTCATCTGGGCTACCCTTGTCTCATGGCCCTGGACCGTGACCACGTGCTGCGCAGCGCAGCCGCCCTGCTGACCCGCAAATCCACCGCGACCATGGACGAGGTCGCCAAGGCCGCCGGGATCAGCCGGGCCACGCTGCACCGCCACTTCGCCGGACGCGACGCGCTCGTGCGGGCGCTGGAGCAGCTCGGCATCGCGGAGTGCGCGGGCGCGCTGGACCGGGCCCGGCCCGAGGAGGGGCCCGCGGCCGAGGCCGTGCGCCGGCTGGTCCGGGAGATCCAGCCGGCCGCCGGACTGCTGTCGTTCCTCTACGGCGAGAACCAGCTGTGGGAGGGCGACGGGCTGAACGAGGGCTGGCAGCGCCTGGACGCCCGGATCGGCGCCCT
This sequence comes from Streptomyces sp. NPDC104831, assembly GCF_055583025.1. Taxonomy (NCBI): domain Bacteria; kingdom Bacillati; phylum Actinomycetota; class Actinomycetes; order Kitasatosporales; family Streptomycetaceae; genus Streptomyces; species Streptomyces sp. NPDC104831. Next base: position 91,668 of record NZ_JBVJOT010000016.1, read on the forward strand.
GTTCCAGCGCGGTCAGCGCGCCGGCGAATTCCGCATCGATCTCAGTCCGGTCTGGCTCACCGAGGCGCTGTACGGGCTCATCGCCTCGTGCGCCTGGGCCACCCTGGACGGCCGGGTGGCCTCCCGGGACTTCCCGACCATGATCGCCGAGCTGCTGCTCGGCGGCGCTCTGCGAAGAGAGGAACCATGACCAGCACCCTGCGGCCGGCACCGGCGACCGGGGCGGTGAGGCGCCCGGGCCGCTGGCTGGCGCTGTCCGTCCTGGTCCTGGCCGTGCTGCTGGTGGCCGTCGACGCCACCGTCCTCGGCCTGGCGACCCCCTACATCAGCGAGGACCTCGACCCCTCCGGCACCCAGCTGCTGTGGATCGGCGACGTCTACTCCTTCGTCATCGCCGGTCTGCTGGTCTCCATGGGCAGCCTCGGCGACCGCATCGGCCGCAAGCGGATCCTGCTCGTCGGCGCCACCGCGTTCGGCGCGCTGTCCGTGCTCAACGCCTACGCCACCACGCCCGAGCTGATGATCCTGGCCCGGGCGCTGCTCGGCGTCGCGGGCGCGACCCTGATGCCCGCCACCCTGGCGCTGATCCGCAACATCTTCCACGACCCGCGCGAACGCAGCCTGGCCGTCGGCATCTGGGGCGCCACCGCCTCCGCCGGCACGGCCGTCGGCCCGATCGCCGGCGGTTTCCTCCTCGAACACTTCTGGTGGGGCTCGGTCTTCCTGATCAACCTGCCGGTGATGGCCGTCCTGGTGCTGGTCGGCGCCCGCACCCTGCCCGAGTCCCGCGACCCGCACCCGGGCCCGTGGGACCTGGCCAGCGTGCTGCTGTCGCTGGTCGGCATGATCACCCTGGTCTACGCGGTCAAGGAGGCGGCGGCGCACGGCTTCTCCTGGCCGACCCTCGGCTCCGGCCTGCTGGGCGCGGCGGCGCTGTACGGCTTCGTGCGCCGTCAGCTGACCATGCCGGTGCCGCTGCTGGACATGCGGCTGTTCAGGCGCCGCGGCTTCAGCGGGGCGGTCCTCGCCGACCTGCTCACCGTCCTCGGCATGTCCGGGCTGGTGTTCTTCCTCTCCCAGTTCCTGCAACTCGTCCAGGGCCGGCGCCCGTTCGAGGCGGGCCTCGCGGAACTGCCCGCCGCGGTGGGCGCGGTGGCGGCCGGCCTGGTCGCGGGCCGGGCCGCCCGGCGCCTCTCGGTCCGCGTGGTGGTCGCGGGCGGCCTGGCCGCGGTCGGCGTCGCCCTGGCGGTCCTGACCACGATCGGCCGGTCCACCGGCTATCCCGTCCTCGGCGCGGCCCTGCTGGTGGTCGGTGTCGGCGCCGGCTTCTCCTTCACGGTGACCGCCGACGTCATCCTCTCCAGCGTCCCGAAGGACCGGGCGGGCTCGGCCTCGGCGGTCTCCGAGACGGCGTACGAACTCGGCGCGGCCCTCGGCATCGCGCTGCTGGGCTCCATCGTGACCGGCGTCTACCGCGACTTCACGGGCCCGGCCGGCACCCCGGCCGGGGCCCACGAGTCGCTCGGCGCGGCGGCGGAGGCGGCCGCGCAGCTGCCCCCGCACCAGGCCCGGGCACTGCTGGACGCGGCCGGCGAGTCCTTCGTCCACGGCCTCCACCTGGCCTCGGCGGCGGGCGCGGTGGTCCTGCTGGCGGCGTCGGCGGTGGCGTGGTTCCTGCTGAAGGACCAGAAGCTGGAGAGCGCCGGCGAGTGACCGGGCCCCCGGGTCACTTCTTGTAGCCGAGGACCGTCATCATCCCGCTCTCCGAGTGGTACTGGTTGTGGCAGTGCAGCATCCACAGCCCCGGGTTGTCGGCGTCGAAGTCGAGCACCAGCTTCCGGTGCGGCAGCACCAGCGCGGTGTCCTTGCGGGCGCCCGCCGAGTCCAGCCCGGTCACCGCGAAGGTGTGCCCGTGCAGGTGCATGGGGTGCCACATGTCGGTGGCGTTGATGAGGGTGAGCCGTACCCGCTCGCCGGCCCGGACCGGGTGGCGCTGCTGCGGGGTGTAGGTCCGGTGGTCGAACCCCCAGTCGAACTTCGCCATCGTCCCGGTGATCCGGATGCGCACCTCGCGGTCGGGCACCCGGTCGTCCAGGGTCACGGACTCATGGGGCAGCAGCCGGCGCGCGGGGACGGTGTTGCCGTCGAGTTCGCGGGGGTGGACGTCCCCCGTGGGCGGGGACTTGCGCGTCTTGCCGGTGTGCAGGACGGCGAGCGCCCTGCCCTTCTTGCCCTCGGGGAGCGCGACCAGCGGGAACATGCCGTCCCGGGCCGTGATCAGCACGTCGTACCGCTCCGCCATGCCGACGAGGAGGGAGTCGGTCTCCCGGTGCCGCACCGGGTAGCCGTCGGTGTGCGTGATGGTCATCTTGTGGTCGCCCAGCGCCACCCGGAAGGCGGTCTCGGAGCCGGCGTTGACGATCCGCAGCCGCACCCGTTCGCCGGGCCGGCAGCGGAACACCGACGGGCTGTCGGGCAGCCGGCCGTTGACGAGGTAGTACGGGTAGGCGACGCTGCCGCCCTCGCCCTGCAGCATGCGGCTGTGCGACTTGTGCAGCACCCGGTCGGGGCCGGTGTTCTTCCTGGACGGCGCCGGGTGCGCCTTCGCCGGGTGGCCGGGACCCATGGCCATGCCGCCCATGTCCATGGCGCCGCCGGGCTTGAGCTGTTCCAGGACGTTGTCGGGGGTGGAGCCCGCCACGCCGTCCAGCCAGTCGTCCAGGACCACCACCCACTCCTTGTCGTAGGAGAGGGGTTCCCTGGGATCCTCCACCACGAGCGGCGCGTACAGGGCCCGGTCGGGCTGCATCCCGACGTGGGAGTGCAGCAGGTAGGTGCCCGGGTGCGCGACGGTGAAGCGGTAGCGGAAGTCGGTGCCGGGGTGGATGGCCCGCTGGGTGAGGTCGGGGACGCCGTCCATGTCGCAGCGCAGCCGCACCCCGTGGGAGTGCAGGGTGGTCGTCGTGGGCAGCCGGTTCGCCAGCGTCAGATCGAGCACGTCACCGGCGGTGACCCGCACCAGTGGGCCCGGTACCTCCTCGTTGTACGCCCAGGTCCGGACGGAGCGCCCGCCGATGTCCACCTCGGCCTCCGCGGAGGTGAACCGGAAGACGCGTTCGCGGCCGGCCCCGCGTCTGCGCTCGGCGGCCAGCACCTCCGGGTCCGAGGGATTGACGTACCCCCTGGGCCCGGCCGGGACGAACCTCTCCCCGTCACCGGGGTGCAGGGGGCCGGAGCCGGACCGCGGCCCGGAGCTGGTGCAGGCTGCCAGGAATCCCGCGCCCGCGGCGGCGAGGGGGGTGCGGAGCAGGGTACGCCGAGAAGGTGTGAACATGTCTGAATAAGACATGTTGGTTGGTCATATGGCCCGGTGTTGCGGCCGAATGCCCGATGTGTCGGGGGTAGATTCCACCGGCAGGCGGACGGGCGCGGTCGCCGCGCCCGCCTCCGCGAGGTCTCAGGCGGCCTTCGCCTTCGTGGCGTACATGTCCACGTACTCCTGCCCGGACAGCCGCATCACCTCGGTCATCACCGAGTCCGTCACCGCCCGCAGGACGTAGCGGTCGCGGTCCATGCCGTCGTAGCGCGAGAACTCCATGGCCTCGCCGAACCGCACGGTCACCCGGCCCGGCCGCGGGAAGCCCTTGCCCCCCGGCTGGAGCTTGTCGGTGCCCACCATGGCGAACGGCACCACCGGGGCGCCGGTCATCAGCGTCAGCCGCGCGATACCGGTGCGCCCCCGGTACAGCCGGCCGTCGGGCGAGCGGGTGCCCTCCGGGTAGATGCCGAAGATCCGGCCCTCCTCCAGGATCCGACGGCCCGTCATCAGCGCCGCCACACCGCCGTTCGCCCCGTCCCGGTCCACCGGGACCATGCCGACGCCGGTGAAGAACCAGGCCATCAGCCGCCCCTTGACGCCCTTTCCGGTGACGTACTCGTCCTTGCCGATGAAGTGCACCTGCCGCTTGGTGACCAGCGGCAGCACGATCGAGTCGATGAAGGTGAGGTGATTACCGGCCAGAATCACCGGACCGTCACCCGGGATGTGCTCCGCGCCCTCCACCTGGGGGCGGAACATCAGGCGCATGATCGGTCCGAGCACTGCCTTGATGAGCGCGAAGCGGGACAACGGGTCCTCCGATGTCAAAGGGGGCGATATGAGTCTGTGCAGGTGAGGACATTACTCGCGGCGCACGTCCGCGCGCACATCGGGGACGCCCGCTTCGCCGAGGTCTTACGAACTGTTGACACGGGTTTACCTGCGGTGCCGTCACCAGGACGGCGCGTAACAGCCTTGTGCGGATGTGACGGACATCGCGCCGGCCGGGGCCCCGCCCGCCGGCGCCCCCGCACCGTCCGCTGTCCGCCGGACATCCGACGGCACCCCGGTGTTCGGACGAGAGCCTCCCTTCGGACATGTGTGCGCCCCTACGATCGGCGCGCACCGGAGAACCGAACGGCAGGAGGGCGCTCATGGGCGGCGACCAGGACAACGGGCAGACGCGGGCGACGGGACGGCGGGCACTGCTCGGCGCCGCCGTGCTGGGCGCGGGCGGAGCGGTCCTCGGACTGCCCGGCACCGCGCGGGCCGAGGGCGCCCCCGCGGCCGGGCGCGCGGGCCGCGGGCTGAAGGGCCTGCCGGTGCCCACGATCATCGGCCACCGCGGAGCCAGCGGCTACCGCCCCGAGCACACCTTCGGCTCCTACGACCTGGCGCTGGACCTCGGCGCCGACGTCGTCGAGGCGGGCGACCTGGTGCCGACCAGGGACGGCCACCTGGTCTGCCGGCACGAGCCGGAGATCGGCGGCACCACGGACGTCGCCGCCCACCCGGAGTTCGCCGGCCGCAGGACCACCAAGCTGCTCGACGGCGTCCCCACCACCGGCTGGTTCACCGAGGACTTCACGCTCGCCGAGCTGAAGACGCTGCGCGCCGTCGAGCGCGTCCCCGCCAACCGGCCGCACAACACCCTCTACGACGGCCGCTGGGAGATCCCCACCTTCGAAGAGGTCCTGAAGTGGCAGGACGAGCAGACCCGCAAGCGCGGCCGGCAGGTCTGGATCTACCCGGAGACCAAACACCCCACCTACTTCCGCAAGCTGGGCCTCGGCCTGGAGGAGCGGGTGGCGAAGCTGCTGCGCAAGTACGGCAAGGACGGCCGCCACTCCCCGGTGATCCTCCAGTCCTTCGAGCCGACCAGCATCCAGCGGCTGAACCGGCTGGTCGACAACCCCCTGGTCGTCCTGCTCTCCTCCGCGAACAGCCGGCCCTACGACTTCGTCGAGGCGGGCGACCCGCGCACGGTCGCCGACCTCGTCACCCCCAAGGGCCTGCGGGAGATCGCCGGCTACGCGCAGGGCATCGGGCCCACCGTCGACCTGGTCATCCCGAAGAAGGCGGACGGCACCCTGGCCGAGCCCACCACGCTCGTCCCCGACGCGCACCGGGTGGGCCTCGTCGTCCACCCCTACACCCTGCGCAACGAGAACCCCTTCCTGCCCGCCGAGTACCGCAAGGGCGGCGCCCCCGACGGCTACGGCGACGTCCTCGGCGCCTTCCGGACGTACTTCGCGACCGGCATCGACGGCGTCTTCACCGACAACGCCGACACCGGACTGCTCGCCCGCGCCGACTTCCTGGCCGGCTGACGACGTCAACCACCGCACCGGCCGGCGCCCCGTTCGGGGTGAGTGCGCGCCGCCCCGGCAACCCGCCGCCGGGGCGGCTCGTCGTTCCGCGTGTGACCCACCACCTGGTAGCCGCCCTGCGCCCGCTGCTGGCCGCCGAGGCCGCCGCCGAGGCATATGCGTGCGGAAGCGAGCCGGGCGATCTGGAGCAGGCCGTCTGGCTGCGGCTGCTGGAGCGGCTGGAGAGCGACGGGCCGCCGCCGGACCCGCCCGGCTGGCTGCGCGAGGCCGTGCGCGCCGAGGCCCGCCGCAGCCGGCACGCCGCTCGGCGGGAGGGCCCGTACGACGGGGAACCCGCCGACGTCCTCGGCCCCGGTCCCGAACAGCACGCCCTGGCCGCCGCCCGGCACCGCGCCCTGCGCCGGGCGGTCCGCCGCCTGCCCGGCCGCTGCCCGCGCCTGATGGAGGCGCTGCTCTCGCCGGAGGACCTCACCTATCGGGAGATCTCGGGGGAGTTGGGTATCTCACAGGGCAGTCTGGGGCCGGAACGTGCCAGATGTCTGGCTTGTCTGCGCAGATTGCTCACACCGGAGGTTGCGGCGTGCGAAGCGCGGGGATAGGAGTGGGGGACGACAGGTGATCAGGTGAGCGGGAGGCGTGCGCACATGGGCATGAGCGTGACCATCTCGGCGGCGACCGAGCAGGACGCGGAGCAGATCTTCAGGCTCCAGTACCTGTGCTTCCAGGGCGAGGCCGCGTTGTACGGCAACTACCGCATCGACCCGCTCGTGCAGACCCTGGACTCCGTCCGCCGGGAAGTCGCCTCCGACTGCGTCTTCGTCGCCCGGCTCGGCGAGGAGGTGGTCGGCTCGGTGCGCGGCAGGGCGACCGAGGACGGCGCGGCGGCCATCGCCAAGCTGTGCGTCCACCCCCGCCTCCAGGGCCACGGCATCGGTGCCCGGCTGCTGCGCGCCGCCGAGGCCGCACTGGCCGAGCGGCACGGCACCACCCGGTTCCGCCTCCAGACCGGCCACCGCAGCGAGGGCAACCTCCGCCTGTACCGCAAGGCGGGCTACGAGGCGGTGGGCCGGACCAAGGGCGGCGACGGGGTGGAGCTGATCATCCTGGAGAAGGAGGCGGGCGCCTTCGTCGCCACGGCCTGAGGGGAAGGGCGCCCGTCTCAGGCCGCCCCGCGCTCCCGCGCCCGCCGCAGCCAGTACATCGCGGACAGGGGCAGCAGCACGGGAATGAACACGTACCCCATGCCGTACTCCGACCACACGGTCGCGTCCGGGAACGCCGACGGCTCGACCAGCGTCCACGTGCCGACGACCAGCACCCCCGCCAGCTCGGCGGCGCAGCACACCAGCGCCGCCCTGCGCGCCGTCTCGCCGCCCCGCACCAGCGTGTAGGTGATGAACGCGTACACCACACCCGCCACGGCCGACAGCGTGTACGCCAGCGGCGCCCGGTCGAACTCCGTGGCGATCTGGTAGACCGAACGCGACAGCGCGCCGACCACCATCACGCCGTAGAACCAGACCAGCAGCATGCCCGGCCCGCCGATCAGCCGGGCCGGCTTCTCCTGAACCGCCGTCACCTCAGCCTCCCCAGATGTCGTAGAGCCGTACTTCCAGGACGGCCAGCACCACCCCGGCCGCGGCGACCGTCACCGAGCCCCAGCGGGTCCGCTCGGCCAGCGACATGAACCCCGCGGCCGGGACGCACGCGAACGAGCCCAGCAGATACGCCACGAAGATCGTCGTGCCCTGCTCCGGCTTCTCGCCCCGCGCCAGCTGCACGATCCCGGCCACCAGCTGCACCAGCGCCAGCACCGACACCACGGCCATGCCGATGAAGTGCCAGTCCTTCGTCGGCTGGTCGCGCGAGGCGGCCCAGCCGCACCAGGCGGCGAGCAGGAGCGCGGCGACCCCGGTCACCAGCATCAGGGCGTTGAGCATGCCGTGACCCTATTACGGCGCAAACGCGCCGGAGCCGCCGCCCCCGCCGAACGCCGTAGGGTCGGGGCCATGACGATCCACGCGCACGCCCTCCTGTTCGACAACGACGGCACCCTCGTCTCCTCCCTCGACTCCGTCGAGCGCTGCTGGGCCCGCTGGGCCCGGGAGTACGGGATCACCGCCGAGGAGTTCGGCCGCGTGGAGCTGCACGGACGCACGGCCGTCGAGATCGTCGCCGACCTGCTGCCCGCCCGCCTGGTGCCGGAGGCGGTCGCCCGGGTCGAGCAGCTGGAGGTCGAGGACGTGCCGAACGGGGGCGTGCGCCTGCTGCCCGGCACCCGGGACTTTCTCGACGCCCTCCCCGCCGACCGCTGGGCCGTGGTCACCTCCGCCACCCGCCGCCTCGCCGAGGCCCGCCTGGGCGCCGTCGGCATCGCGCCGAAGGCCCTGGTCGCGGCCGACGACGTCACCCGCGGCAAGCCCGACCCCGAGCCCTATCTGCTCGCCGCCCGGCAGCTCGGCGTGGACCCCGCGCACTGCGTCGTCTTCGAGGACGCGCCCGCCGGACTGCGCTCCGGGCGCGCGGCCGGCATGACCACCGTGGCGTTGGCCACAACCCACCGGGCCGCCGAGCTGGACGCCGACCTGGTGGTGGACGACCTGTCGGCCTTGTCCGTACTGGTCACCGACCGGGGAGTGACGATATCCCGCCACAGCTGACATCCCGGCCCGCGCTGTCCGCCGCTGTCCACCATCCGGACAGCGGCGACCGGTCGGGACCGTCCGTCTGGTTTACTGATCGCATGACCACGACGAGCTGCCGCACCCTTGCGACCGAGGCGACCACGACGCCCGGTGCTCGTTGTATGTGTTGCCTGATGTGTCGAATGTGCGCCTTCTAGAGGGCCCCCGCATCAGCTGAGCCTCGCGCCCCGAAGCGAGACCCGTGGCATGTCCGTGCGCCGTAGGCCGTACGAGCCGCACGGACACTCTCCCTGCCGCAACCGCATGCACCCGTGCCCGGGCACCACCCACGCCCGCGCACTCGACAGTGACGGAAACCCACGTGATCACCACCTCGGGCCTGACCAAGGTCTACCGCTCCCGCGGCCGTGAGGTCACCGCCCTCGACGGCGTCGATCTCCACGTTCGTGAAGGCGAGGTCTACGGCGTCATCGGCCAGTCCGGCGCCGGCAAGTCCTCCCTCATCCGCTGCGTCAACCTGCTGGAGCGCCCCACCTCCGGCACCGTGACCGTCGCCGGGCAGGACCTCACCGCCCTGGCCGGCCGCGGCCCGCGCGCCGGCCGGGAACTGCGCCGCGCCCGCAGCCGGATCGGCATGGTCTTCCAGCACTTCAACCTGCTGTCCACGCGGACCGTGCAGGACAACGTCGAACTGCCGCTGGAGATCCTCGGCACGTCCGGCAGGGAGCGCTCGCGCAAGGCCCTGGAGCTGCTCGACCTGGTCGGGCTCGCCGACAAGGCGAAGGCCTACCCCGCCCAGCTCTCCGGCGGCCAGAAGCAGCGCGTCGGCATCGCCCGCGCCCTGGCCGGCGACCCCAAGGTGCTGCTCTCCGACGAGGCCACCAGCGCCCTGGACCCGGAGACCACCCGCTCCATCCTCCAGCTGCTGCGCGACCTGAACCGGCAGCTCGGCCTGACCGTCCTGCTCATCACCCACGAGATGGACGTCGTGAAGTCGATCTGCGACTCCGCCGCCCTCATGGAGCGCGGCCGGATCGTGGAGTCCGGCACCGTCGGCGAGCTGCTGGCCACCCCCGGCTCCACGCTGGCCGCCGCGCTGTTCCCGGTGGGCGGCGAGGCCACCGGCGCCGACCGGACCGTCCTCGACGTCACCTTCCAGGGCGAGAGCGCCACCCAGCCGGTCGTCTCCCAGCTCGCCCGCACCTACAACATCGACATCTCCATCCTCGGCGCCGCCATCGACACCGTCGGCGGCCTCCAGGTCGGCCGGATGCGCATCGAGCTTCCCGGCCGCTACGAGGAGAACGTGGTCCCGATCGGCTTCCTGCGCGAGCAGGGACTGCAGATAGACGTCGTGGGCCAGGACGCCCCGCTGGTGAAGGAAGGTGCCAAGTGACCTGGTCGGAGATGCAGCCGCTGCTGTCGGACGCGTGTAGCCAGACACTCACCATGGTGCTCTGGTCCACCGTGATCGCCGTCGTCGCCGGCCTGCCGCTCGGCATCCTCCTCGTCCTCACGGACCGGGGCGGCCTGCTGCAGAACGTGTTCGCCAACAAGGTGATCGGCCAGGTCGTGAACGTCGGCCGCTCCATGCCGTTCATCATCCTGATGGTGGCGCTGATGAGCTTCACCCGCTGGGTCACCGGCACCACCATCGGCACCACCGCGGCGATCGTGCCGCTCGCCATCGGCGGCATCCCCTTCTTCGCCCGCCTGGTCGAGACGGCCGTGCGCGAGGTGGACCAGGGACTCGTCGAGGCCGTGCAGTCCATGGGCGGCAACACCTGGACGATCGTCCGCAAGGTCCTCGTCCCCGAGGCCCTGCCCTCGCTGATCGCGTCCACCACCACCACGATCATCGCGCTCATCGGCTACTCCGCCATGGCCGGCACGGTCGGCGGCGGCGGCCTCGGCGACCTCGCCGTCCGCTACGGCTACCAGCGCTTCGAGACCGAACTGATGTGGATCACCGTGGCGATCCTCGCGGTCGTCATCTCCCTCATCCAGTTCGCCGGCGACTTCGCCGCCCGCTCCCTGCACCGCCGCGGCGCCCGCTCCGGCCCCGCCCCGAAGCTCCGCCTGCTGAAGGCCAAGGAGCCCGCGGCAGCCGAGATCAGCAAGGTCGCGTAAGGCACCCAGGCTCCCCGGCCACTCGTACCCGGGGTCGCACCACCCTTAAGGAAAGGCACTTTTCGTGCGTAACACCGCCAAGCTCACCACCGCCGTCCTCGCCGCCTCGGCCCTCAGCCTCGGGCTGACCGCCTGCGGCTCCGACAAGGACTCCGGCTCCTCCGACACCAGCGGCCCGCTGATCGTCGCCGCGAGCCCGACCCCGCACGCCGAGATCCTGAACTTCGTGAAGGACAAGCTGGCGAAGAAGGCGGGCCTCGACCTGGAGGTCAAGGAGTTCACCGACTACATCGCGCCGAACACGGCGACCGAGGACGGGTCGGTGGGCGCCAACTACTTCCAGAACCAGCCGTACCTCGACGACTTCAACAAGAAGCGCGGCACCCACATCGTGCCCGTCGTCACGGTCCACCTGGAACCGCTCGGCCTGTACTCCCACAAGGTGAAGAAGGCCGATGAGCTCAAGAGCGGTGCGACCGTCGCCGTGCCCAACGACGCCGTCAACGAGGCCCGCGCCCTGAAGCTGCTCGCCGACAACGGGCTGATCACCCTCAAGGACGGCGCCGGCAACGAGGCCACCCCGCGGGACATCACCAAGAACCCCAAGGACCTCAAGTTCAAGGAGGTCGAGGCGGCCCAGACCCCGCGCTCCCTGGACGACGTCGACGCGGCCGTGGTCAACGGCAACTACGCCATCTCCGCCGGCCTGAAGCCCGCCAAGGACGCCCTCGTCCTGGAGTCCCCGAAGGACAACCCCTACGGCAACTTCCTCGCCGTCAAGGAGGGCAACGAGAAGGACCCGCGGGTGACCAAGCTCGCCAAGCTCCTCACCTCGCCCGAGGTCAAGAAGTTCATCGAGGACAAGTACCAGGGCTCGGTCATCCCCTCCTTCTGACCCGCCGAGGGGGACTGAAGCCATGCGCACGTCCGTCGTCGCGGTGGCGGCCCTGGCCCTCGGCCTCGGTCTCACCGCCTGCGGCTCCGGCACGGACTCCGGCAAGGGCGGTGGCAAGGACGACACCCTCGTCGTCGGCGCCACCGCCGTCCCGGCCGGCGAGGTGCTCGCCTACGTCAAGGACCACCTCGCCGCCAAGGCCGGCCTGAAGCTGGAGATCAAGGAGTTCACCGACTACGTCCTGCCCAACACCGCCCTCCAGGAGGGCGAGCTGGACGCCAACCTCTACCAGAACCAGCCCTACCTGGACGACTTCAACAAGTCCAAGGGCACCGACCTGGTCTCGGTCGTCAAGCCCTATCTGCCGCCCATGGGCGTCTACTCGCACCGGACCAAGGACGTCGCCGACCTCGCCGACGGCGCCACCGTCGCCGTGCCCAACGACGTCACCAACGAGGGCCGCGCCCTGAAGCTGCTCGCCGCCGGCGGCGTCATCGCGCTGAAGGCGGGCGCCGGCGCCGACGCGTCCCCCGCCGACGTCACGGACAACCCCCGGCACCTGAAGTTCAAGGAGCTGGAGGCCGCCCAGCTGCCGCGCTCGCTCGACGACGTGGACGCCGCGGTCATCAACAACAACTACGCCCAGGACGCGGGCCTCAGCCCCGCCGAGGACGCGATCCTGCTGGAGTCGGCGAAGAACAACCCGTACGCCAACCTCCTCGCCGTCAAACGCGGCCACGAGGACGACCCACGGGTGAGGAAGCTCGCCGGACTGCTCGTCTCACCCGAGGTACGCGCCTTCATCAAGGACAAGTACCACGGCTCCGTCCTGCCCGCGACCGGCGGCTGACGGCACGCCCACCGCGTCCGACGACGCACGGGGTCCGCTCCCTCGCCGGGAACGGACCCCGTCGTGCGCTCCGGTGGTTCCATGCTGCATGCTGGGCAGTTCAGCGGACCTGACGGCCCGGACGGTCTTCCGAGGAATCTTCCGAAGGTTACGGAGCGGCGCATGACGAGCACCTTCCCCAACATCTCCATCAGCACGGAGCGGTTGGTGCTGCGTCCCCTGGACGAGGACGACGTGCCCGCCCTGGCCGAGATGATGAACGACGAACAGGTCGTCGCCTGGACCACCGTCCCCCACCCCTATACCGAGGCCGACGCCCGCCACTGGATCACCCGGCTCGCCCCCGGCGAACGCACCGGCGGCCACGGCATCGTCCTCGCCGTCACCGAGTTCCTCACCCAGCGGCTCGTCGGCCTCGTCCACCTGAAGAACACGGACTGGCGCGTGCGCTCCAGCGAACTGGCCTACGTCATCGCGCCCTGGGCCCGCGGCGAGGGATACGCCTCCGAATCCGCCCTCGCCATCGCCCAGTGGCTCTTCCACGACCAGGAGTTCGAGCGGCTGGAACTGCGCACCGCCGCCGACAACACCGCCTCCCAGCAGGTGGCCCAGAAGATCGGCTGCATCAGCGAGGGCGTGCTGCGCAACGCCTGGATAGCCCGCGCCAGGACCGAGGACGGCGGCTGGGCCCGGGTGCGCACCGACGTCATCGTCTGGAGCCTGCTGCCCGAGGACCTCGCCGGGGTCGGCGAGCAGTTGGCCGACGCGAGTGGTTTCACCTCGTACTCGGACTGGAACTGAGTCTTCCGAGCTTCACCAGGTACGCTCACGGAGCCCGCGAACGGGCTCCCTCCCCGAAGACCCGCGCAGAACCACTGGAGACTGACGACGATGGCCGACCGGGTCACGGTGATCGGCTGGGACGGCTCGCCGCTGACCGCCGCGGCACGCGGCGCCCTCGGCGCGGCCACCCTCGTGGCCGGTGCCGCCCACCACCTGGCGCTGCCCGAGGTACCGCCCACCGCCGAACGCGTCCGCCTCGGCAGCCTCCCCCTGGCCGCCCGCCGCATCGCCGCCCACCGCGGCACCGCCGTCGTCCTCGCCGACGGCGACCCCGGCTTCTTCGGCGTCGTCCGCACCCTGCGCGCGCCCGAGTTCGGCCTGGAGGTCGAGGTCGTCCCCGCCGTCTCCTCCGTCGCCGCCGCCTTCGCCCGGGCCGGCATGCCCTGGGACGACGCCCAGGTGGTCGTCGCCCACCCGCGCACCCTGCGCCGCGCCGTGAACGTCTGCCGCGCCCACACCAAGGTCGCCGTCCTCACCGCGCCGGGCGCCGGCCCCGCCGAACTCGGGCTGCTGCTGGAGGGCGTGCACCGCACCTTCGTCATCTGCGAGGAACTGGGCACAGAACGCGAACAGGTCAGCGTCGTCACCTCCGACAAGGCCGCCGACCACACCTGGCGCGACCCCAACGTCGTCATCGTCATCGGCGGGCGGGCCGGCGCGGGGGAGGGCGGCGGCTGGATCGCCGGCCGCGACCCGGGCACCGGCCCGCGGGGCTGGGTGCAGCCGGACGCGAGCTACGGCCCGCAGCCCGAGGAGGGGTACGGCCTCCAGGCGGACGCCGGACACGGCGACGGGCCGGGGGGAGGCCCGGGCGGCGGCCCCGCCGGGGGTCCGCCCGGTGGCCCCGGCGGTGGTCCGGCCGGTGGTCCGGCCGGTGGTCTCGGCGAAGGCGAGAAGGAGCTGCTGCGCGCCGCCCAACTCGCCCGCCTCGGGCCCCGGACCGGCGACCTCGTGTGGGACATCGGCTGCGGCGCCGGCGCGTTCGCCGCCGAGGCCGCCCGCGCCGGCGCGGCCGTCATCGCCGTCGACCACGACCCGCACGCCTGCGCCCGCACCGAGCGGGCCGCCCGCCGCTTCGGGGTGCAGCTCCAGATCGTCCACGGCAGCGCCCCGCACGTCCTGGAGGACCTGCCCGAGCCGGACGTCGTACGGGTCGGCGGCGGAGGACCGGCCGTCCTCTCCGCGGTCGCCGACCGGCGCCCGCAGCGCATCGTCACCCACGCCGCCACCCGGGACGCCGCCGAACGCGTCGGCCGCGACCTGACCGAGCACGGCTACCGGGTCCAGTGCGCCCTGGTCCAGTCCGTCGAACTCGACACGCGGGCCTGGACCGAGACCGAGCGGAACGTGGCGTTCCTGCTCAGCGGGGTACTGCCCGATCGCGCCCCGTGATCGTGTTGTCATACCGCGCGCGGTAGGCTGGCCGATCGTTGTACCGCACCGGTGACCCGAACTTCGTTCGCCAATGTCCGGATCGCACGCCCGTCTTGGGGCGGGTGTGGTACGGCGGACCGGAGGACGCGCAACGTGGCGCAGTCCACAGCGGGCTGTCGCGGATCATGCTGTCGCGACGGCCGAACGGCCGGGACAATGCCACTGAATGGCTTTGTCGCCTTTTCCGGCGGGCCGTTCGTGCCGCTGGGCACGGACGCTCGTTCTTCACTGCGGGGCGGTCGGTGCGCCGTTCCGGGTGAGCTGGTCGTAGGAGCACTAACCGATGGGCGAGGGGTACGCATGACCGACACCGGCCAGGTCCCGGGCGAGGGGCAGCCGGAGAGCGCAGGCATGGTGGAACAGCCGGGCGTCCCCGCGCACGGCGCGTACACCTACCTGTCCGAGGCACCCGCCGAGGACGAGGACCTGCTGCTGCCGGGTGCCCAGGGCGCGTGGGGCAACGAGGTGCCGCCACCCGCCCCGGAACCGGTGGTGGAGGCCGTCCACGAGCCGGGCCCGCACGAGACGGCCGGCCGTGACACCGGCTCGGTCGACCTCGGCGGTGTCCGCCTGCCCGCCTCCGGTCCCGCGTCGGTGCCGCCGTCGCCCATCCTCTCGGCGCCGCACGATGCGACGGCCGCGCCGCAGCCGCCGCGCCGTCCGCTGCACCTCGGCCCGCCGATCCCGGACGCCTCCGCGAGCCCGGTCCGTTCCCTCGCCGACCGCGGCCCCGCCGGAGCACCGGTACGACAGCCCGCCCCGCCGGCCTCCGGCCCCGAGTACCTCGACGCCCAGCCCCAGCCGGCCCCTCAGAACGCCGCTCCTTGGGGAGCGGCGCCCGCGGGACAGGGCGAGGTCCAGGGCCAGGCCGGGGCTCAGCCCCAGGCGGACGCGCAGGCCCGGGTCCCGGGCGAGGCCCAGGCCGCGGAGGTGCCGGCCGAGACGCAGGGCCAGGTTCCGGCCGGGGCCGAGGCGCCGGTTCAGGAGGAGACTCAGGCCCCGGTTCAGGCCGCTGCCCAGGCCCAGGCTCCGGTCGGCACGCGGGCACCGGCTGCCGAAACGGTTGGCCCGGCCGCGCCCGCCCCCGCCGAGCCGGCCGACGCGGCCCAGGCCACGGTGGCCCGCCTCGCGAGCCAGGCGGCGGCCCAGAGCGCGTCCGGCGACACCGGTCACGTACCCGTCGTACACGGAGACGACGGGGTGGCGCACACGGCCCCGGCGGAGGCACCGGCTGCCGAAGGTACGGCTCCGGACGTGCCGGCCGAGGGTGCCGGGACCGTTGCGGACGCGGTGGATGCGGCGCAGGCCGTGCGGGAACCGGCAGCCGCGGACCAGACGGTGCCCGAGGAGGCCCCGCAGGTCGCGCAGGCCGCCGAGGCCGCCGCGGCGACTGTCGAGGCCACCGCCGCCGTGGTCCCCGAGGCGGTCGTGGTCCCCGAAGAGGTTGTGGTCCCCGAGGCGGCCGTGGCCCCGGAAGAGGTTGTGGTCCCGGAAGCGGCCGTGGTCCCGGAAGAGGTCGCGGTCCCCGAAGAGGCCGTGGTCCCCGAAGCGGCCGTGGCCCCCGAGGCAAGCGGTGCGCCGGGTGTGCCCGGGACCGGAGCCACGACGGCCGAGGCGACCGACGCCCCGGCCCCCGGACCCGCCGTGGCCGAGGCGGCGCAGCCGAGCGCGGCCGCCGAACCGGCCGAGGACGCGCAGCCCGCCCCGGCCGTGCGGCCGGAGGCCGCCGCGCAGGTCATCGCCCCTCAGGTCACCGACCCCGTCCGGCTCCAGCCTGCCGCCGACGCCCCGGAGCCCGTGGCGCCCATCGACCAGGCTTCCGCCGAGGCCCAGGAGCCGGCCCAGGCCACCGCCCCGGCCGCCGTCCAGGGCGAGGCCGAAAACGCGGTGCCGACCTCCGCCCCGGCTCCCGCCGAGGTTCCGGTCGCTGTCCAGGAGTCGGCCCAGGCCGCCGGTCAGGACGTGTCCCACGCCGTCCTCCCGGCTCCCGCCGAGGTTCCGGCCGCGGTTCAGGAGCCGGCCCCGGCCACGGACCAGGAGGCGCCCCCCGCCCACCCGGCTCCCGCCGAGGTTCCGGTCACCGTCCAGGAGCCGGTCCAGGCCGCCGGTCAGGAGGTGCCCCAGGCCACCGTCCCGGCCCCCGCCGAGCCCCCGGCCGTGATCCAGGAAGCGGCCCAGACCACCGACCCGGCCGCCCCCGAAGCCCCGGCCGACGGCGTCGCCCCGGTGGCCGAGCCCCCCGCTCCGGTCGCCGACCCCGTCATCCCGCAGGGCGCCGCCGCCCCCGCTGCCGTACCGGCCCAGCCGGACCCGGCCGCCGTACCGGCCGCCCAGCCCGTCGCGGTGCAGACCCCCGAGGCGCCGCACCCGCAGGCACCCGTCGAGGCGCCCGAGCCGCCCGTGTTCCAGCCGCAGGGAGCGCCGCTCCCCGAGAACGCCCCGCACAGCGCCGGCGCCACCCCCGAGGCCGAAGCCGGCGTCCCGGTGGCTCCCGCCGTACCCGAGGCCGAGGCCGAAGCCGGCGTCCCGGTGGCCCCCGTCGCCCCCGGCGCCGACGTTCCGTCGTCCCCCGTCGTCCCCGAGGCCGGCCCCGCCGCCCCGGCGGCCCCCGTCGCGCCCGCCCCCGCGCAGCAGCCGCAGGCAGGGGAGGCCACCGCTCCGGCACCGGCCGCCGCGCCCCGGCCCCACCCGGTCCCGCAGGCGCCGGCGCCGGACACCGCCGTACCGGACCCGACGCAGCCGCCTAGGCAGTTCGTGCCGGTGCAGGGCCAGGTGCCCGCCACCCCCCAGCCGGCGCCCGCGGCCGGACCGCAGGGCCCGGGGCAGCCGGAGCCGGTGGCCACCGTGCCCGCGCCCCGCGAGGGCGAACCGGCCGGGGCGGACGCGGAGCCCGCGCCCGGCGTCGTACAGCACGCGGAGGACCCGGGGACCGGGGCCGCCGACCAGGAAGAGGGCACGGCCGCGGTGGCGGAAGCACGACAGTCCGCCGGTCCGGCCGCGCCCGCCTACGCCGACGCCGAGCGCGAGGCCGTCCTGAAGGTGATGCGCGAGCGCCGCGACATCCGCAACGGCTTCCGCGGCGACCCCATCCCGCACGAGGTGCTGCTCCGGGTCCTGGAGGCCGCGCACACCGCGCCCTCCGTGGGCCACTCGCAGCCCTGGGACTTCGTCGTCATCAGATCCGCCGAGACCCGGCAGACGATGCACGAACTGGCGATGCGGCAGCGCGAGGCCTACGCCAAGTCGCTGCCGAAGGGCCGGGCCAAGCAGTTCAAGGAACTGAAGATCGAGGCCATCCTCGACACCCCGGTCAACATCGTCGTCACCGCGGACCCCACCCGCGGCGGCCGGCACACGCTCGGCCGTCACACCCAGCCGCAGATGGCGCCCTACTCCTCGGCGCTCGCGGTGGAGAATCTCTGGCTCGCCGCCCGTGCCGAGGGCCTCGGCGTCGGCTGGGTCAGCTTCTTCGACGAGCGGGAGATGGTCCGCGCGCTCGGCCTGCCCGAGCACCTGGAAGTCGTCGCCTACCTGTGTGTCGGGTACGTCGACGAGTTCCCGGACGAGCCCGAGCTGATGCAGGCCGGCTGGTCCAAGAGACGCCCCCTGTCCTGGGTGGTGCACGAGGAGACATACGGCCGCCGCGCCCTGCCCGGAGAGGAACCCCACGACCTGCTCGCCGAGACCGTCGCACAGATCCGCCCGCTCGACGCCAAGGCGCTCGGCGAGGCATGGGAGCGCCAGAAGCGCATGACCAAGCCGGCCGGCGCGCTCGGCATGCTGGAGATCATCTCCGCACAGCTGTGCGGGCTGTCCCGCCAGTGCCCGCCGCCGATCCCGGAACCCGCCGCCGTCGCGATCTTCGCCGGCGACCACGGCGTGCACGCCCAGGGCGTCACCCCCTGGCCGCAGGAGGTGACCGCCCAGATGGTGGCCAACTTCCTCGGCGGGGGAGCCGTCTGCAACGCCTTCGCCACCCAGGTCGGCGCCGAGGTGTGCGTCGTGGACGTGGGCGTGGCCGCCGACCTGCCCGCCACGCCGGGCCTGCTGCCGCGCAAGATCCGCGGTGGCACGTCCGACATGACCACCGGCCCCGCCATGACCCGCGAGGAGGTCAAGGCCGCCATCGAGGTGGGCATCGAGACCGCCCGCGACCTGGTGGCGGCCGGCAACAAGGCGTTGCTCACCGGTGAGATGGGCATCGCCAACACCACCGCGTCCGCCGCGCTGATCTCCGTCTTCACCGGCGCCGACCCGGCCGAGGTGACCGGGCGCGGCACCGGCATCAACGACGAGACGCTGGCCCGCAAGACCGACGTCGTCCGCCGCGCGCTGGAGTTCCACCAGCCGGACCCGGCCGACCCGATCGGGGTCCTCGCGGCCGTCGGCGGCTTCGAGCACGCGGCCATGGTCGGCCTGCTGCTCGGCGGCGCGTCCCTGCGCACGCCGGTGATCCTGGACGGCGTCAGCGCCGGCGCGGCGGCCCTCGTCGCCCGCGCGATCGCCCCCGAGGTCCTCGCGGCCTGCATCGCCGGCCACCGCAGCGCCGAGCCCGGCCATGTCGCGGCGCTGAACAAGCTGGGCCTGCGCCCCCTGGTCGACCTCGACCTCCGCCTCGGCGAGGGCACGGGCGCCCTGCTGGCGCTCCCGCTCGTGCAGAGCACGGCGAGGGCGATGCACGAGGTCGCCACGTTCGACGCGGCGGGCGTCACCGAGAAGTAGGGGACGGGCGCCCGGTACGCGCGGTACCGGGCGCCCGCCGGCGTCGGCGGGCCCCTGCCCGCGCGTCCGGCCCGGGAAGCACCCGGGCCGGACGACGGGCACGCCCCGCCGCACCCGCTCACCCTCCCGCACCGGCGTCCGCGGCTGTGGCGCGGCCCCCCCGCCCAGCCACCGGACACCCGCCCCACCCGCACCGCCGCCCACGTAAAATCCGCACGTCAGCGCCACCGCAAAGCCACCGGAGGACGCCCTCATGGCCGAACACCCCGCCTATCCCGTAGGCCTCCGCCTCTCCGGCCGCCGCGTGGTCGTCCTCGGCGGCGGCACCGTGGCCCAGCGCCGCCTCCCGGCCCTGATCGCCGCCGGCGCGGACATCACCGTCGTCTCCCCGGAGGCGACCCCCTCGGTCGAGGCCATGGCCGAGGCGGGCGAGATCGCCTGGGAGCGGCGGGCCTACGCCGAGGGCGACCTCGCCGACGCCTGGTACGCGCTCATCGCCACCAGCGACCACGACGCCAACACCCGCGCCTCCGCCGAGGCCGAGCGGCACCGCGTCTGGTGCGTCCGCTCCGACGACGCCGACCAGGCCACGGCGTGGACCCCGGCGACCGGCCACAGCGAGGGCGTCACCGTCGCCGTACTGACCACGCACGCCCGGGGCCGCGACCCCCGCCACACCGCGGCCATCCGGGACGCGGTCGTGGAGGGCCTGCGCGACGGCACCCTCGTCGCCCCGCACCACCGCACCCGCACCGCCGGCGTGGCCCTGGTGGGCGGCGGCCCCGGCGACCCCGACCTGATCACCGTCCGCGGCCGGCGCCTGCTCGCCGAGGCGGACGTCGTCATCGCCGACCGGCTGGGCCCGCGCGATCTGCTCGCCGAGCTGCCGCCGCACGTCGAGGTGATCGACGCGGCGAAGATCCCCTACGGCCGCTACATGGCCCAGGAGGCCATCAACAACGCGCTGATCGAGCACGCCAAGCAGGGCAAGGCGGTGGTCCGGCTCAAGGGCGGCGACCCGTTCGTCTTCGGCCGGGGCATGGAGGAGGTCCAGGCGCTCGCCGAGGCCGGCATCCCGTGCACGGTGGTCCCCGGCATCTCCAGCTCCATCTCGGTGCCGGGCGCCGCCGGCATCCCGGTCACGCACCGGGGGGTCGCGCACGAGTTCACCGTGGTCAGCGGGCACGTCGCGCCCGACGACGCACGTTCCCTGGTCGACTGGCCCTCGCTGGCGAAGCTGACCGGCACCCTGGTGGTCCTGATGGGCGTGGACAAGATCGGCAAGATCGCCGAGACGCTCGTCGCGCACGGCAGGCCGCCGACGACGCCGGTGGCCTTGGTCCAGGAGGGCACGACGGCCGCCCAGCGCCGGGTGGACGCCACCCTGGCCACGGTCGCCGAGACGGTCCGGACCGAGGACGTGAAGCCCCCGGCGGTCATCGTCGTCGGCGAGGTCGTACGGGTCGGCCCGGAGCCCGCTCCCTGACCGCCCGCGACCGGGGTTACCTTGAGGCGACCCCGCCCGACGCGAGCACCACCCAGCCGTTGGCAGCACTTCCAGGACAAGGCAGTAACACCCTGTGGCCGATCTCATCACCGTCGACGACCCCGACGACCCGCGCCTGAGCGACTACACCGGCCTCACCGACGTCGAGCTGCGCCGTCGGCGGGAGCCCGCGGAGGGCCTGTTCATCGCCGAGGGCGAGAAGGTCATCCGCAGGGCCGGGGAAGCGGGCTACGAGATGCGGTCGATGCTGCTCTCGGCCAAGTGGATCGACGTCATGCGCGACGTCATCGACGAACTCCCCGCGCCGGTGTACGCCGTCAGCCCGGAACTCGCCGAACGCGTCACCGGCTACCACGTGCACCGCGGCGCCCTCGCCTCCATGCGGCGCAAGCCCCTGCCGACGGCCGCCGAACTGCTCCGCACCGCCCGCCGCGTGGTCGTCATGGAGGCGGTGAACGACCACACCAACATCGGCGCGATCTTCCGCTCCGCGGCGGCCCTCGGCATGGACGCGGTGCTGCTGTCGCCCGACTGCGCCGACCCGCTGTACCGGCGGAGCGTCAAGGTGTCCATGGGCGCGGTGTTCTCCGTGCCGTACGCCCGGCTGGAGACCTGGCCGAAGGGGCTGGACCCGGTCCGCGAGTCCGGTTTCACGCTGCTCGCGCTCACCCCGGACGAGAAGGCCGTCAGTCTGGACGAGGCCGCCCCGCACCGCATGGACCGGGTGGCGCTCATGCTCGGCGCGGAGGGCGACGGACTGTCCGGGCAGGCCCTGGCCGCCGCCGACGCGTGGGTCCGCATCCCGATGTCCCACGGCGTCGACTCCCTCAACGTGGGCGCGGCGGCGGCGGTGGCGTTCTACGCGGTGACGACGGGCCGCCCCGCATCCTGACCGGCGGGACGGCACCCGGCGTCCCGCCGGGTCTCCGGCACCGCACCCGGCACCCGGCCGCTGTCTCCCGGATCCGGCGGGAGGGCCCCGTCTCCGGCGCCCGGCCGGCTTCCCGCTCCCGGGCGTCGTGACCCGCGGCCGCTACGCCGGCCGGCCGGCCGCGGGCGCGCCGTCATCCGGCGGCGCGGTCACGGTCCGTACCCCGTGGCCCGGCTGCGCCGGACGAACGGGCTGCGCGTGGCGCTCCTGCCGGATGCCGCCGTCGCCGCCCAGCCCGCGCGCCGGGCCCTGGCAGCCCTGGGCCACCGCGATGCCGAGCGCCACCAGCAGCGTCACCACCACGAACACGAACAGCCGCTGCCGCAGCAGCCGCGGATTGGCCGGCCTTCGCGCACCCCCCGCCGGGCGCCGCCCGGCACCACCGCGCGGAGCCGGACGGCCGCCGCCGGAACGCGGGCCGCCGCCGCGAGGCGCCGGGGTGGGCCGTACCGCACCCCGCCGGGCGGAGGGGACCCCGCCGCGCCCGGTGCCGCGCGCGGCCGCGCCCCCACGAGACGGCACGTCCCCGCGCGCGGAGACCCCGCCCCTGGACGGCACACCGCCCCGGGCCGGGGCACCCCCGCGGGGCGGCGGCGTTACGGGGGAGCCGCGCCGCTGGGCGCGCTGCGGCTCGGGGTAGGTGTCGGCGAGCCGTCCGGTGGGCCGGTCGGCCTCGGCGGCCCGCGGATGGGGCGGCCGCACGTCGTTCAGCCCCTGTGCCTCCCGGGCGGCGATCTCCTTCAGGCGCAACGACAGCTGGAGCGTGCTGGGCCGCTCCTCGGGGTCCTTGGCCAGACAGGCCCGGATCAGCGGAGCCAGCGCGTCCGGTACGCCGGCCAGGTGCGGTTCCTCGTGCACCACCCGGTACAGCATCACCTCGGAACTGCCGTGCCCGAACGGCGAGTCGCCGGTCGAGGCGTACGCCAGGGTCGCGCCCAGGGAGAAGACGTCGGTGGCCGGGGTGACCGCCGCGCCGCGCACCTGCTCAGGCGCGAGGAATCCGGGGGAGCCGACCGCGGTGCCCACATGGGTGAGCGTGGAGGCCCCGGTGGCCCAGGCGATGCCGAAGTCGATGATCCGCGGGCCCTTGGGGGACAGCAGGATGTTGGAGGGCTTCAGGTCCCGGTGGACGACACCCGCCTCGTGGACCGCGACCAGCCCCTCGGACAGGGCCGCGCCGATCGCCGCCGTGTCCGCCGCGCCGAGCGCCCCCTCCTCGGCGACCTTGTCGTGCAGGGAGGGGCCGGGCACGTACTGGGTGGCGAACCAGGGCCGCTCGGCCTCCAGGTCGGCGGCGACCAGCCGGGCCGTGCAGCCGCCGCGGATCCGCCGGGCCGCGGACACCTCGCGCGCGAACCGCGACCGGAACTCCTGATCCTCCGCCAGGTCCGGCCGGATCACCTTCAGCGCGACCCGCTGCCCCTTCTTGTCGGAGCCGAGGTACACCACGCCCATCCCGCCCGCGCCGAGCCGTCGGTGAAGCCTGAACGAGCCGACGACGCGCGGGTCCTCGCGCCTCAGGCGCATCATCGCCATGTTCATCCCCGCTGCCCGGTCCCTGTGACGTGGCACAGCTTACGTTTCCACGGCCGCCCGCGCGCAGAGGCCGCGCCCTTGCGGCGGGACGGATTGTGCGGGCCGTCCAGCGGAGGTGAAACCCGGTCAGCACGCCGTGGGTTACGGCGACTTCAAGCCGCTCGGGTTGCCAACCCGCCTGCCGCTCCGGGAGGTTGAGCTGACGCGGAGCGGCGGCATCCCCGGCGCCACCCCCGCCGGCCACCGGGCCCGGACCGTCCCCGGGCGGGCCCGGGTCCCGCCTCGCGGCCGGCTCCCGGACCCCCTCGCGACACCGGTCCGAGTGATCGAAGTCACTCCCTCCGGTGAGCGGGATGCTTCCGAAATGACCGGACAGAGCGGGCGCCCCCTCCGGGAAGACCCCGACACCCGGGCGCGCTTCTCCACCCAGGGGAGTACTCCGCGGCCCGGGGCTCATCCTCGCGGAGGCCCGGCAATCGGTACGAGGGCATGACGTCACCCGCGGGGGCCGCGCCTAGATTTGGGGACAAGCGGCGGGTGCGGTACTCGTCCCCCGAGCCAGGACGCCCGCCGCTGCCGACGACAACCGAACAGTCAGGAGAGGGACCATGGCCCACACGGCACCGCGACGCACGGCGTTCGCTCCCCGCCGGACGGGCCGCCGCCACCCCTTGGTGGCGACGCTCATGGCCCTTCCCCTCGCGGCCCTGCTCCTGCTCGTCTTCGACGGCTGGGAGACGGTGGCCACACAAGCGTCGTCCGTGGGTGCGATGCTGGGGCGCTGAGCGGCGACCCCAGGCCCGGAAGAGCGGTCCGGGCGGGGACATCGATCCATGCAACCCCGTGGGGACGGGGGTACGGCGGACGGCAACAATGCCGGCGCGGCTGGGGAGCCGCGCCGGCATTAGCCGTTTCCCGCCACCGCGCCGCGGCCCGCCGTCACGGCGGCGGACTTCCGCCGCCGCACTGCTGCTCCGGTCCCCCCGGCGCCGGCCCGCGGGGCTGCCGCGTCCCCCGCGGGCACCGCGCCGCCGCCGGTCTTCGCCGCACCCCGCCGACGCGGCGAGCGGCCCGCCCCGCGACCACCCCGTGCCCCCGCCCGGCCCCCGGGTACCCTCGGCCGGACAGCCACCCTTCCCGAGGCAGCCTTGACCGCAGACACAGCCCCCCGCACGGCCGCGGACACCCCCGCCCCCGCGGATCCCCTCGTATCCGCCCTGACCGCCCACGCCAAGGCGGCAGCCCACCCCCACGGCACCCCCGCCCCCTGCGCCTGCGCCGGCGCTCCCCTCGCCACCCGCCCCGACGCCACCGTCGTCCGCCACGCCGGTGCCGTGGCCAAGGCGCACGCCCCCGGCACCGACCGCACCGCGCTGACCCTCCGCGTCGCCACGGCCGCCCGGCTCCCGGACGTGCTGCTGCCACCCCTCACCCCCGCCCCGGCCCCACTGCACGATCCGCACGACCGCCTCGCCACCCTCTGGCCGTACGGCGCCCCCGTCGACCCCGACGACCCCGACGCGGCCCCCTGGGAGGCCGTGGCCGCGCTGCTGGCCCGGCTGCACCGCGCCCCCGTCCCCACCGGTCTGCCCCCGATGCGCGGCCCCGCCAAAGCCGCCCGCGCCCTCGACCGGCTCCGCTCGGCCCTGCGCACCGCGCCCGACGCGCCCGCCCGCCCCGCGGCGAGCCCTGTCCTCACCGCCTGGGCCGCCCTGCCCGCCTGGGCCAGGGCGAAGGCGCCGATGCCCGGTCCGGCGGCCCTCTGCCACGGCGACCTGCACCTCGGCCAGCTCGTCCGGTACCCCGCCCCCGACGGCCCGTGGCGGCTCATCGACGTGGACGACCTCGGCGCCGGCGTCCCCGCCTGGGACCTGGCCCGCCCCGCCGCCTGGTACGCCTGCGGGCTCCTCCCGCCGGGCGAGTGGACCCGCTTCCTGACCGCCTACCGGCGGGCCGGCGGCCCGGCCGTGCCCGCGGACGGCGACCCGTGGCCCGCCCTGGACGTCCCGGCCCGCGCGCTCACCGTGCAGACGGCCGCCCTGGCGATCGCCAAGGCGCTCGCCGCCGGCCGCCCGCTGGACGAGGCGGAGCAGGCCGTGGCGGACGCCTGCGCGCGCATGCCGTCCGCCCCCGCGCACCCTTCGTGACCGGCGCCGGCGAACCCGGACTAGGCTGCAACCGCCCGGGGCCGGACGGAGTCTGTCCTGGGGGAACACGAAGCAGTACCGACCGGCGAGGAGTTGAGCCGAGCATGCAGTGTCCGAAGTGCCATGCGCCGATGCACACCTACAACCGCAACGGCGTCCAGATCGAGCAGTGCAGCGGCTGCCGCGGCATATTCCTCGACTACGGCGAGCTGGAGGCGCTGACCCGGCTGGAGGCCCAGTGGTCGCAGCCGGCCCCGCCCCCGCCGCCCGCCCCGCAGGCCTACCCCGCGGCCCCGCCCGCGCCCGCCTGGGGCGCCCCGCACGGCGGTCACCACGGCGACCACGGTCACTACGGCCACCAGCGCCACAAGAGCTTCGGCCGCATGCTGTTCTCCAGCTGAGCGCACGCAGGAGCCCCCGGCCGTACGAGACGGCCGGGGGCTCCTTGCTGTGTGGACGATACTGGGATTGAACCAGTGACCTCTTCCGTGTCAGGGAAGCGCTCTCCCGCTGAGCTAATCGTCCGGGAACCGTGACCCGCGAGTCACAGGCAGTGCGCGATACTGGGATTGAACCAGTGACCTCTTCCGTGTCAGGGAAGCGCTCTCCCGCTGAGCTAATCGCGCGGGGGACCTTCGAGAAGATCCGGGATCCGAGGATCCAGTGGACGATACTGGGATTGAACCAGTGACCTCTTCCGTGTCAGGGAAGCGCTCTCCCGCTGAGCTAATCGTCCTTGGAGGTGGAGACGGGATTTGAACCCGTGTAGACGGCTTTGCAGGCCGTTGCCTCGCCTCTCGGCCACTCCACCAGGAGTGTAGGGGACCGGGAGGACCCCTTCTTCCTTCGAGCGGACGACGAGGCTCGAACTCGCGACCTCAACCTTGGCAAGGTTGCGCTCTACCAACTGAGCTACGTCCGCTTGTCGTTTCCGGTCCGCTTCCGCGTCCCGGCGACGTGTTGAACTCTAGCGGATTCCTGGGCCAGCACAAAAACGCGTTTGCGCAGCGTGCTGCGGTGCGCCCCGCGTACCTCGTGGTCAGCGCCCCCTCCGGGACATCCCGGGGCCACCCGCGGGACACCCGACCTAGACTCGACCACGTGCTCCACCACCCCTCGGGACTTGCCCCTCTGGCCCGTTTCGGCGACCGTGTCGCCACCGGTCTGCTCGACGTCACCAGCGACCCGGCCGCCCTGGACTCCACCGGCTTCTGGGCCGTCTGCGCGGACTTCGAGGGCCGGCTGACCTGCGCCCGCTTCGCGGACGTGCGCGAGGAGCCGGTGCCCGCGCCGCGCCCCGGCGGCTGGCGGGGCCCGCGACCGGAGGAGTGGACCTCCTCCCTGGACCGCGCCGCGTACACGGCGGCCGTGCGCCGCATCCGCGCGCACATCGCGGCCGGCGAGGTCTATCAGGCCAACCTCTGCCGGGTGCTCAGCGCGCCCGTCGCCCCCGGCGCCGACGTGGACGCCCTGACCGCCGTACTGGCCCGCGGCAACCCCGCGCCGTACGCGGGCACGATCCGGCTGCCGGAGCACGGCGTGGAGATCGCCACCGCCTCGCCCGAGCTGTTCCTGCGCCGGGACGGCCGCACCGTCGAGTCGGGTCCGATCAAGGGCACCGGACGCACCGAGGCGGACCTCCTGGAGAAGGACTACGCCGAGAACGTGATGATCGTGGACCTGGTCCGCAACGACATCGGGCGGGTCTGCGCGACCGGCAGCGTGAGCGTCCCCGACCTGTGCGCGGTCGAGAAGCACCCGGGCCTCGTCCACCTCGTCTCCACCGTGCGCGGCGAGCTGCGCGCGGACGCCGGCTGGCCGGAACTGCTGGCGGCGGCCTTCCCGCCCGGCTCGGTCACCGGCGCCCCCAAGACGAGCGCCCTCAGGATCATCGAGGCGCTGGAGACGGCACCGCGCGGCCCCTACTGCGGCGGCATCGGCTGGGTGGACGCCGACCGGGGCACCGCCGAGCTGGCGGTCGGCATACGCACCTTCTGGATCGACCGCGCCGCGGGCGTCCTGCGCTTCGGCAGCGGCGCCGGCATCACCTGGGGGTCCGACCCGGAGGGGGAGTGGCGGGAGACCGAGTTGAAGGCGTCCCGGCTGCTCGCGGTGGCGTCGGGCGCGTACGAGGAGACCGGGGAGGCGCTCGGATGAGGATCTGGCTGGACGGCGGGCTGCGGGAGGCGGAATCCGCCCTGGTCTCCGTCCTCGACCGCGGCCTGACGGTCGGCGAGGGCGTCTTCGAGACCGTGAAGACGGTCCACGGCGAGCCGTTCGCGCTCACCCGGCACCTCGACCGGCTGACCCGCTCGGCCCGCGTCCTCGGCCTGCCCAACCCCGACCACGACGAGATCCGCCGCGCCTGTGCGGCCGTACTGGAAGCCAACCCGATGCCGCTCGGCCGGCTGCGGATCACCTGCACCGGCGGCCCGGGCCCGCTCGGCACCGGCCGCGTCGAGCGGGGGGCCACCCTGGTGGTCGCCGTCGGCGGGACCACCCGCCGTCCCGACTCCACCGCGGCGGTCACCGTCCCCTGGACCCGCAACGAACGCGGCGCCCTCGCCGGCGTGAAGAGCACGTCGTACGCCGAGAACCTCGTCGCCCTCGACCACGCCCGCCGACACGGCGCCTCCGAGGCGCTGTTGGGCAACACGGCCGGACGGCTCTGCGAGGGCACCGCGACGAACGTCTTCGTCGTCCTGGACGGCGAGATCCACACCCCGCCGCTCGCCTCCGGCTGCCTGCCCGGCATCACCCGCGCCCTGGTCGTCGAGTGGACGGGTGCCCGGGAGACCGACCTGCCGCTGGACGTCCTCCGGCGCGCCGACGAGGTCTTCCTCACCTCGAGCCTGCGGGACGTACAGGCCCTGCACCGGATCGACGGACGCGAACTGCCCGGCGCCCGGGGCCCGGTGACCGCCGGGGCGATGCGCGTCTTCGACGAGCGGTCCGGGCGGGACCTGGACCCCTGAACCGGGAAAACCGGCTGACTCGGCGGGTGGACGTGGGTAGAACACCTGTGATGACGACGACCCTGCGGCCGGCCGAGCCGCTCCGGCAGAACCCCGACGGGACCCGCTCACGGCGCTTCGCGGTGTGCGTGAACAGCCGTCCCGTCGGCGAGATCCACCTCGGCACCTCGCCGTCCCTCGGCGACCCGGTGGCCCGCATCATCGACCTGCGGATCGCCGGGCCCGACCGGCGGCGCGGACGGGGCACGGTGGCGGCGCTCGCCGCG
Source organism: Streptomyces sp. NPDC104831 (assembly GCF_055583025.1). Lineage (NCBI taxonomy): Bacteria > Bacillati > Actinomycetota > Actinomycetes > Kitasatosporales > Streptomycetaceae > Streptomyces > Streptomyces sp. NPDC104831. The sequence goes on from NZ_JBVJOT010000016.1 coordinate 120,198, forward strand.
GAGGAGGTGGCCCGCGGCTGGGGCTGCGTGCAGATGGAGGTCCTGGTGCCCGTCGCGGCCGACGCCGCCCTGGGCCTGTTCCGCACCCTCGGCTACACCGTGCGCAACCGCGGCATGGAGAAACGCCTCGGCGGCAGCCCGCCCGCGCTGCCCGAGGGCAGCCGCGCGCGGCCCATGACGGAGGAGGAGTACGGCGCCTGGCTGGCGGCGGAGAGCGAGCGGTTCGCCCGCACGTGGATCGATCTCGGCGTCCCCGAGGCCGCCGCCCGGGCCAAGTCCCGCGACGACCACGCCCGGCTGCTGCCGCAGGGCCTCGCGACCGACGGCATGCTCTTCAGCGTGCTGGAACACGAGGGCAGCGCGGTGGGCACCCTGTGGGTGGCGGTGCAGGAGACCAAGGCGTTCGTGTTCGACGTGCAGACGTCCCCGGCCCACCGGGGCCGCGGACACGGCCGTGCGCTCATGCTCCTCGCGGAACGCCAGGCGGCCGGGTCCGGCCGCCGCGTCCTCGGCCTCAACGTCTTCACGGGCAACACCCCCGCCGAGCACCTGTACACGTCACTCGGCTACGAACCGGTGCTCCACTGCCTGAGCAAGCCCTTGCTGTAGCCGGTGCCCGGGGGCGGACCGCCCCCGGGCGGCGCTCGGGCCTATCCGGCGGCGCGGTCGGCCAGCAGGCGGTCCGCGATGTCCTCGATGCGCGCGCGCAGGCCCTCCTGGCTCTTGCCGCCGTCGAGACGCTCACCGCCGATGACGTACGTCGGCGTACCGGTCACGCCGATCGCCTTTCCCTCGGCCTGGTCGGCGTCCACGGCCAGGATGTGCCGGCCGTCGATCAGCGCGGTGTCGAACTCCTCCGCGTCCAGTCCCAGCTCCCGCGCCACCTCGACCAGGAAGGGTTCTCCCTGACGGTCCAGCTCCGCGACCCGCTCCAGTACGGCCTCCACGTACGGCCAGCCCTTGCCCTGCTCCAGCGCCTCCTCGGCGGCCTGCGCGGCGGCGAAGGAGTGCTTGTGCTTCTCCAGCGGGAAGTGCCGCAGCCGCAGCCGGAGCCGGTCGCCGTAGCGGGCGCGCAGGGCGCGTACGTCGTCCAGGGCGGTACGGCAGTCGGGGCACTGCAGCTCGCACCAGACGTCGAGGACGAGGGGATCGGCGTGTGCGGGGGAGGAGTCGCTCATGCCCACCAGTCTTCCAGGCCGGGCGGGGGCGCCCCAACCGGGACCTCGGCGCACGCGGCCGGCCGCGCACCGGTACTTCCGGAGGGGAGGACCCGGAGATGTCCCTGATGTCCGGCTGGACCATGGCCCCGCGGGGATCGGGCGGTGCACGATGGAAGCGACGAACCGAGCCCGCCAGGAGGACCGGATGCTTCCCGAGACAGTCTGCTCCGCCGTTTCCGTGGCGGGCCTGGGTATCGCGGTGGTCACGGCCTACCGCAGACGCTTCCTGACGGCGGCCCGCCTCGCGGCCTACTCGCTCGTGCCGATCGGCCTGGTGATGACCGGGGTCGTCGGCTGGCTCGCCGACACCGCGCTGAGCCCCACCGCCTGGGCGGGCTTCGGGGTGCTGGGCGCGGCCTGGCTCCTGTTCACCGGCACCCGCGCGGTGGAGCGCCGGCGCGGCGCCACCGGCGCCGGACGCGCGGAGCGGGAGGCGGTGGCGCCCGCCGCTTCGGCACCGCCCCTGGGCGGGGCCACCCGCCCCACGGCACGCCCCGCCGGCCCCCGGTCCGCCGGGCCCCGCTCCGCCGGCGCGGCGGACGACTTCAGCGACATCGAGGCCATCCTCAAGAAGCACGGCATATGACAGTCACATAACTGGCTGAAGGGTCACAGACGGTTCCCGGGGCGGCCGGAATCGTTCACCATCCGAACGAGACCTCACGGTAATCGGTGCAACCTGCGAGATCACCGGGCGCCGATCGCGGCCGGGCGCCGGGTGCGCCATGATCTGCCGCGAGATGCTGGACACTACGCAGAGCGAGGCCGCGCCGCCGAAGGACGAGCCTCGCGGGTGCCTCTTCGCCCTTTCCCAGCCACCGCTGATGATCTTTCTGGCGGTGATCGGGTGCCTGCTGCTCATGGCTGCGCTGCACGACCTGCTGCTGCTGTGAGCCGTACACGTCTGTCCCGGCGCCACCCGCCGGGACAGACGTCGCATCGGCGCACCGCCCGGGCACCGTGCGCAGCCGTCCCCGGTCCGTCTCCGCTCAGCCCGCCGCCTCCTTGCGCCGCGCCCGGTAGGCGGCGACGTGCAGCCGGTTCCCGCAGGTGCGGCTGTCGCAGTAGCGGCGCGAGCGGTTGCGGGAGAGATCCACGAAGGCACGCCGGCAGTCCGGCGCCTCACAGCGCCGCAGCCGTTCCTGCTCCCCGGCCACCACGAAGAAGGCCAGCGCCATCCCGCAGTCGGCGGCGAGATGGTCGGCCACGGAGGCGCCCGGCGCGAAGTAGTGCACATGCCAGTCGTAGCCGTCGTGATCGGTCAGGCGGGGAGTGGTCCCCGCACCGGCGACCAACTCGTTGATCAGCACCGCCGCGGACCGGGCGTCCGGGGCCGCGAAGATCGCCGAGAACCGCGCCCTGATCCTGCGCACCGCCGAGAGGTCCAGGGCCGACAGCACACCGACATCGCTGATCTTGTGGCTTCTTACGAATTCCGCGAGTGCCTGGAGATCGGGCAGGCCGTCCGCCGCCGCGTCGTCCTCGGGCGCGGAGTTCACCAGATCCACCACGGTGTCGAGGGCGCACCGGGTGTCGTGGGTGATCAGCACGTTTCGCTCCCTGGCCTGGGGGTCGGGCGGGCGCCCGCCGATGCTGGCCGATGGTAGCGACAACCGGGCCGACCGCACCCCTCCTTCGCGGCCCCGATCACCGGGAGAACGCCCTCCTGCACCCTCCTGCCCCAAGGGGCTCCCGGCCGCCGGGCCCGGGCCGTGCGGTGGCACCGGGGCGGCGGGCGCGGCGCGCGTACGGAGGCCGGCCCGGGGTGCCGCACACACCCGGTGGTCGACCGCTCGCGCACCGCGGCCGGCGGCGGCAGACCGGCGCCGCCCCGTGAACGCTCACGACGGCGGCGCCGGTCCGTTGCCGTATGCGGTTGTCTTGGCCCGAGCCGTCTCCCCGAGTGGACGGCGCCGGGCTGCTTCGAAGGGCCGCGGTCTAGCTCTCCGCCAGGATGTGCGACAGCTCCTGATCCAGGTCGAAGTGCCGGTGTTCCGTGCCGGGCGGCACGGCGGCGTCGGTTCGCTTCAGGAAGGACTCCAGGGCCCGCGCGGGGGCCTCCAGCAGCGCCTCTCCCTCCGGGGAGCTGAGGGCGATGCACACGACCCCCTGACCATGGCTGCGGGATGGCCAGACGCGGACGTCGCCGGTGCCGGTGGGCCGGTGCAGGCCCTCGGCGAGGAGGTCGCGGGCGAACACCCACTCGACGGTCTCCTCGGCTCCGGTGTGGAAGGTGGCGTGCACGGCGTAGGGGTCGGCCGTGTCGTACCGCAGGCCTGCGGGGACAGGCAGGGAGGACTCGCTCGACACAACGAGGCGCAGGTGCAGCTCGCAGCTGACCGTGGTGTTCATAAGCGCCAGGGCCTTTCGCTCAGTGTGCGCTCGGGGATTCGCACGTCGGCGAAATCGACATGCCACCTACGGTGCCGTTGTAAACCCCTCTGAGGGTTTTGCGTGTGTTTACGTAACTCTTCCGGCCGAGAACTCGTACCGGATCGACCGCCATTCCGGTGACTGGATTCACTCGGGTAGGGTTTGTCTGTATGAATACGGGGAGTGACGAGCCGGGTGAGGTCGTCGTGACGGCAGACAAGGCGAAGGCGGGCCGGTCCGAGGCCGGTGAGGAAGCCGACCGCGGGCTCGGCTCACGGGCGCCGGAATTCGTCAAGGAACGCAGACTCCTGCACCTGAGCTGGCAGGTCGGGGTCTTCGTGGTCGGCCTCGCGGTGGTCGTCGCGGGGATCATCATGCTGCCCCTGCCCGGCCCCGGCTGGGTGGTGATCTTCGGTGGCATGGCCATCTGGGCGACCGAGTTCGTCTGGGCCCAGCTCGTGCTGCGCTGGACCAAACGCAAGGTCACCGAGGCGGCCCAACGGGCCCTCGACCCCAAGGTGCGCCGCCGCAACATCACCCTCACCGTGATCGGCCTGGTCGTCATCGGCGTGCTCGCCGGGATCTACCTCTGGAAGTTCGGCCTCGTCATGCCCTGGAAGATCAAGGATCAGTGAGGCGGCCGCGGGGGCCGGTCGCGTCCGCCGCCCGGCCCCGGTCGGAAGCACCCCCTGACATGCGGTAATGTTCTTCCTGCGCCCGGGCGATTAGCTCAGTGGGAGAGCGCTTCGTTCACACCGAAGAGGTCACTGGTTCGAACCCAGTATCGCCCACCCGGACCGACGGCCCGCCTGTGACATGCAGGTGGGCCGTCGGCGTATCCCGAGCGTGTTCCAGGCCCTGGGCGAGCGGTGCCTCCTGCGCCGACAGGCCCCTGTCGTCCCTTGGGGGCGGTGTGCGGCCCCGCCGGCCGGGACCCGGCCCCTCGGTGGCGGGGCGGGCCGGGAAGGCCTTCAGGGGCCCGTGAGGCGGACGTGGTGGGGTGGGCCCTGAGGCGAGACCGTCCCAGCCGCCGCGACAGGCCGCCGCACGCCGGACCGAGCCGTGCACACCCGCACACCGAGACGGACACCGGACACGGGCGCTCGCCCCGGCCGAGGCTCCCGGCCCGGCCGCAGGCCGCGTCGGACCGGTGTACGCCCGGGCGACGGCGCGACTACCCGGCCCTCGTCGAACGTCGGACCCTCTCCGGAGGGCAGCGGCGCCCTCACCACCGCCCTCGCCGCGACCGCCACCGTCGCCGCGGCACTCGCCGTCCGCGCCCTGCCGGCCGCGCGGCGCGTGCCCGCCGTGCCCCGACCCCCTCTCCGGAGCCGGCCTCAGGCCCCTGGCCGTTCTCCCGGTCTCGCCGGCCGGTGCCCTGAGAGCGAGCCCACCGTGTTCAGTGTCCGACGCGGCGCGGGGGTGTTCACGGCTCGGGCCGGGGACCGGCTCCCGGGCGCGGGCATTCACCGGCTCGGACCGGCGTCACCGGCGGTCCGACGCCACCGCCCATCCGCCGTCACCGGCGGTCATCCGACGCCCCCGCCCATTCGGCACCGCCGCCCGTCCGGCCTCACCGGCGGTCCGGCGTCGCCGTCCATCCGGCGTCACCACTCGCTCCGGCATCCGGCTCGGGGCGTGAGCGTGAACCCGCCCGGGCCGGGACCCCGCCGGGCGCCCCGGTCCGCCCGGCATCCGGCTCGCCGTACCGGCGTGCAACGGCGGCCCTCGCCGGCACCTCCGCAGGTCCCAGCGCCCGTTTTGCCGAAACGGCAACAACCCTCGTCGTGGCCCGGCCACGCACCGGATCATCATGACGAGCTCCCGGGCGGCAGGCCCCGCCCAGCCCGACAGACGCCTCATCGGTCCGCACCGTCCGCCCGGCAGTATCCCGCTCACCGGCCCCCACAAGGCCGCCGGCGGCAACCCGCTCACGTCCCCCGCCGCACGGCACCCCGACCCCCGCGCCCCACCCCAGGGACACCGCTCGGACACCACCCCCAGCTCTCGCAAGCCACAGGAGACCCAGGAGGCCCCATGCAACCCGCCGCCAGCCCCGCGACCGCGTCCGCCCCCTCCACCGCCGCCCCCACGCACCGCCTCCTCCCCTCCCCGGCGGGCCGTATCCATCTGGTCGAGCAGGGCAGTGGCCCCTTGGTGCTGCTGCTGCACGGTTTCCCGGAGTCGTGGTACGCCTGGCGGCACCAGCTGCCGGCGCTCGCCGCGGCCGGTTACCGCGCGGTGGCGATCGACGTCCGGGGGTACGGCCGCTCCTCCAGGCCAAAGGCCGTGGAGGCGTACCGGATGCTCGACCTGGTGGCGGACAACGTCGCCGTGGTGGAGGGGCTGGGCGAGCGCTCCGCCGTGCTCGTCGGACACGACTGGGGCGCGACGATCGCCGCCATGTCCACGTTGACCAGGCCGGATGTGTTCCGGGCCGTGGGTCTGCTCGGAGTGCCGTACACCCCACCGGGCGGTCCCCGCCCCAGCGAGGTCTTCGCCCGGATGGGCGGAGCCGCCGACGGTGACGAGCCCGGCACCGGGGGACCCGGCGAGGCGAGGCCGGGCCCCCACAGCCCGCCGGAGTTCTACGTCTCCTACTTCCAGCGCCCGGGCCGGGCCGAAGCCGAGATGGAACCCGACGTGCGCGGCTGGCTCGCCGGTTTCTACGCGGCGCTGTCCGCCGACACCATGCCCGCCCCCGGCGCTCCCGACCCGCACTTCGTCGGGGCCGGCGGCACCCTGCGCGAACGTTTCCCCACCGGCGTGCTGCCCTCCTGGCTGGGGGAGCGGGACCTCGACGTCTACGCCGGAGAGTTCGAGCGGACGGGGATGACCGGGGCGCTGAACCGGTACCGGAACATGGACCGGGACTGGGCCGACCTGGCCGCTTACGCGGGGGCGCCGATCACGCGGCCCTCGCTGTTCGTCGGGGGCGAGCGGGACGCCTCCCTCGCCTGGCTGGCCGGCGCGGTCGAGGCGTACCCCGAGACGCTGCCCGGTCTGCTCGGTTCGCACATCCTGGACGGTTGCGGGCACTTCGTGCAGCAGGAGCGTCCGCGGGAGACGAACCGGATCCTGCTCGACTGGCTGGCCTCCCTGCCCGTCTGATTCCCCGTTGATTTCCCGTCCGGTCCGTTCGGCCCGTCGGCCACGCTTCCCCCACCAGTGGGAACGGCCGGCGGGCCGGTCGGTTCCCGCCCGGGGGAGAGGGCGACGGCGCGGGTACGCCGCGTCCACCGCCCGCAAGAAAATCCCGCCCGGGTCATTGACGCACCTCGGACCCCTTCGTACCTTGTGCCAGCAAGCGCTTACTTGAAACGATTCATGCGCGTGGCGAAGGTGCTGCGGGGAGGGCCCGACTGTGGGAACCAGGAATCTTGACAGGCGTACGATCCTGAAGGCGGCCGGGGCGTCGGCGGCCACGCTCGGGCTGGCCGCGACCACCGGCTGCGGTGGCGGAAGCGGCTCCGGGAACGGCGCGGTGACCATCCGTTACTCCTGGTGGGGTGCCGAGGAGCGGGCCAAGAAGATCAACCAGTCGATCGCCCTCTTCGAGCAGAAATACCCGAAGATCAAGGTAAAAACCGACTTCCAGACGTATGAATCGTTCTGGGAGAAGTTCCAGACCCAGGCCGCCGGCGGAAACCCCCCGGACGTTTTCCAAAGCGCCGTCACTTTTCTCAGGAAGTACGACAAGCGCGGAATTCTTCTCGATCTCAGGCCTCAGGTGGAGGCCGGCCATCTGAGCCTGGATCACTTTCGCGCGGGTGTCACGAAGGTCGGCGAGGTCGACGGCAAGCAGCTCGGAATTCCGGTCGGTTCCAACACCATGTCGCTCGTCGTCGACAAGAGGCTCTTCCGGAAGGCGGGCGTCGAGCCGCGGCCGGGCTGGACCTGGGACGAGTACTTCAAGGCCCTGAAGACCGTCCACGACAAGACGAAGGTCCCGGGGGACACCGGCTACTTCACCATCATGTACCTGTACGACCTCTACCTCCGCCAGAACGGCAAGGCCTTCTTCACCGGCGACGGACTCGGCTTCGACGAGGCCGACCTGACGGAGTGGTGGACCGACGGCCTGAACCGGGTCAGGGCCGGCCTCGTCACCGACCCGAAGGTCGTCCAGCAGGACAAGCCCAAGTCCTCCCTCTCCGCGGGTCACGGCGCCTCCGAGTTCACCTGGGACAACTTCACCGTCCGCTACTCGGCGGAGGGCGACAGCGAGTACGGCCTCGCGCCCATCCCCACCACGGACGGCAGGCACACCGGCCAGTACCTCGCCTCCCTGATGCTCAGCGGCTCCGCCCGCACCTCGCACCCCAAGGAGGTCGCGCAGTTCATCGACTTCATGGTCCACGACTCCCGGGTCGGCAGGATCATGGGTTACGACCGCGGCATCCTCGCGAGCACCGAGCAGTACGCGGCCTACCGGCCCGCCGACGCGACCGACAAGGAGATCGCGCGGTACGAGGAGGACACCGCCAAGGCCGGCGTCCTCGGCACGATCACCCCGCACCCGTCCGGTGCCGACACCGTCGAGGCCGCCTTCCTGCGCCTCGGCGGTGACCTCGGGCAGGGCAGGACCAAGGCATCCGACGCGGTGAAGCAGTTCTTCACCGAGGCCCAAGCCGCCTTCCAGGCCTGATGGGAAACGCCGTGACGCTCGTCAAGGACTCCGTGCCCGCGACCCGCGGCGCGCGCCCGGCCGCCACCGCGAGGACCGGGCGGCCGGGCCGGCGGCGGGAGAACCTCGCCGGCTACCTGTTCATGTCCCCCTGGATCGCCGGCTTCCTGCTGCTGACCGCGGGCCCGATGATCGCCTCGCTCTACTTCGCGTTCACCGACTACAACCTCTTCACCAGCCCCAAGTGGGTCGGTCTCGGCAACTTCACCAGGATGTTCGAGGACCCGCGCTGGCAGAAGTCGGTGGAGGTGACGGCCAAGTACGTCGTCATCGGCACCCCGCTCAAGCTGCTGCTCGCCCTCGGCGTCGCCCTGCTCCTCGCGCAGAGCCGCCGGGGCCAGGCCTTCTACCGGGCCGCCTTCTACGCCCCCTCGCTCATCGGCGCGAGCGTCTCGGTCGGCTTCGTCTGGCGCTCGCTGTTCTCCGACGGCGCCGTCGTGGACCGTACGCAGAGCTTCCTCGGCTTCCACGTCGGCGGCTGGGTCGGCAACGCGGACTGGGTGCTGTACTGCCTGGTCGCGCTGACCGTCTGGCAGTTCGGGGCGCCGATGGTCATCTTCCTGGCCGGGCTCAAGCAGGTCCCCAAGGAGCTGTACGAGGCGGCCGAGATGGACGGCGCCGGGCCCCTGCGCAGGTTCTGGAACATCACCCTGCCGATGATCTCCCCGGTCCTGTTCTTCAACGTGCTGCTGGAGACCATCCACTCCTTCCAGATCTTCGGCTCGGCCTACGTCGTCTCCAACACCGCCTGCGGACCGGCCGACGCGACGCTCGTCTACACCTGCTACCTCTACCAGCAGGGCTTCAAGAACGCCCAGATGGGCTTCGCCTCCGCCATGGCCTGGATGCTGCTGCTCGCCGTGGCGCTGGTGACGGCCGGCCTCTTCTGGTCCCAGAAGAGGTGGGTGCACTACGAGGAGGACGCCCGATGAGCGCGACCACCACCAAGGCCCCGGTGAGCGGGGCCGCCGTCCGCACCCCGGGCCCGGGCCGCCGGCGGGCCGGCTCCCTCGCCTGGCACCTCGGCGCCCTGCTCGTCCTGGCCGTCATCCTCTACCCGGTCGTCTGGGTGCTCGGCGCCTCGTTCAAGCCCGGCAAGGACATCGTCAACAGCCTCACGCCGTTCCCGTCCCACCCCGTCCTGTCCAACTTCAAGGGCCTCGCCGACGGCATAGCGGACATCAGGATCTGGACGTTCTTCCAGAACTCCCTGCTCTACGCGGGCGGCGCGGTCGTCGGCGTCCTGATCTCCTGCTCGCTGACCGCGTACGCCTTCGCGCGCATCAGGTTCGCCGGCCGCAACCTGCTGTTCTCCCTCATGATCGGCACGCTGCTGCTGCCGTACCACGTGCTGCTGATCCCGCAGTACGTGCTGTTCCAGAAGCTGGAGCTGGTCAACACCTACGTCCCGCTGCTGATCGGCAAGTACCTCGCCACCGAGGCATTCTTCGTCTTCCTCATGGTGCAGTTCATGCGGAACCTGCCCCGGGAACTGGACGAGGCCGCCCGCCTGGACGGCTGCGGACACCTGCGCACCTACTGGTCGATCGTGCTGCCGCTGTGCCGGCCCGCGCTCATCACCAGCGCGATCTTCACCTTCATCAACGCCTGGAACGACTTCATGGGCCCGCTGATCTACCTCAACGAGCCCGGCAAGTACACCGTCTCCCTGGGTCTGATGATGTTCCGCGACTCCGACGGCGTGGCCGCCAACTACGGCGGCATGATCGCCATGTCGCTGGTCGCGCTGCTGCCGGTGCTGCTGTTCTTCCTCGCCTTCCAGCGCTATCTGATCGACGGCATGGCGACCTCCGGACTGAAGGGCTGAGCCATGTCCTCTGCACGGGTGAGACCGCGCCGGGAGTCCGGGTTCGCGGAGCGGTACGGCGTCTTCGCCGAGTCGCTGCTGACCGGCGTGTGGATCGCGGTGGGCTGCCTCGGCGTGGTCACCTACCCGGCCGCGTTCGCCGCCGGCGCCCGGCATCTGCGCCGGCGCACGGCCCACCAGGGCGGTGGCCGGCGGGAGTTCGCCGCCGACTTCCGCTCCGCGCTGCGCGGGGGCTGGATCGTCGGCGCCGCCGGCTGGGCCGCCGCGGCGATCGCCTGGCTGGACGTGCGGGCCGCGCACGCCGGACTGCCCGGAGGTCCGCCGGTCGGTGCCGTCGGACTGCTCGCGCTGCTCGCGCTGCTCGGGCTCGCGGTGGCGGGGCTGCGGGCGGCGGCGGTGTGGACGCCGGGGGAGCGCTGGCGGGTCCTGCTCGCCGATGCCGGGCGCCGTACCGTACGGGACCCGGCGGGCTCGTTCCTGCTGGTCGGCGGAGCCGTGCTGACCTGCTGTTCCGCCCTGCTCATCGCTCCGCTGGCGGTCCCCGTGCTGGGGGTCGTGGCCGCGGCGGCCGTCGCCGTCGAGGAACGCTGCCGCCGCCGCTGACACCGGCCCGCCGGGGCCGGCCGCCGCGGCGACCCGCGACGCCCGCCCGGTGCCGGACGCGCCCGGAGTCGGCGGCCCGTCGAGCGCGGCGCCACCGGAAACCCGGCAACGGCCCGGCTCCCGGAACGCCACCGGAACCGGCGGTCACCGAAGACCGAGGCCCCACCGGAAACCCGGCAACGGCCCGGCCCCCGGAACCACCGGAACCTGCGGGTCACCGAAGACCGAGGTCCCGTAAGCCACCGGCGCCCGGACTCCGGCTCCGCGGGACGAGCGGTCTTCGCGGCCCGGGCGCCGCCGGACCCGCGGCCCCCCGCTCCGGGACCGGCGCCCTGGACGCCGTACCCACATCTGTCATGTCCCTGACCGCATTGCCCACGGAAGGAACGGCCATGTCCCCCATCCCCCGCAGGTCCCTCCTCAAGGCCGCCGCCGTCGCCGGAGCGGCCGCCCAGTTCAGCCGGGCCCTGGGCGCCCAGGACGCCGCCGCCGCGCCCGCCCCCGCGCCCGACGGCGCCGACCCGGTGACCCTGGACTGGCTGGAGGACGGCGGTCTCGGCGCCGCACCCGGGACCACGGTCGGCGTGCCCTGGCCGATGGGCGCCCACCGGGAGGACCAGTCCTTCGCGGTCACGGACGCCGACGGCCGGGACGTACCCGTCCAGAGCTGGCCGCTCGCCTACTGGCCCGACGGCTCCCTGAAGTGGACCGCCCACGCCGTCGGTACCGGCACCGGCAAGCTCACGCTGGCCACCGGCACCCCGGCCGCACCCGCGAAGAAGGTCACCGTCGACCGGAGCGGCGGCACCGTCGACGTCTCCACCGGCGTCATCACCGCGAGGATCGGCAAGAACGGTTCCACGCTGATCAAGTCCGTCACCCGCGGCTCCACCGAGATCGCCCGGAACGGCCGGCTCGTCCTGCTGCGCCAGCCCGAGATCGAGGACGAGGACCAGGGCACGGTGAAGACCGAACGCTTCGACGGCGCCGTCTCCGGGGTCACCGTCGAACAGGACGGACCGGTCCGGGCCGTCGTCCGCATCGACGGCAAGCACCGCAAGGGCGACCGGGAATGGCTGCCGTTCTCCCTCCGCCTGTACTTCTACGCCGGCTCCGACTCCTTCCGCATGGTGCACACGCTCACCTTCGACGGCGTCCAGGAGCCCGGCAGGGCGAGCGGCGACTTCATCCGCGGCCTAGGCGTCCGCTTCACCGTGCCGATGCGCGACGCGGCCCACGACCGGCACATCCGCGTCGGCGGCGAGGGCACCGGCCTGCTGCGCGAGGCCGTCCAGGGCGTCACCGGACTGCGCCGCGACCCCGGCGCCGCCGTGCAGGCCGCCCAGTACGAGGGCAGGAAGCTGCCCGACCCGGCCACCTGGGACCAGCGGGTGACCACCCGCCTGCAGTACGTCCCGCACTGGGGCGACTACACCCTCGCCCAGCTCTCCGCCGACGGCTTCACCGTCCGCAAGCGCACCAAGAAGGGACACGGCTGGATCACCGCCGGCGGCGGCCGGCGCGCCTCCGGATTCGGCTACGTCGGCGGCGCGAGCGGCGGCCTCTCCTTCGGCCTGCGCGACTTCTGGGAGAAGTTCCCCGCCCAGCTCGACATCCGCGACGCCCACACCGACCAGGCCACCGTCACCCTCTGGCTCTGGTCGCCCGAGGCCCAGCCCATGGACCTGCGCTTCTACCACGACGGCATGGACCAGGACACCTATGCCGAACAGCTGGAGGGCCTCAACATCACCTACGAGGACTACGAAGGCGGCTTCGGCACCCCCTACGGCATCGCCCGCACCAGCGAACTCCTGTTCTGGGCCAACGACACCACCCCCGCCGCCGACACCCTCGCCCGGCAGGCCCGGGCCGTACGCGTCCTGCCCCAGCTCGCCGCCCCGCCCGGCCGGCTCATCGAGGCCAAGGTCTTCGGCCCCGGCCTGTACTCCGAGCCCGACCGCTCCACCCCGGCCAAGGCGAAGATCGAGGACCACCTCGACTTCCTCTTCGCCTACTACAAGGACCAGGTGGAGACGCGCCGCTGGTACGGCTTCTGGGACTACGGCGACATCATGCACACCTACGACTCCGCCCAGCACGTGTGGCGCTACGACATCGGCGGCTACGCCTGGGACAACTCCGAACTCTCGCCCGACCTGTGGCTCTGGTACGCCTACCTCAGGAGCGGCCGCTCCGACATCTTCCGCTTCGCCGAGGCCATGACCCGGCACACCGGCGAGGTCGACGTCTACCACCTCGGCACCTGGGCCGGCCTCGGCACCCGGCACGGCGTCCAGCACTACGCCGACAGCGCCAAACAGCAGCGCATCGCCAACACCACCTACCGCCGCTTCTACTACTTCCTCACCGCCGACGAACGCGTCGGCGACCTCATGCACGCCAACGTCGACTCCGACGAGACCTTCCTCGTCCTCGACCCCCAGCGCAAGGTCCGCACCGACCCCTACACCCCCGACCGGCACGCCCTGTCCATCGGCTTCGGCACCGACTGGAGCGGCCTGGTGTCGGCCTGGCTCACCGAGTGGGAGCGCAGGGGACCCAAGTGGGAGAAGGCCAGGGCGCGCGTGCTGTCCACGATGGAGGGCATCGCCGCCCAGCCCAACGGCTTCGTCCAGGGCAGCGGGCTGTACGACCTCGACACCGGCAGGTTCGCCGTCGCCGACCGCCCGGCCGTCTCCGTCTCCCACCTCTCGGCCGCCTTCGGGCTCAACGAACTGTGCGCCGAACTCATCCACCTCGTCGACATGCCGAAGTTCAAGGAGGCCTACCTGGACTACTGCCGCTACTTCAACGCCACCAAGGCCGAACAGGCCGCCCGCTACGGCACGAACTTCGGCAGCCTGCTGCTCTTCCAGGGGCACTCGCGCCTCGACGCCTACGCCGCCGTACAGACCGGGGACGCGGCCCTCGCCAAGCGGGCCTGGGCCAAGTTCTACGCCTCCGACGGCTACACCGAGTCCTCCCCCTGGAAGATCGAGAGGCTGACCGGACCGGCCACCCTCGTCGAAGGCGGCGAGGCGGCCTGGGTGTCCACCAACGACACCGCCCTCTACGGTCTCGCCGCCATCGAGAACCTCGCCCTGCTCGGCGACCGCATGCCGGCCTGACGGCAACGGGAGAGCGGAGCGCCGCGGCACGGGCGGCGGCGCCCGCCCCCCCCGAGCGTGCCCCGGCCCACGGCGCGGCGCATGAGTACGGGTACTCGGATGAGCGCGCCACTTCCGGGCACACTCGGCCCATGGACCTCCACCACTACCGCTTCCGCAGCCTGTGGCCCCTGTCCGCCCCGCCGGCCGCCGTCTACGCCGCGCTGGAGAAGGTCGAGGACTACCCCCGCTGGTGGCCCCAGGTGCGGTCGGTGACCCGACTGACCGACCGGAGCGGCGTGATCGTCATCCGGTCCGCGCTGCCCCTCGCCCTCACCTCCACCGTGCGGCAGACCCGCCGCGACCCGGCCGCAGGCGTCCTGGAGGCGGCCCTCTCCGGAGACCTCCACGGCTGGGCCCGCTGGACGATCACCCCCGGCGGCCCCGGCACCCTGGCCCGCTACGACCAGGCGGTCCACGTGGAAAGGCCGCTGCTCAGGCGGCTCGCGCTGCCCGGTCGGCCGCTGTTCCGCCTCAATCACCGCCTGATGATGCGGGCCGGACGGCGCGGACTGCTGCGCCGGCTGGAGACGGTTTGAACGAAGGGCGCCCGGACCTGTATTGTTCAGTGCGTTCCCGGGCGATTAGCTCAGTGGGAGAGCGCTTCGTTCACACCGAAGAGGTCACTGGTTCGAACCCAGTATCGCCCACCGGGAAAGGCCGGTCCGCCGCAGCGGACCGGCCTTCTTCATGCCGCCCCGTGCGCGGCGCCGCCTCACGCAGCCGCCGGCAGCTCCGGCCGCAGCGGCCACTGCGTGCACACCGTCTCCTCGGAACCGCTGCGCGCGAACCACGCCTGCAACCCGCGCGCCTGCGCCGCGTGCCACTCCACCTGGAGCGCGTGCAGCTCGGCGGGGGACAACCGCTCCAGCCGGGTCGCGAAACGCCGCCCCAGCGCCCGTACGACCTCCAGCGCGGCCAGCGCGTCCGCCGCCGCGTCATGCGCGCCCTGCAACGGCACGCCGTAGTGCGCGCACAGGTCGGCCAGCGTGCGGCGGCCCTTGCGGTACCGGTCCAGCTGCCGGTCCAGCACCCGGGGGTCCAGCACCTTCAGCGGCACCGAGTCGCACCAGCGCCCCAGCGACGACGCCCGGTGCCGGCGCAACTCCCGGTCCAGGATCGTCAGGTCGAACGGCGCGTTCATCACCACCAGCGGACGCCCCAGCGTCGCGTGCTCCGCCAGCTGCTCCGCTATCTCGTACATCACCGGCGCCGGCCAGCGCCCGTTGTGCTGGAGGTGCTCCTCCGTCAGCCCGTGCACCGCCGTCGCCGCCTCCGGCACCGGCACCCCCGGATTCACCAGCCACCGCGACACCCGGGGCCGGGTCCCCGGCGCGTCCTGGACGACGACGGCGGCCGACACGATCCGGTCGGTCTCCACGTCCACGCCCGTCGTCTCCGTGTCGAAGGCGGCCAGCGGCCCCTCGTACCAGCTCGTCATCCCGACTCCTCGCTCACCCGTGACAGTTGACGTTCCGTCTTCTGCCCGTTTGGTGATACCCGGGCCGTTTGCGCCGTACGCCCGCCGGAATCCAACAGGGCAGTGCGGCAACGCCGTTGGCACTCCACGGCGATAACGCCGCCGGGGCATACGCCAGTTGGGTACGGGAAGGGCGTGGGCCGGGGCGACGTACGGATCCGGCGGGCGGCGGCGGGGCCGAGCCGCCGGACGCCACGGCGGCCGGATCCCGCCCGGCCCCCGTGCGCCGGCCCCGCCCCGGGAGCCACGGCGTACGTGTAATCGGACTGGTGCGAGGAGTAACCGTTTCGCGGTCGGCGCCGTCGGGTCGGTACGATCGCCAGTGCGCGCGCTCCTGGTATGGCGCCGCACCCACCTTCAGTCAGGAGAGACCGGTGTCAGACGTCCGTGTGATCATCCAACGCGATTCCGAGCGGGAAGAACGCGTGGTGACGACGGGCACTACGGCCGCCGACCTCTTCGCGGGCGAGCGCTCGATCATCGCCGCACGCGTGGGCGGCGAGCTGAAGGACCTCACCTACGCACTGTCCGACGGCGACGAGGTCGAGGGCGTCGAGATCTCGTCCGAGGACGGCCTGAACATCCTGCGCCACTCCACCGCGCACGTCATGGCGCAGGCCGTCCAGGAGATCTTCCCCGAAGCCAAGCTGGGCATCGGCCCGCCCGTCAAGGACGGCTTCTACTACGACTTCGACGTCGAGCGGCCGTTCACGCCCGAGGATCTCAAGGCCGTCGAGAAGAAGATGCAGGAGATCCAGAAGCGGGGCCAGAGGTTCTCCCGCCGCGTCGTCACCGAGGAGGCCGCCCGCGAGGAGCTGGCGGACGAGCCGTACAAGCTGGAACTGATCGGCCTCAAGGGCTCCGCCTCCAGCGACGACGGCGCGGACGTCGAGGTCGGCGCCGGCGAGCTGACGATCTACGACAACCTGGACGCCAAGACCGGCGAGCTGTGCTGGAAGGACCTGTGCCGCGGTCCCCACCTGCCCTCCACCCGGCTCATCCCGGCGTTCAAGCTGATGCGCAACGCCGCCGCGTACTGGCGCGGCAGCGAGAAGAACCCGATGCTCCAGCGCATCTACGGCACCGCCTGGCCGTCCAAGGACGAGCTGAAGGCGCACCTGGACTTCCTCGCCGAGGCCGAGAAGCGCGACCACCGCAAGCTCGGCACCGAGCTGGACCTCTTCTCGATCCCCGAGCAGATCGGCTCCGGCCTGGCCGTCTTCCACCCCAAGGGCGGCATCGTCCGCCGCGTGATGGAGGACTACTCGCGCCGCCGCCACGAGGAAGAGGGCTACGAGTTCGTCTACACCCCGCACGCCACGAAGGGGAAGCTCTTCGAGACGTCCGGGCACCTGGACTGGTACGCCGAGGGCATGTACCCGCCCATGCAGCTCGACGAGGGCGTGGACTACTACCTCAAGCCCATGAACTGCCCGATGCACAACCTGATCTTCGACGCCCGCGGCCGGTCGTACCGGGAGCTGCCGCTGCGCCTGTTCGAGTTCGGGACCGTGTACCGGTACGAGAAGTCGGGCGTCGTGCACGGCCTGACCCGCGCGCGGGGCTTCACGCAGGACGACGCGCACCTCTACTGCACCCGTGAGCAGATGGCCGGGGAACTGGACAGGACGCTCACCTTCATCCTCGGCCTGCTGCGGGACTACGGCCTGACCGACTTCTACCTGGAGCTGTCGACCAAGGACCCGGAGAAGTTCGTCGGTACCGACGAGGCATGGGAGGAGGCGACCGAGACCCTGCGCCAGGTCGCCGAGAAGCAGGGCCTGCCCCTCGTTCCGGACCCGGGCGGCGCCGCCTTCTACGGCCCGAAGATCTCCGTCCAGGCGCGCGACGCCATCGGCCGGACCTGGCAGATGTCGACCCTCCAGCTCGACTTCAACCTGCCCGAGCGGTTCAACCTGGAGTACACCGGCCCGGACGGCTCCAAGCAGCGCCCGGTCATGATCCACCGTGCGCTGTTCGGCTCCATCGAGCGGTTCTTCGCCGTCCTCCTGGAGCACTACGCGGGCGCCTTCCCGGCGTGGCTGGCCCCGGTGCAGGCGATCGGCATCCCGATCGGCGACGCGCACGTGGAGTACCTGGAGAAGTTCACGGCCGCGGCCCGGAAGAAGGGCCTGCGCGTCGAGGTGGACTCCTCCTCGGACCGCATGCAGAAGAAGATCCGGAACGCGCAGAAGCAGAAGGTGCCGTTCATGGTCATCGCCGGCGACGAGGACATGTCCAACGGCTCGGTGTCCTTCCGCTACCGCGACGGCTCGCAGGAGAACGGCATCCCGTTCGACGAGGCCATCGCGAAGATCGCGAAGGTCGTCGAGGAGCGCGCCCAGATCTGATCCGTCCGCGCTTCGGGCCCCCGGGACCACCGTCCCGGGGGCCCGCTCGCGCGCGCGGCCCCCGGAGTCCGCCCCGGCGGCACGGTGGGCGGGGGTGACGCCATATGCTGCCTAGCATGACGAGTGAGCCGGAGCAGCAGATCGGAGTGGGGACGCAGGACGCGTTCCAGCGTCTGTGGACGCCCCACCGGATGGCCTACATCCAGGGCGAGAACAAGCCGACCGGTCCGGGAGCCGGCGACGGCTGCCCCTTCTGCTCGATCCCGGCCAAGTCGGACGAGGACGGGCTGATCGTGCGGCGCGGTGAGCAGGTGTACGCCGTCCTCAACCTGTACCCGTACAACGGCGGCCACCTGATGACCGTGCCCTACCGGCACGTCGCCGACTACACCGAGCTGACCGGGGCGGAGACCGCCGAGCTGGCGGAGCTGACCAAGCAGGCGATGACCGCCCTGCGCACCGCGTCCGGCGCGCACGGCTTCAACATCGGGATGAACCAGGGCACGGTCGCGGGCGCCGGCATCGCCGCGCACCTGCACCAGCACATCGTGCCGCGCTGGGGCGGGGACACGAACTTCATGCCGGTGGTGGGGCACACGAAGGTGCTGCCGCAGCTGCTGGCCGACACCCGGAAGATGCTGGCGGAGGCCTGGCCCGCCTAGCCGGGCGGCGGGTGCCCTCCGGTGGAGGGCACCCGGTCACGCGTCGTAGAGATCGGCCTTCTTCGGCATCGGGTCCTGGACGTTGCCGCTGAGGAACGCCGAGCGGGCGCCGAACTTCTCGGTGTTCACGCCGTTCTCCTCCAGCACCTTGATCGCCGCCGAGTGCACCACGCGCAGCACCGGCGTGGCCGCGCGCAACGCGTCGTCGGCCATGAAACGATGCCGCCAGGGCTGGTCGGCCCAGGCGTGCCGCAGACCGAACGGCTCGGGCAGGCCGAGGGAGCCGCCGAGCCAGTTCAGCAGCGGCGGGTACCAGGTCAGCGGGGCGCGGACGGCGAGCCGCACGACCTCGTCCGCGGTGACCAGCGGCAGCTTGATGGTGCGGTTCTCCCAGGGCTTGAGGGACTTGGCGACCTCCTTGGTCGGGGCCTCCGGCTTGCTGGTGAACAGCGGGTTCACCGGACCGAGCGCGTGCCCGGTGACCTCGATGCGCAGGGTCTGGTGCAGCACGGTGACGGTGATCAGCATGGTGATGACCAGCTGTCCGTCCCACAGGGTCCACTGCACGCCCAGGTAGTGCCGGTCGCCGCTGCCGAACTGCTGCTTGTTGCAGATCTCCTGTATGGCGTGCGGCTTGATCTGGAACGCCTCGACGTCGGCGCCCTCGGGGCGGGAGACCGCCGTGGCCTTCTCACCGATCGGCGTGACGATCCAGTGCCGTACCGACGGCTTGGGGAAGCCGCCCGTGTGCAGCGGGCCGCGCTCCAGGAGGGCCAGCTGGTCGTGGATCGCGCGTATCACGTCCCAGCTGCGGAAGGGGTGGATCTCCCGGCCGGCGTCGGCGGGCACCAGGTCCTCCGCGAGCTGCCAGGCACCCCAGCGGGTGCCCATGCCGAGTATGCCCTTGGGGCCGGCGTAGAAGACCGAGTTGGACTGCTGCTCGGCGCTCAGCCGGGCCAGGGACTGGCGCAGTTCCTCGGCGGCGGTGTGGCCGGGGCCGCGCGGCACGGCCTCCGGGATCTTGGCGCCGACGCTGGTGCCGGAGAGCAGGCCGTCCCAGCGGGCGCGCAGATCGTGGGCGGTGCGCTCGCACAGGCGCTTGGCCCAGAACCAGCCGAGCACGGGGGCGATCACACACGCGCGGGCGTACCAGGCCCAGAAGCCGCCGAACGGCATCTTGACCAGGAACAGCGCGGCGAGCAGGCCGACGCCCAGCAGGAGGGTGGTGGCCAGCGTCCCGGCCCGCTTGTCGTCGCGCCGGGCGACGAAGGAGCGCAGCAGGAAGACGAGCAGCCAGACGAGGAAACCGGGCAGGAAGACGAGCCCGCAGACGAGGGTGATGAGGCTCAGCCGATTGTCCCGCTCCCGGCGGATGTTGTTGGCGGCCAGGGCGTGTTCCACCACGAACTGCGGTTCCGTGCCGAAGGACTGGATCAGCGGTTTGCGGCCGGCGGACAGCATCCGGTCCACCAGGGCCCGCGAGAACGCCTCGCCCAGATTCGGGCGGAACATCTTGATCCGGCCGGCCTTGACGGTCGACTGGTGCCACTCGTTGTCGGCCTTCTTGATCTCCTCGATCGGGCTGTCCCGGTATACCGCGGAGGCCAGCGCGGCGGTCGCCGCCTGTCCCTCGCCGACCGAGACGGGTACCTGGGGCCCGTCCCACTCCGTTCCTATCGACATTCCCGCCCCCATCGCCGCCGGTGCCGTGCCTGCGGCCTTCCCGACTTACCTGCTCCGCACACCTGTTGGACCGGTCGTGGGGGGGGGGGGGGGGGGGGGGGGGGGGGGGGGGGGGGGGGGGGGGGGGGGGGGGGGGGGGGGGGGGGGGGGGGGGGGGGGGGGGGGGGGGG
>NZ_JBVJOT010000017.1:0-11844 GCF_055583025.1 Streptomyces sp. NPDC104831
GTTGGTCGAGCGACACCGGAAAGCCCAGGGAGAGACCCCCCCCACAGCTGCCCGCCCCCCCCCCCCCACATCGGCCTGGGGACCCCACCCCCCCCCCCGCCCCCGCGGCCGTCCGGTACCGGACAACGGCCGCCGAGTCCCGGACGCGGCGGCGTCGCCCCGGCCACAGTGGGAACACTGCGTACGAGGAGGCCGGGGACGGAAGGCGGACGGATGACGGTGACTTTCCCGGGGGCTCCCACGGGCCGGATACGGCAGAGCGTCCTGGAGTGGCTCGAGGACCCGGCGGCCCACTTCCCCGCCGGACGCCACCGCGACCTCGCCGCGACCGGCGTCACCGCGCGCGCCGTCGCCGCCAAACTGGGCCTGCCCCCGCGCACCGCGCGCGCCC
Organism: Streptomyces sp. NPDC104831; assembly: GCF_055583025.1. Lineage (NCBI taxonomy): Bacteria > Bacillati > Actinomycetota > Actinomycetes > Kitasatosporales > Streptomycetaceae > Streptomyces > Streptomyces sp. NPDC104831. Next base: position 392 of record NZ_JBVJOT010000017.1, read on the forward strand.
ACCTCGACTTCCTCGCCCGCCTCGGCCTCCTGCGCACCCGCCGCATCCGCTGCCGCGTCCACTACCGGCGCGACGACATCCGCGTCGCCGAGGTGGCCAGGCTGTTCGAGAAGGGCTGGTGACGCAGGTGGACGCCGTGACGGCCGCGCGGCCCGGCGAGGAGGGGGCGCCCATGGACGGACCCGCGGAACTCGTGCCGCTGCACTACGTCTCCCTGGGCGCGCACGGCCCCGAGGACGTCGTGACCGATCCGCACGGGCGCGTGCTGACCGGAGTGGCCGACGGGCGGATCCTGCGCGTCCACCACCTAGGCGACCCCCGCACGGCCCGCACCGAGGTGGTGGCCCGCACCGGCGGCCGGCCCCTCGGCCTGGAGCTCCTCCCGGACGGCGAGCTGGTGGTGTGCGACGCCGAACGCGGCCTGCTGCGCGTGCGCCCGGACGACGGCACGGTCCGCGTCCTCGCGAACTCGGCGGCGGGGGAGCGGCTCCGCTTCTGCAGCAACGCCGTCGCCCTGCCCGACGGCACCCTGTACTTCACCGTCTCCAGCCGCCGCTACCCGCACCAGCGCTGGACCGGCGACATCGTCGAACACACCGGCACCGGACGCCTCCTGCGACTGCCCCCGGAGGGCGGCGAGCCCGAGGTCCTGCTGGAGGGGCTGCGGTTCGCCAACGGCCTCGCCCTCGCGGCCGACCACTCCTTCCTGATCGTCGCCGAGACCGGCGCCTGCCGCCTGGTCCGCTACCGGCTCACCGGCCCCCGCGCCGGTCACGCCGAACCCCTCGCCGACCTCCCCGGCATGCCGGACAACCTCTGGCGCGAGGGCCCCGGCGGCCCCGTCTGGGTCGCCCTGGCCGGTCCCCGCCTCCCCGCGCTGGACCTGCTGCACCGCGCCCCGCCGGCCGTCCGCCGCGCCGCGGCCCGGGCCGCCGTGCACCTGCCGTACCGCCCGAGCGGGACCGCCGGTGTCGTCGCCGTGGACGACGAGGGACGCGTCGTCCACCACCTCACCCGCCGCCGGTCCGGCTTCCGCATGGTCACCAGCGTCTGCGCCACCGGCGACCACCTGGTGCTGGGCAGCTTCCTGGCGCCCGGGGTCGCGGTCTGCGCCCGGCCCGCCGCCCGCTGACCCGGCGGTACGCTGGGTTCCGGCCTTGATCGCCCGAAGGGGCGCGGGCCGGCAGAGGAGAAGCGACCCATGACAGCCCCGGAAACGGAGACCCGCGGCGTCCGCCCCGCACCAGCCCGGCGGTCCGAGTGGCGTACGCAGGCGCCCGTCGTCGCGGTCGTGGCGGCCGGCGGCGCGCTCGGCGCGACGGCCCGCTACGCGCTCACGCTCGCCTGGCCCGCACCCCCCGGCCACTTCCCCTGGGCGACCTTCTGGACCAACGTCTCCGGCTGTGCCGCCATGGGTGTCCTCATGGTCCTCGTCACCGACGTGTGGGCCGCCCACCGCCTGCTGCGGCCGTTCCTCGGCACCGGCGTGCTCGGCGGCTACACCACCTTCTCCACCTACGCGGTCGACATCCGCCAGCTGACCGGAGCCGGCCGCCCCGGCCCGGCCCTCGCCTATCTCGCCGCGACGCTGTGCGCGGCCCTCGCGGCGGTGTGGCTGGCCTCGGCCGCCGCCCGCCGGGTCTTCACCGGGCGGCGGCGGTGATCCCGCGCACCGGCCGCGCGCTGCGGCTGACCGTCTACGTCGGCGAGAACGCCACCTGGCACCACCGGCCCCTCTACGCCGAGATCGTGCACCGCGCGCACGCCGCCGGACTCGCCGGCGCCAGCGTCTTCCGGGGCATCGAGGGCTACGGCGCCTCCTCGCGCATCCACACCTGCCGCCTGCTCTCCCTGAGCGAGGACCTGCCGGTCGCGGTGGTCGTGGTGGACACCGAGGAGCGGATCCGGGCCTTCCTGCCCCGCCTCGGCGAACTGGTGGACGGCCGCCTGGTGACCCTGGACGCGTGCGAGACCGTCCGGTGGACGGAACCCTCCCACGGCCCGGACGAAACGGACCCGGAGGGTAAGAAGTCGTTGTGAACTGGCTGCTGGTCGTCGCGGGCGCCATGGTCGGCGCCCCCTTGCGCTATCTCACCGACCGCGCCGTGCAGGCCCGGCACGACTCGCTCTTCCCGTGGGGCACGTTCGTGGTGAACGTCGTCGGCTGCCTGGTCCTCGGCCTGGTCACGGGCGCCGCCTCCGCCGGGGCCGCAGGCCCCCACCTGCGGCTTCTGCTGGGCACCGGGCTGTGCGGCGCGCTGACGACGTACTCGACCTTCTCCTACGAGACCCTCAGGCTGACCGAGGCGGGCTCCGGCCTCTACGCTGCCGGGAACGTCGTGGCGAGTGTGGCGGCGGGGCTCGCCGCGGCCTTCACCGGTGTCTCACTCGCCGGGCTCCTGTGGGCCTAGGCGCGTGCCGCGCGGCGCGGAACAGTGAGTACTGTCTACAGCACTGTCGACCAACTCTTCCCCAGAACTGGATCCCATGAGCGCCATCTCCGTCGGTCAGGCCGTCGTCCTCGGAGTAGTCGAGGGGGTGACCGAGTTCCTCCCGGTGTCCTCCACCGGTCACCTCAAGATCGCCGAAGGGCTCATGGACATCCCCGTCGACGACAAGTCCGTCGTCGGGTTCTCCGCCGTCATCCAGGTCGGCGCCATCGCCGCCGTGCTCGTGTACTTCTTCAAGGACATCCGGCGGATCGTCACCGCCTGGTTCCGCGGCCTGACCGACCGCGAGGAGCGCTACCACCACGACTACAAGTTCGCCTGGTGGGTGATCGCGGCCACCGTCCCGATCGTGGTGGTGGGTCTCGCCGCCAAGCCGCTGATCGACGGCCCGCTCGCCTCCCTGTGGGTGGTCGCCGGCTCGCTCATCGCCGGCTCCGGCGTGATGTGGGCCGCCGACCAGATGGGCCGGCACAAGCGCGGCGAGGACGACACGTCCTTCAAGGACGCGATGTGGGTCGGCTGCTCGCAGATCCTCGCCCTGCTCTTCCCCGGCTTCTCGCGCTCCGGCGCCACCATGTCCACCGCGCTCGTCCTGGACCTGGACCGCGTCGCCGCCACCCGGCTCTCCTTCTTCCTCGGCATCCCCGCCCTGACCGGCGCCGGCCTGTACGAGCTGAAGGACGCCCTCGGCGCGGGGGTCGGCGCCGCCCCGCTCGCCGTCGGCACGATCGTGTCGTTCCTCGTCGCCTACGCCTCCATCGCCTGGCTCCTGAAGTTCGTCGCCAAGCACTCCTTCAACGCCTTCGTGATCTACCGGATCGTCGTCGGCGTGCTCCTGCTCGGCCTGCTCGGCACCGGCACGCTCGCGAGCTGAGCCGACGCCGCTGATCACCCACGGGGTGCGGATGCCTGTATTCAGGCGCCGCACCCCGTGAATCGTTTCTTGCCCGGAGTCTTGACAGGGTCCGCCCGCGCCCCGCAGGATCGCTCCCGTGAACCTGTCAGACAGCCAGACAGGTGGTCTCGTCCCGCGGCGCGTCAGCGCCATGGAAGCGGTGCTCGACCACCTCCGCGGCGCCATCGAGAGCGGCCGGTACGCCATCGGCGACAAGCTCCCCTCCGAAGCCGAGCTGTGCCGCGCCCTGGAGGTGTCCCGGCCGGTGCTCCGCGAGGCGCTGCGCGCGCTGCAGACCATGGGACTCACGGTCTCCCGCACCGGCAAGGGCACCTTCGTGGTGGCGAACACCGTCGAGGACCCCACCTTCGGCGACTACGCGGCCAGCGATCTGCTGGAGGTGCGCCGCCACATCGAGATCCCCGTCGCCGGCTACGCGGCCCTGCGCCGCACCCCGGAGAACCTCGACCACCTGGCGCACCTGCTCGACCGCATGGAGCGGGAGACGGACACCACCGCCTGGGTCGCGATGGACACCCTCTTCCACCTGGCCGTTGCCGAGGCCGCCCAGAACCCGGTGTTCCGCCGGGTCATCGAGGAGATCCGCGACGCGCTGGCGCGTCAGTCGGCCTTCCTCAACGAGCTGGGCGGGCGCCGCGAGCAGTCCAACCGGGAGCACCGGGCGATCGTCGAGGCCCTGGCCGACGGCAGCGAGCACGACGCGGTGGCGGCCATGAGCCACCATCTGGACCGCGTCGAGACGACCCTCACCGACATCGTGCGTCCCCAGCGGGCGGACGGCCCCCCGACGGAAGGCGGAACCGAGGCGTGAGCGAACAGCACCTGGAAGACGACAGGCGCCCCTCGTCCGGTCATGTCGACGCCGGGGACGCCGGCTACAGCAAGGGCCTGAAGCACCGGCACGTCAACATGATCGCCATCGGCGGCGCCATCGGCACCGGCCTCTTCCTCGGCGCGGGCGGCCGGCTCGCCGACGCCGGGCCCTCCCTCTTCCTGGCGTACGCCGTCTGTGGCGTCTTCGCCTTCCTGGTCGTGCGCGCCCTCGGCGAACTCGTGCTCTACCGCCCGTCCTCCGGTGCCTTCGTGTCGTACGCCCGGGAGTTCCTGGGCGAGAAGGGCGCCTACACCGCGGGCTGGATGTACTTCCTCAACTGGGCGACGACCGGTATCGCCGACATCACGGCCGTCGCCACCTACACCCACTACTGGGGGATGTTCTCCGACATCCCGCAATGGTTGATCGCATTGATCGCCCTCGCGGTCGTGTTGACCGTCAACCTCATATCGGTCAAGTTCTTCGGCGAACTGGAGTTCTGGTTCGCGATCGTCAAGGTCGGCGCGCTCGTCGTGTTCATGTGCATCGGCGTCTACGTGCTGATCACCCAGCACCCCGTGGACGGCCACCACCCCGGCCCCGCCCTCATCACGGACAACGGCGGCGTCTTCCCCCACGGCCTGCTGCCCATGCTGCTGATCATCCAGGGCGTCGTCTTCGCCTACGCCTCCGTCGAACTGGTCGGCGTCGCCGCCGGCGAGACCGAGAACCCCGAGAAGATCATGCCGAAGGCGATCAACTCGATCATGTGGCGGGTGGGCCTGTTCTACGTCGGCTCGGTCGTCCTGCTGTCGATGCTGCTCCCGTGGGACAAGTACTCCGCCGGCGAGAGCCCCTTCGTCACGGTCCTGTCGCACATCGGCGTCCCGGCGGCCGGCGGCGTGATGAACCTGGTCGTCCTCACCGCGGCCCTGTCGTCGCTGAACTCCGGCCTGTACTCCACCGGCCGCATCCTGCGCTCCATGGCGATGAGCGGCTCCGCCCCGGCGTTCACCGCCCGCATGAGCCGCAGCCAGGTACCGTACGGCGGCATCCTGCTCACCAGCGGCATGTGCGTGCTCGGCGTCGGCCTGAACTACGTGGTCCCCGCCGACGCGTTCGAGATCGTGCTCAACTTCGCGGCGATCGCCATCCTCGCCACCTGGGCCATGATCATGGTCTGCCACCTGCTCTTCTGGCGGAAGACCCGGGCGGGCGACCTGACCCGGCCGGCCTACCGGCTGCCGGGCTCCCCCTGGACCGAACTCGTGACGCTGGCGTTCCTCGCCTCCGTCGTGGTCCTCATGTACGCCGACGGCGGCGCCGGACGCACCACCGTGCTCTGTCTGCCGCTGATCGTCGCGGCGCTGGTCGCGGGCTGGTACGCCGTCCGCCCCCGCGTCACCCGCACGTCCACCGGCGCCGGCGCGTGACCCGCGTACCGGCCGACCCCGACCCCATGATGCAGGCAGAGATGTACAGCAGTTCCCCCGCCGACGCACCCCTCGTCCGCGAACCCCTTCACGCCCCCGTGGCCCACCTCGTGCGCGGTGGGATCGTCGAGGGAGTCCACCACGGCTCCGTCGTCGTCCTCGGCCCCGACGGCCGGGTCCGGTTCCGGCTCGGCGACATCGAGGCGGCCTTCTACCCGCGCTCGGCCCTCAAGCCCCTCCAGGCCGTGGCCATGCTGCGGGCCGGGCTGCCGCTCGACGGCGAACTGCTGTCACTGGCCGCGGCCAGCCACTCCGGTGAGGAGCGGCACCTCGCCGGCACCCGGCGCCTGCTCGAACTCGCCGGCCTCGCCGAGGACGACCTGCGCAACGTGCCCGACATGCCGTTCGACCCGGTCGTCCGGGACGCCTGGGTGCGGGAGGGCCGCATGCCCTCGCGGCTCGCCCAGAACTGCTCCGGCAAGCACGCCGCCATGCTGTGGACGGCCAAGATCAACGGCTGGTCCCTGGACGACTACCCGGACCCGGCGCACCCGCTCCAGCGGAAGATCGCCGCCACCGTCGAGGAGCTGACCGGCCAGCGGATCGCCCGGGTCACCGTGGACGGCTGCGGCGCCCCGCTGTTCGCCGTCTCCCTGCAGGGTCTCGCGCGCGCCTTCGCCCGGATCGCCTCCGCCGCCCCGGGCACCCCCGAGGCCAGGGTCGCCGACGCCATGCGCGGGCACGCCGAGATGGCCTCCGGCTCCGGCCGGGACGTCGCCGCGCTGATGCGGGCCGTGCCCGGACTGCTCGCCAAGGACGGCTTCGAGGGCGTCCAGGCGGCGGCGCTGCCCGACGGCACGGCCGTCGCCGTGAAGATCGCCGACGGGGCGAACCGGGCGCGGATCCCGGTCGCCGCGGCCGCGCTCGCGCGCGCGGGCGTCGATGCCGGGCTGCTGACCGAGTTCGCCGGGGAGCCGCTGCTCGGCGGCGGGAAGCCGGTGGGGAGCGTGCGGCCGGTGCGGGCGCTGGACCCGGCTCCGGCCACCGTGTAGCGCTCCGGCACGCCAAGCGGCCCCCTTCGCGGGGGCGCCGCCCCCGCCTCCGACCCCAGAAAGGGACCCGCACCCTCATGACCGCCGCCACCCGCAGCGAGCACGACCTGCTCGGCGACCGGGACGTACCCGCCGACGCGTACTGGGGCATCCACACCCTGCGCGCCACGGAGAACTTCCCCATCACCGGCACCCCGATCTCCGCCTACCCGCACCTGATCGACGCCCTGGCCGCCGTCAAGGAGGCCGCCGCCCTCGCCAACGAGGAACTCGGCCTGCTGGCGCCCGCGAAGGCCGCCGCGATCACCGCCGCCTGCCGCGAGACGCTGATGGGCCACGCCAAGGGGCAGTACACGCATCTGCACCCCAACGAGGACGTCAACCTGGGCCAGTCGACCAACGACGTCTACCCGACAGCCGTCAAGACGGCGACGGTCTTCGCGGTCCGTGCACTGCTCAAGGCGATGTCCGTACTCCAGGACGCCTTCGCCCTCAAGGCCGTGGAGTTCCGCGACGTGCTCAAGATGGGCCGTACACAGTTGCAGGACGCGGTCCCCATAACGCTCGGCCAGGAGTTCTCCGCGTTCGCCGTCATGATCGAGGAGGACCGCAGCCGTCTCGCCGAGGCCGTCGAGCTGATCCATGAGATCAACCTGGGGGCCACGGCCATCGGCACCGGCCTGAACGCCCCCGCCGGCTACGCCGAGGCCGCCCGCCGCCACCTGTCCGCCATCACCGGCCTGCCGTTGGTCACGGCCGCCAACCTGGTCGAGGCCACCCAGGACTGCGGCGCCTTCGTCCAGATGTCCGGCGTCCTGAAGCGGATCGCGGTCAAGCTCTCCAAGAGCTGCAACGACCTGCGCCTGCTGTCCTCCGGCCCGCGCGCGGGGCTCGGCGAGATCAACCTGCCGCCGGTGCAGGCCGGTTCCTCGATCATGCCGGGCAAGGTCAACCCGGTCATCCCCGAGGTGGTCAACCAGGTCGCGTTCGAGGTGATCGGCAACGACGTCGCCATCACCATGGCCGCCGAGGCCGGGCAGCTCCAGCTCAACGCCTTCGAGCCGATCATCCTGCACTCCCTGTCGGAGTCCATCACCCACCTGCGCAACGCCTGCCTCGTCCTGGCCGAGCGCTGCGTCCAGGGCATCACCGCCAACACCGAGCGGCTGCGCGCGACCGTCGAGAACTCCATCGGCCTGGTCACCGCGCTCAACCCGCACATCGGCTACACGGCCGCCACCGATATCGCCAAGGAGGCCCTCGCCACCGGCCGCGGCGTGGCCGAACTGGTGCTGGAGAAGGGCCTGCTGCCGGCCGGCCGACTGGCCGAGCTGCTGCGCCCGGAGGTCGTGGCGGGCAGCGGAGCACCGGCCGCCTGACCTGCGACTAGGCCACCACGACGAGGCCCGCGGACCGGCCGGGAGGCACAATGGTGATCATGACAACGACGTCGTCCGCCACCTTCCTGCCGGTCCTGGAGCGCATCGCCGAGGAGATCAGCCACACGCCCGGGCGCGGCCGTCCCGCCGACTACATACCGGCCCTCGCGGCCTGCGACCCGCGCAGCTTCGGCATGGCCGTCGCCGAGCCGGACGGCACGGTGTACGGGGTGGGGGACTGGCGGCAGCCGTTCTCCGCGCAGTCGATCACCAAGGTGTTCACGCTCGCCCTGGACCTCGCCCGGGAGGGCGACGAGCTCTGGGAGCACGTGGGCCGCGAACCCTCCGGCAACCCGTTCAACTCCCTGGTCCAGCTCGAGTACGAGAACGGCATCCCGCGCAATCCCTTCATCAACGCGGGCGCCCTCGTCGTCACCGACCGCCTGCAGACCCGTACCGGCGACGCCGCCGGCGAACTGCTCGCCTTCCTGCGCGCCGAGAGCGGCAACCCCGCGCTCGGCTTCGACACCGAGGTCGCCGCCTCCGAGACCGCGCACGGCGACCGCAACGCCGCCCTCGCCCACTTCATGGCGTCCTACGGCAACATCGACAACGACGTGCCGGTCCTGCTCGACCAGTACTTCCGGCAGTGCTCCATCGCCGCCTCCTGCGCCGACCTGGCACTGGCCACCGGCTTCCTCGCCCGGCACGGCATCCGCGCCGACGGCAGCCGGCTGCTCAGCCGCAGCCAGGCCAAGCAGGTCAACGCGATCATGCTGACCTGCGGCACCTACGACGCGGCGGGCGACTTCGCCTACCGGGTGGGCCTGCCCGGCAAGAGCGGCGTCGGCGGCGGGATCATCGCCGTCGTACCGGGCCGGTGCACGCTGTGCGTCTGGAGCCCGGGCCTGGACGAGCGCGGCAACTCGGTCGCCGGGGTCGCGGCCCTGGACCGCTTCACCACCCTCACGGGCCTGTCGGTGTTCTGAACCGGGAGGCGCGCGCCGGACCGGGAACGCGTGCCGGCCCGGCCGCGCGCCCGCGTCGCGGCCGGATGCCCGGCCCCGCGTACCGGGCCCGCCGAACGGGGTGGGCACATGGCCCCGCGCTCCGTGCACCCGCGCCCCACCACCCACCACGCGCACCCGCCGGCACCCGGCCTCCAGCGCCGACCCGCCCCCGGCCGGCCGCCGGTCCGCCCGCCCCCTGCCGGTCACACACCCGCTCCCGCCCCGAAGGACCGGCGTCGCTCCCTCGCCACCCGGCGTTGCCACGCTGCCCCGGTGCTGTCCAAGGCATTCCCCGTCGACCTCCGCCGCTGCCAGGCCCTGGGGCTGGCCGGCGCCGCCCTCCTCGCGCTCGGCGGCGAGACGGCCGGCGCCCTGCCCGTCCGCCGGCTGTGGGCGCCCGCCTCGGTACACGCGGTGCTCGGCCTGGCCGGGGTGTACTGCGGAATCGTCCTGCTGATCGCGGCCTGGGCGCTCCTCGGCCGCCTGGTACGCGGCCCGCGCCCGCCGACCCCGCGCGCCCTGCTGCTCGTCCTGGCCCTGTGGGCGGCCCCACTGCTGCTCGCGCCCCCGCTGTTCAGCCGGGACGTCTACAGCTACCTCGCGCAGGGCGCCATGGCCGACGCCCACCTGGACGTCTACGCCCACGGCCCCGACCGCCTCGGCGGCCCGCTCGCCGACGAGGTCGCCCCGATGTGGCGGCACACCGCCGCCCCCTACGGCCCCGCCTTCCTCGCCGTGGCCTCCGCGCTGTCCGGGCTGACCCACGGCGGGATCCCGGCCGGCCTGCTCGGCATGCGCCTGGTCGCCCTGACCGGCGTGGCCCTCATGGCGGTGGCGCTGCCCCGGCTCGCCCGGCACAGCGGCGCCGACCCGGCCGCCGCGCTCTGGCTGGGCGCCCTCAATCCGCTGGTGCCCCTGCACCTGGTCGCGGGCGCCCACAACGACGCCCTCATGCTCGGTCTGCTCGGCCTCGGCCTGGTCGCCGCGCGCGGCCGAAGGCCCGCCGCGGGCGCCGCCGGTGCCGTCCTCGTGACCCTCGCCGCCCTGGTCAAGGCACCGGCGGCGCTCGGCCTGCCGGTCGTCTTCGCGCTGCGGGTGCGCTCCGGGGGACGCCCGCTGCCGGCCGCCCTGACCACGGCGGCGGCCTCCGCCGCGACCACGGTCGCCGCCACGGCCGCGGCCGGCACCGGCTACGGCTGGATCGGCGCCCTGGGCACACCGGTCTCCCCGCACACCTGGGCGCCGACCAGCCTGCTCGGCCGGGCGACCGGCGCCCTGCTCGCCCGCCTCGGCAGCGGCCTGGCCCCGCTGGCCCTCCCCGCCTGGCAACTGCTCGGACTCGCGGCCACCGCCGTGGCCGTGCCGCTGATCTGGTTCCGGCTGCGCCCCCGGCCGGTGTACGCGCTCGGCCTGAGCCTGCTCGCGGTCGCGGTCCTCGGCCCGGCGCTCCGCCCCTGGTACGTGCTGTGGGGCCTGTTCCTCATCGCCGCCGCCGCGCCCAGCACCCTGGTACGGCACCGGGTGGCCGCCCTGGCGGGGGTGCTCGCCCTCGCCGTGCTGCCCGGCGGCGGCCCCGCCGGCCCGGGGCAGCTGGTGCCGGCCGTCTGCGGCGCGGCCCTCGGCGTGGTCGTCCTGTGGCAGGCCCGCCTGGTGGGGCGGACCCCCCTCCCGGGACGGCCGGCATGACGGTGCCGGGGCGGACCCGGGGAACGGAACGGGGACCGGGACCGCGCACGCGCCGGGGCCGGCTCCTGCTCGTCGCGTTCCTCGCGGCCGCCGTCGCCGCGTTCACCGCGACCGTGCCGCTGCTGCGCGACTTCTTCGACCTGCGGGTCTACTACGGCACCGTGCACACCTGGGCGCACCACGGCGGCCGGATCTACGACTACCGGGTGCCGGGCACGGGGTACGGCTTCACCTACCCGCCGTTCGCCGCCGTCGCCATGCTGCCGCTGGCCCTGCTCGGCCGGACCGCGGCGATCGCCGCCTCCCTGCTGGTGAACCTGGCCGCGCTCGCGGTGGTGCTGGGCGTCCTGGCCGGGCCGGACCGGCGACGCCTCGGCCGGTACCGGTGGGCGCTGTGCCTGTGCCTGCTCGCCCTGTTCGAGCCGCTGCGGGACACTTTCAGCTTCGGCCAGGTGAACCTGGTGCTGCTGGCCCTCGTCCTCACCGACTGCCTGTTCCTGTCGACCGGCCGGGGCCGCTGGGCGGGCGCCGGGACGGGGCTGGCCGCCGCGGTGAAGCTCACGCCCGTCCTGTTCATCGGCCTGCTGCTGCTCGCCGGGCGCCGCCGGGGGGGGGGGACCACGGGGGGCGGGGGGACGGTCGATAAGAGGGTGGGGGCCCTCCCCCCCCCCGCGACCTTCCCCCCCTCCTAGAACGAAGAGATGGGGGGAAGC
>NZ_JBVJOT010000017.1:11854-23361 GCF_055583025.1 Streptomyces sp. NPDC104831
CGCTCTCCAGACGGGGGAACACCCCCCCCCCCCCCCACCCCCCTCCCCCCCCCCCCCCCCCCCCCCCCCTCCCCCCCCCCCCCCCCCCCCCCCCCCCCCCCCCCCGCGACCGGGCTGGCCGCCTTCGCCGACCCGGCGGCCTCCCGCCTCTACTGGACCGAGGCGCTGTGGGACACCGGCCGGGTGGGCCGCCTCGACTATGTGTCGAAGCAGTCGCTGCAAGGGGTGCTGGCCCGTCTCGGCGAGCCCGGCCGACCGCTGTGGGCGTCGGCGGTCCTGCTCACCCTGTGCGTGTGGGCCTGGCGGTCCCGCCGGGCGGTCACGGCCGGTAACTGGCCGGCGGCGTTCGCGCTCACCGGTACGGCGGCCTGTCTGGTCAGCCCGATCACCTGGGTGCACCACCTGGTGTGGCTGTTGCCGTCCTTCGCGGTGCTGGTGCGCGCCGGGCACCGGCGCATCGCGGGCGCCCTGTACGCGGTGCTGTGCACCAGCGTGGTGTGGCTGTGGGCCGGCGACGCCGGTGGCCCCGGCGGATTCCTCGGCGCCAACGCCTACGTCTGGATCTCGCTGGCTCTGCTGCTCGGCCTGCCGACGGGTCAGCCCCGGGCCGCCCGGCCGCCTTTGGCCCTGAACGCCAGTGCCGCGGCTCCCGCGCCGAGCCCGGAGAGCCCCGCGACGACGGCGGCGGAGGACCAGCCCGGGTCGTCGTCCGAGGCCGGCGGGCCGGCGGCCGCGACCGGCGCGACCGACGGCTCGGCGCGGGAGGGCGGGCGCAGCCCGTCCAGCGATCCCACCGGGTCCACCTGCCCGGCCGCCGCGAAGCCCCAGTCGAGCAGCGCGCGGGCCTCCTCGTACACGGTCAGCCCGCCGTCGGCCTGAGGGTTCAGCACGCTCACCACGAGGGTGTGCCCGTTCCGGCGGGCCGCGGCGACCAGGGTGTTGCCCGCGTTGCTGGTGTAGCCGTTCTTGATCCCGATCAGCCCCGGGTACGGCGTCACGCCGTCCTCGCCGGTCAGCAGCCGGTTGGTGTTCTCGATGGGGTACGACGAGCCGTCACCGGGAAAGACGGCCACGGCGGTGGCGCAGTACCGGGCGAAGTCGGGGTTGCGCAGGCCCGCGCGGCCGAACACCGCCAGGTCGAAGGCGGAGGAGACCTGGCCGGGGGCGTCGTAGCCGTCCGGGGAGACCACATGGGTGTCCAGCGCGCCGAGCGTGCGGGCCTTGTCCTGCATGCGGGCGGCGGTGGCCTCCCAGCCGCCGCCGAGCCGGGCGAGGACGTGCACCGCGTCGTTGCCGGAGCTGAGGAACACCCCGCGCCACAGGTCGGCCACCTGGTAGGTGTGTCCCTCCTCGACGCCGACCAGGCTGCTGCCCTCGCCGATGTCGGCCAGTTCGTCGTAGCGCACGGTGTGCTGGAGCCCGCCGGGCAGCACCGGCAGCACGGTGAGGGCGAACAGGGTCTTCAGGGTGCTCGCGGGCGGCAGTTCGCGGTGCGCGTCGTGGGCGGCCAGCACCTCCCCGCCGCTCGCGTCGGCGACGAGCCAGGAGAGCGCCGAGACGTCGGGCACCTCCGGTGCGCCCCGGTGCGGCCGGACCTGGGTGCCGGACCGGTACAGCAGGGAGGGACCGGGCATCGCCGCCGGGGGGCGGGGCGGCGCGGGCTCCCCGGCCGGGGGTCCGGCGGCGGCAGCGGCCGGTGTGAGCACCAGCAGGCCCGCCACACAGAGGGAGCAGGCCGACACTGCCGCACGGTACGAGAATCCGGTGACCATATGCCCAACCTACGAACAGGGTGGGGGTCCCTCACCCTGTCGGGGCCGTTCGGGGTGCCGGGCAACCCGGATGCCGCACCGGGCCGCCCCGGGACCGGCTGTCAGCCGGCCGGGAGGGTGGGCCGGACCTGCCGCAGGAACGTGGCGTTGTCGGGGGTGGCGCGCAGCCGTTCGAGCAGGGTCTCCATGGCGGACGGACCGCCCTCGCGGGAGCGCAGCGCCCGGCGCAGTCCGCGGGCGGCCGCCAACTCGGCGGGGGTGAGCAGGAGTTCCTCGCGCCGGGTGCCGCTGGCGTCGAGGTCCACGGCGGGGAAGACCCGCCGGGCGGCCAGTTCCCGGTCCAGGCGCAGCTCCATGTTGCCGGTGCTCTTCAGTTCCTCGAAGAAGTAGCCGTCGGCGCGGGAGCCGGTGTCCACCAGTGCCGTGGCGAGGATGGTGAGGGAGCCGCCCTCCTCGGCCTGGCGCGCGGCGCCGAAGAACCGCTTGGGGCCGATCAGCGCGCCCGCGTCGACACCGCCGCTCAGGGTGCGCCCGCCGGCGGCGGAGGCGTTGTTGTACGCCCGGCACAGCCGGGTCAGCGAGTCCAGCAGGACGACGACGTCCTCGCCGGCCTCGACCAGCCGCTTGGCCCGCTCCACGACCAGTTCGGCGAGGGCGATGTGGTCCTTCGGCGAGCGGTCGAAGGTGGAGGCGTACACCTCCCCGCGCACCGAGCGGCGCATCTCGGTGACCTCCTCGGGCCGTTCGTCGAGCAGCAGGACCATCAGCCGGCACTCGGGGTGGTTGCCGGCCACGGCGGCGGCGAGCTGCTGGAGCAGCACGGTCTTGCCGCTCTTGGGCGGGGCCACGACGAGGCCGCGCTGGCCCTTGCCGACCGGCGCGAGCAGATCGGCGACCCGCCCGGTCAGACCGGCGCCGGGGTGTTCCAGGCGCAGCCGCCGGTGCGGGTGGAGCGGGGTGAGGTCGCGGAAGTGGCGACGGGCGCGGGGCTCCCCGGGAGCGCGTCCGTTGACGCGGGCGATCTCGGTCAGGGCGCGCCGGGCGTCCCGGACGCCCTCGATCAGGTCGCCCGCGCGCAGTCCGTGGCGGCGCACGAGCGCCGCCGTGACCTGCGGGTCGGCGGGGGAGGGCAGCAGGCTCGCGGCCCTCAGGTGCCCCTTCCCGTGCGCGTCGATGTCCAGGACGCCGGTGACGAGCGGGGCGGCCGGTGCCTGCGGGGTTTCGGGGCGGGGGGCGAGTGCGGTGGTCATGCGGATGTCCTTTCGCGGACGGAACAGGAAGGAGAAGCGGGGGTGGGGCCGCGAGCGGAGGCGTCTGCGACTGCCTCGGGGCGGCGGGAGGAACGCCTCGGGTAGGGCGGAGAACGCCCGCACGAGGCGGTACCGGGAAGCTGAGGCGCCGGGGACCGGGGGATCCGGGACGGCGGCGAACCGATCAGCTGAGGGAGACTGGCACCGGCGCCCACCTTGGGCGTGCACGAGTGCTGACAACACGCTACCACCGCTCGGGGCGCGGTGTCCGTGATCCCGTCAACAAAGGACCGGAACGCGGCATTCCCGCGAGACCGGACGCCCTTCCCGGACCGGTCGGCCGTGGCAGACGCAACGGCAAGGCGCCGCAGGAGAGTTGAGGAGGCCCGGTGCGGGCGCCCGCCCGATCGCGGCGGGGGCGCGTCATCGCGGCCGGTCGCTCGTGGGAGTGGTCCTGCGGCGTGGAGCGGACCGCGGCACCCGGCGGTGCGGCACAGTGGCCGCGTGCCTCGCCGACTTCTTCCGCTGGTGGTGGCGGCGCTGGTGAGCGTCGCCGGCTGCACCACCGTCACCCCTGGTCCCGACCCCGGTCCCGCCGGCTCCCGGCGCGCCCTCCCGCCGGACGCCCCGGCCGCGCCGTCGGCCCTGCGGGCCCCGGCCGGCGAGCCGGCCGACCGGGCCGCACTCGTACGCACCGGCAAAGGACACCCGGAGCGTCCCGGCCCGGCGGAGCCGGCCCGCGGCGCCGCTGCCGGCGGCGGACCGGCGTCCGCCGCCCCGCCCCGGGCCACCGCCGCCGACCCGCCGCCCCGCCGTCCGCGCACGGAGCACGGGCCGGCCGGACGGCACCCGGCCCCCCGTCCGCGTACGGTCTCCCGGCCGCCCGCCGCCGTGATGCGCGACCTGTGCCGCCGGGCGGACGGCGTGGCCGCCCCCGAGATCGTCCGCCTCTGCCGCGAGACCTACGGCTGACGCCGGGGATGGCGGTCCGCGGCAACGCCGTAGGCTGCCGCCATGTTCGGTCCCGAAGGCCCCACGCTCCGTGAACTCGCCGTGCAGGCGCTGTCGTCCGTCGAGCGCGGATACGACCTGCTCGCCCCGAAGTTCGACCACACCCCCTTCCGCACCCCCGACGACGTGCTGGACGCCGTGGCCGAGGCGCTCGCGCCGCTCGGGCCGTTCACGGACGGGCTCGACCTGTGCTGCGGCACCGGCGCCGGCTTCCGCCCGCTGGCCCGGCTGTGCCGACGGAGCGTCACCGGGGTCGACTTCAGCGCCGGCATGCTCGACGTCGCCCGGCACCGGGTGCGGCCCGCCGGGCCGCCCCGCGTCGCCTGGGTGCGCGGCGACGCCCGGGCGCTGCCGTTCACCGCCGCCTTCGACCTCGTCGTCTCCTTCGGGGCGTTCGGCCACTTCCTGCCGGCCGAGCTGACGGGACTCTTCGCCGGGGTCCGCTCGGTGCTGCGGCCCGGCGGCCGTTTCGCCTTCCCGGTGTTCGCCCCGCCCCGCCCCACGCAGCCCGGTTACTGGCTGCTGGAGGGCTTCGACACGGTGATGCGGGTGCGCAACGCGCTGTGGCGGCCACCGTTCGTCATGTACTACCGGGCACTGCGACTCGGCGCCGTCCTCGGGGAACTGGAGCGGGCGGGGTTCGAGGTCGGGACCCGCGTCCTGCCCGGGTTCGGCCGGCGGGCCGACGGCAGCCCGCGGGGCCGGCTGGTGGTGGCCCGGACCGCCGGCGCGCCGGACTCGGCGGTCACACCGCGGCGGGCAGGGTGAACTCGTAGACCAGCGCGTCCTGTTCGGCGTGCACCACCAGATCCGTGATCTCCAGCGGGCGCGCGTACTGGTCGTGCACGCGCCGGGTCACCCGGACCGAGGAGGCCTGGGAGACGTGGATGATGCAGTCCCGGTGGTGCAGGCACAGCCCGGCCTTGCGCATCCAGTCGTAGGCCCGCCGCAACTGCGCGGGCGTGGCGCCGTCGGCCCGATCCCGGTACCGGGCCAGCTCCGCCACCTCGGCCAGGGCCACCGCCGAGAAGGAGGTCACCGCCGTGCGCAGCGACCGGCCGTCCGGCGCGACCGAGCGGTAGCGGTGCACCAGTGTCGGCCGGTGCGGAGTCAGGCCCAGTTCCCGCGCGTGCTCCGGCGGCGGCGCCTCCCAGGTCACCGTCGCCTGGTCGACCGCGCACGGATCCGCCGTCCGCGAGCCCACCGGGAAGGCGAGCGAGTCCGGCGACTCCACCGGCCGGCCGGGCAGCATGGCGTGGCTGCCGCGCCGGTCGGTGGCGACCACACCGCCGCGGCGCAGCACCTCCAGCGCCTGGCGGATGGTCTCCCGGCTGACCCCGAAGTGCGCGGCCAGGTGCCGCTCGCCCGGCAGCCGTTCACCCGGCGGGATGGTGCCGTCGCGCAGCTCGCCGAGCAGCAGTGCCGCTATGCGTCCGTACAGGGGCCGGCCGTCGTCGGGCGGGGGATCGTGCGGGGTGGTGCGGGCCATGCCGCGCCCTCCTGTCGGTGACAAGACGTAGTCGTACGGGTTCGGTGCGCGACCACAATTAGCATTGGTCTAAACCACGAGGGAAGGGCAGCCGTGGCTTTCGACCGAAATCCGCCCGCGTGTCACGGCGGTCACCGGGGCGCCGTGACACGCGCTCACAGGGCCCGGTAAAGGGCGTCGACCAGCGCCGTCTTCCGTGGATCATCGGCGAAGCGGGACCCCATGCGGTTCATGACATAGCCCAGCGACACCCCGGCCTCCGGGTCGGCGAGCCCACAGGAACCGCCGAAGCCGTCATGGCCGAAAGCGCGCGGGTTCGGTCCGTACAGCCCCCGGGGCCCGCTCAGCCAAACACCGAGCCCGATCTCGGTGTCCTCCTCGAAGGCCGCGCCCAGCACCAGGTCGCGGCCGGGGCCCTCGCTCTCGCGCACCCGCTCCGCGGCCCCCGCGGACAGGAACCGCCGGCCGGCGACCGTGCCGCGCCCGGCGAGGACGCCGTACAGCGCCGCCACCGCCCGCGCGGTGCCGTGCCCGTTGGCCGCCGGGATCTCCGCCGCCCGCCAGCCGGCGCTGTTCGCCTGCGCGGGACCGGCGGCCGGGTTGGTCAGGGCGGCCCGCGCGACCGGTGACAGGTTGCCGAAGAACGCGACCTGTTCGGCGCTCGGCCGGGCCGACGCGGGCACCAGTTCGGCCGCCCGGCCGGCCTCCCGCGCCGGCAGCCCCACGGTGAAGCCGCCGCCGAGCGGCCCGGTCAGCTCCCGCTCCAGGAAGGCCCCCAGGCGCAGGCCCGAGACCCGCCGTACCACCTCCCCGACCAGGAAGCCGTACGTCAGCACGTGGTACCCGGCCCGGGTGCCCGGCTCCCACCACGGCGCCATGGCGGCGAGCCGGGCGGTGGTCAGCTCCCAGTCGTACAGCTGCTCCAGGGTGTGCGGCTTGCGCAGCCCGGACAGCCCGGCGCGGTGCGACAGCAGATGCCGCACGAGCACCTTCTCCTTGCCCTCGGCGGCGAATTCCGGCCAGTAGGCGGCCACCGGCGCGTCCAGGTCGAGCAGCCCCCGGTCGGCCAGCAGGTGGGCGCACAGGGCCACCACGCCCTTGGTGGTCGACCACACGTTCACCACGGTGTCCCGCTCCCAGGGCCGGGTCCGGGCCGGGTCGGCCCAGCCTCCCCACAGGTCCACCACCGTCTCCCCGCCGACGGTGACCGCCACCGCCGCGCCCAGTTCCCCGCGTTCGCGGAAGTTGTCCTCGAAGGCCTGCCGCACCTCCGCGAACCGCGGATCGCAGTGCCCGTGGACCGTCGCGGCCGCCCGCGGTGTCTGCCGTGTCTCCTGTGTGGACATGAGGCCTCCGTCGTCGCCGGGAACCCGGGTCCGCGCCGACCGCGGCCCGGGGCGTTCCAGAACGTACGGACTGCCCGGTCCGGAGGGAAGGGCGGGCCCCGGCCCGGCGCCGGGGTTCAGGCGTACGAGCGCAGCCAGCGCACCTTCGCCGCCTCGTGGAAGGGGCCGCCGCCCTCGTGGTCGTTGAAGTCGTACACCTCGATGGTCTTGTCCTCGTGGCCCCAGGCGTTGAACGCCGCGAACACGGTCGACGGCGGGCACGTCTGGTCCTCCAGGGCCGCCGAGAACAGGGCGGGCGCCCGGCCCCGGGCCGCGAAGTGCACCCCGTCGAAATAGGACAGCGTGCGCCGCACCTCGGCGGTGCGCCCGCGGTACGTCTTGAGGAAGAGGCCGATCTCCCGGTACGGGTGACGGTCCGTCAGGGTCACCGCGCGCGGGAAGTCGCAGAGGAACGGCACGTCCGGGGCGACCGCGGCCAGGTCGGGGACCAGGGCGCCGACCGCGATCGAGAGGCCGCCGCCCTGGCTGGCGCCGAGGACCGCGGTCCGCGTCGCGTCGGTCAGCGGGTGCGAGCGGGCCGCCTCCACCGCGCGCACCGCGTCCGTGATCACCCGGCGGTAGTAGTAGTTCTCGGGGGCCTCGATGCCCCGCGTCATGTACCCGGGGTAGGCCGGGGCCGCGCCGACCGGATCCGGGGTGGCGCCCCCGCCGCCCCAGGCGCTGCCCTGCCCGCGGGTGTCCATCAGGAAGTGCGCCCGGCCCGTCGACGCCCACAGCAGGCTCTCGTGCGGCAGGCCGCGCCCGCCGCCGTAGCCGAGGAACTCCACCACCAGGGGGAGCGGTTCGGTGGCCCCTGCGGGCAGCCGCAGCCAGCCCTTGACGGGATGGCCGCCGAACCCGGCGAACGTCACGTCGTAGACCTCGACCGTGGTCAGGCCGGTCTCCACCGGCTCGAACCGCGCGTCCAGGTCGTGTTCACGGGTCTGCCGAAGCGTCTTGTCCCAGAAGGCGTCGAAGTCCTCCGGTTCGGCGGACTCGCTGCGGTACGCGCGGAGTTCGTCCAGGGGCAGATCGAACAGGGCCATCAACAACCGCCTTTGCGAAGGGAGACTGTGCGGTCTCACCGTACGTGGGTGGTCGGATCACTCGCCAGGGACATGACGGGCCCCGCCGTCCCGCCAAAGATTCAACGCCCCAGGTCCGGGCTTGCGCAAGCGTTTGCTCCCGGAGGGCACGCACAGTGACGGCGGGTGCCCAGTGGTCGGGTCACCCGCCGGTCACGTCCGTGGCTGGGTCCACCGCGGCCCGGTCCGCTCCCACTCCTGCTCCCACTCGGCGAGCCGGTGCCTGAGCGCGACCCGGCGCCCGATCGCCCGGCCGAGGAGCACCACCGTCGCCGTGCCGCCCGCCGCGCACAGGCCGACGGTCACCGCGTGCTGCCACACCGCCATGTCGTCCGGCGGCGCCGCCACATTGCGGCCCCGGGAGTCGAGCCACACCGAGACCGGCTCCCCGGGGCGGGCCCCGGCGGGCACCCGGACCCACTCGGTGCGGACACCCCGGCCCGGCTCGGTCCACCGGACCTGGGCGCGGTAGGGCTGCCGGCGCTCGCCCTGGGCCGCGGACGGCCGCTCGGCCGGGTCGCTCACCACGACGGCACGCACCTCGTGGCGCTCCGCCCGCTGCGCCGCGGCCAGTGCCCGGGCCTGGTCATGGGCGCGCAGTCCGGTGAACACCCCCACCAGGGGCGCGGCCACGCACAGCAGGACGGCGACCGTCAGCACCGTCCACGCCTCCACGACGTCCGACCGGCGCCGCAGCGGATTGCGCCGCCAGCGCCAGCCACGCACCCGGGTACGCATGTCCACCTCCTCGCCACCGCCGGAGCCGGTGGACGGGCGGAGCCTGACCGCCGTCCCGCCGCCTCCGCCGCTCACGCGCGTGAACGTCCACACCCGTCTCGTACCCCGTTCGGCGCACCTCGCGCATGCCGTGAACCGCGAGTTCCGGCCCAAATGGCGCACGGCGGACACCACGCGCCCCACGATCGCGCGCCGGGCGCCGTCGCGCGACCCGGGCGCCGGGGCAGGGCACCGGGGCGGAGGCGGGACGCACCGTACGGCCCGGCGGGGCGGCGGCGGGCCGCACGGTCAGCCGAAGCGCTCGATGCGGATGCGTTCCACCGGCTGGCCCGCCGCGACCAGCAGCCGGGAAGCGTGCTCGGCGAAGGCGTTGGAGCCGCACACATAGGCTTCCCACCCACCGGCGGGCTGCTCCGCCAGGAGGGGCGCCACATGTGCGGCCGTCATACGTCCCACCGGCACACCGGGCGGCGCGCTGCGGGTGAACACGGGGGTCGTCTCCGCGCCCAGCTCGGCCGCGTAGATCAGGTCCTCGGGGCCGCGCGCCGACACGAGCATCCGCAGCGGGACGGTCAGGCCGCGCGCCCGGTGGTGCCGCACCATCGACATCAGCGGCACGACGCCGGAACCGGCCCCGAGCAGCAGCGCGGGCCGGTCGCCCGGCCAGGCGAAGAAGCCGCTGAGCGGGCCGCGCACCTCCACCGTGTCGCCGGGGCGGGCCACCGTGTGGAACCAGCCGGAGACCTCGCCGTCCGGCACCCGGTCCAAGGTCAGCTCGATGTGCCCGGACGCGTCCGGCGCCGACGCGATCGAATAGTGGCGCTGTGCCGCATAGCCGTCCGCCGCGGTCAGCCGCAGCATGAGGTGCTGGCCCGGCAGATGCCCCGCCCAGGCCGGCACCGCCAGCCGGAACGTGGCCGCGCGCGGCGTCTCGCGGCGGATCTCCGTCAGCGTGGCGGTCTGCCAGCGCGACGCCACAGGCCCGCCCACGGCGATCCGCCCGGGCACCGCGAACCGCGTCGGGGCGGTCGTCGTCTCAGTCACCGGAGTACCGCTGCTCCTCCCACGGATTGCCGCGCTCGTGGTAGCCGTTGCGCTCCCAGAAGCCCGGCTCGTCGTGGTCGAGGAGCGTGATGCCCGCGACCCACTTGACGCTCTTCCAGAAGTACAGGTGCGGCACCACCAGCCGTGCCGGGCCGCCGTGCTCGGGCGCCAGCGGCGCCCCGCCGTACTCCCAGACGATCCAGGCCCGCCCGCCGGTGAGGTCGGCGAGCGGCAGGTTGGCGGTGTAACCGGTGTGGGAGTAGGCGAGAGCATGTGTGGCGGACCCATGTGGCCGCACCACACCGAAGAAGGCGTCCAGCGAGACGCCGCCGAATCGCACACCGAACTTCGACCAGCCGGTCACGCAGTGGATGTCGCCCTCGTACGCCGACGCGGGCAACGCGTGCGCCGCGTCCCAGTCCCAGGTGTGCGGGCGCTCGGCCAGGCCGTCGACGCGGAAGGACCAGTCGGCGGGCGAGAGGTCGGGAGTGACCTCGGCGGACAGGACGGGCCAGTCCTCGCGCGCGTCGTACTGCCCGGGCGGCAGCCCCGGGTTCGCCGCGCGCGGGCGGCCCGTGAAGCCTCGCGTGACGTTCATGGTTCAACCGTACGCTGTCGTTCCGGGTGCTCCGCGCCTGGCCGGCGCCCGCATCGTTGCGGCCGTGTGAACACTGCCGGGAGGCGGGAATACCGCCCCGGCGCCACTCCTTGCCGATCGGTGCCGGCCCCGGTGGGCCGGCGGCACAGCGAGAGACCGCCGAGAGAAGCGAGGAAACGAGGATGCCCCAGGCCTATGTGACCAGGACCGCGACCGAGGGGGCCGCATGAGCGTCGTGAGCGGTCCGGGCGGCCCCGGCCGGAGTGCCGCCGGCGTCCCGCACGTCCTCGACAACCCGGCCCTCGCCTCCCTGACCGGCCCGCACGCGCGCTTCGCCGAGCGGCGCGGCCGGGTGCTGCGCTACCCCGTCGACGTCTCGCCGTGGCTGGCGCTGCCGGACGACCCCGACGAGCGGGACTGGGCGGACCTCGCCGCGCTGGCCGGTCCCGGCGCCGAGGTCCCGCTGCCCGGCTTCGGCGGCCGGGTCCCGGAGGGGTGGGAGATCACCTTCCGGGTCGAGGGCGTGCAGCTGGTGGACGACGGGCTGGCCGCCGCCCCGGATCCGGAGGCGGTGCGCCTCGGGCCGGCCGACGTGCCCGAGATGCTGGACCTGGTGGCGCGCACCCGGCCCGGGCCGTTCCTGCCGCGCACCGTGGAACTCGGCACCTACCTCGGCATCCGCCGCGGCGGTGCGCTGGTCGCCATGGCGGGGGAGCGGCTGCACCCGCCCGGCTGGACCGAGATCAGCGCGGTCTGCACCGACCCCGCCTTCCGCGGCCAGGGCCTGGCCACCCGCCTGGTCCTCGCGGTGGCGCACGGCATCCGGGAGCGCGGCGAGACACCGTTCCTGCACACCGGCGCCGGGAACACGGGCGCCATCCGGCTGTACGAGTCCCTCGGCTTCCGGCTGCGCCGCCGCACGACGTTCCTGGAGGCACGGGCACCGCAGCGCCAGACCGACGACGACCGCGAGCCGGTGCCGGTGCCGGTCCCCTAGTCCCCCCGTGTACGGCCGGGACGCCCACGCGGCCGACGCCGCGCCGTCCCGGCCGGGGGGGGGGGGGGGGGGGGGGGGGGGGGGGGGGGGGGGGGGGGGGGGGGGGGGGGGGGGCGGGGGGGGGGGGGGGGGGTGGGC
>NZ_JBVJOT010000017.1:23371-140200 GCF_055583025.1 Streptomyces sp. NPDC104831
GCTCATCCCCTGGGGGGAGGACGAGTGACACCAGAGGGCTAACCAGCCTCCTTCCTGCCGGGGGGGGGCCGGGGGCCAGGGGGAGGCCTCCACCCCCCCGCCTCCCCGGTACGGCCGGGCCTTCCCGGCGCGCGTCAGGGCGCCGGCCGGTGCCGGGGCGCACCCCGGCGGGCCTGAGGGTCCCGTCGGGGTGGGACGGCGGCGCCTCGCCCGGCGTCCGGGTCCCGCCGGTCCGGGACCGGTCGCGCCCGCCCGGCGTCCGGGCCCCGCTCGCTCCTCACTCCCCGTCGGCGCCGGCCGGCCCCGAGTTGTAGCGCTCCAGGTACGCCGCGAACCGCACCAGGTCCTCCTCCGGCCACTCGGCGAGGCGTGCCCGGAAGGCCGCCCGGCGGCTGCGGGTGACCTGGGCCAGGATCTCCCGGCCGGCCCCCGTCAGGTGCAGCACCTGGACCCGGTGGTCCTCCGGGTCCAGCCGGCGCTCGATCAGCGCGGCCCGCTCCAGCGCCGCCACCTGCCGGCTCACCGTGGACTTGTCCAGCGCGTAATGGGCCGCCAGGTCCGTCGCCCGGCAGCCGTCGCGCTCCTCCAGGTGGCCGAGCAGGGTGTACGACACCAGGGACAGCTCGGGGTGCATACGGCCCGCCGAGGCGCGGGCCCGGCGGGCGAAGATGGTCATCTCGCGCTGGATCGTCTCGACGGCCGACTCCGCTGCGCTCACGGAAATACCTCCTCCTGAGTTCTAGTTGTATAGTACAACTTGGAGTGAAAGTTGTATAAGCCAACCTTTGGAGGTTCGCGCGCGATGAGGTCACCGGCACTGCGCCACGTGCTCACGCACCTGATCACCCCGCTGCTGATGTGCATAGGCATGGGGCTCGCCTACATGGGGGCGTTCGTCACCCCCGAACCGCACCACCTGCCGGTCGCCGTCGTCGGCACCACCCCCGAGGCCAAGGTCTTCGCGCAGACGGTCAAGGACACCTCCGGGGACAAGCTCGACGTGCGCACGGTCGCCACCCGCGCCGCCGCGGTCGGCCTGCTGGAGTCCCGCGACGTGACCGGCGCCTACGTGCCGAGTGCCAAGGCCCCCGAGCTGCTGGTGGCGAGCGCCGCCTCCGACATGGGCGCCACGGCCGTGGAGAAGGTCTTCACCCCGGTCGCCGCCCGGCAGGGCGTGCCGCTGAAGGTCACCGACGTGGCCCGGCCGGTCGCCGACGACCCCACCGGGCAGGGCCTGTTCTTCCTGCTGATCGCGGTCAGCATCGGCTCCTACGCCTCGGTCGCCGCACTCGGCGCCGCGGGCGCCGCCCTCGCCATGCGCGTCCGCGCCCTGCTCGCCCTCGGCGTCTCGGCGGTGGTCGGCGGCATCGGCGCGCTGCTCGCCGGGCCGGTGTTCCACCTCGCCCACCACGACCTCGCCGGCGTGTGGGGCATGGCCTGGGTGTACTCGGCGGGCATCCTGCTCATCGGCGTCGGCCTGCACACGTTCCTGAAGCGGTGGACCACGCTGGCCATGATGGTGCTGTTCGTGATGCTGAACTTCACCAGTTCCGGCGGCCTGTTCCGGCCCGAGCTGCAGAACGGCTTCTTCGGCACCCTGCACGCCTTCTGGAACGGCGCCGGCTTCGTCGAGGGCGTCCGCGGCCTGCTGTACTTCGGGAACGACGGCCTCGCCCGGAACGTGTGGACCCTGGTGCTCTGGCTGCTGGCCGGCATCGTGGTGACCGCGGTCGCCGCCCTGTACGAGCGCTCCGTCCGGACCCGCCGGGAAACCGCCGGCCCCGGGGCCGGGACCGGGGGCGAGGCCGGTGCCGCGCACGCCGGGTCCGAGACCGGGCGCACGGGCCCGCGGCACGCCCGGGACGAGGCCGGGCGGGAAGCCGGTCGGGAAGCCGACGAAGAGGCCGAGGAAGAGGTCGAGGAGTCGGTCGGCGTCTGACGAACTCCCCGTGGGCCGGGGGCCGTCGAGGGCCGTGGGGTAAGGTGGCCGTCCGGCCGCGGAGTCCCGCGGCCCCGAGCGCGAGGAGGTGAGACCCATTACCGCTGTGTCGGCTGGGGTGCTCTCTCCTCGTGACGGCGCGGTACGCCGGTAGCGGTGACCGCGGGAGCGCCCTCGAGTCTCGCGCTCCCGAAAGGCTTTCGGCTCCCATGCCCGTACCCGCTCCGTTCGTCCCCTCCACCCCGTCCGCCGTCGCGGCCGCGCTGCGCGCCGCCGGCTGCGTCTTCGCCGAGGACGAGGCCGAGTTGATCCTCGCCACCGCCCGCACCCCCGAGGAGGCGGCCCGCATGGTGGACCGGCGCGCCACCGGGCTGCCGCTCGAACAGGTCCTCGGCTGGGCCGGGTTCCACGGGCTGCGCATCGCCGTGGAACCGGGGGTGTTCGTGCCCCGCCGCCGTACCGAGTTCCTGGCCGACCAGGCCCTGGCCGCCGCGCCGGACGCGACCGTCGTCGTGGACCTGTGCTGTGGCTCCGGCGCGCTCGGCGCCGTCCTCGCCCGGGCCCTGGGCGGGGCGGAGGTGCACGCCGCCGACATCGACCCGGCCGCCGTGCGCTGCGCCCGCCGCAACCTCGCCCCCTTCGGCGGCCGGGCCCATCAGGGCGACCTCTACGACGCCCTGCCCGCCGGCCTGCGGGGCCGGGTGGGCCTGCTGACGGCCAACGTGCCCTACGTCCCCACCTCCGAGGTGGCCCTGCTGCCCGCGGAGGCCCGCGACCACGAACCGCTGGTCGCCCTGGACGGCGGAACCGACGGGCTCGACGTGCTGCGCCGGGTGGCCGCCGGGGCCTGCGCATGGCTCGCCCCCGGCGGCTGCCTGCTGACCGAGACCAGCGAACGGCAGGCACCGGCCGCCGTGCGGGTCCTCGCCGACGCGGGCCTGACCGCCCGTCTGGCGGTCGACGAGGACCGGTTCGCGCATGTGGTCGTCGGAACGCGGGTCCCCGAGGCCGCCCGGGGAATGCCCCACAGGCCCTAGCGGCGCACCCCCGCCCGAGCGGCCGGGTCCCGAACCCCCCTGCTACGGCAGCTCCTGTGCCCGGGCGATGAGCAGGGCCACGTCGTCGTGGTTGTCCGGGTGGCGGAGGGCGCGCAGGAGGTGGTCGCAGGTCTCCTCCAGCGGGCGGGCGGGGTCGTCGAGCAGGGTCAGCAGCAGGGCGAGCCGTTCGTCCAGCGAGTGGGAGCGGGTCTCCACCAGCCCGTCGGTGTAGAACACCAGCTCGTCGCCGGGCTCGAAATCGACGATGACGGTGGAGAAGCCGACCCCGCCCACCCCGAGCGGCACCCCGGTCGGCAGGTCGAGCAGCTCCGGCGGGCGGCCGGGCCGGATCCGGACCGGCGGCAGATGGCCCGCGTTGGCGATCCGGCACTGGCGCAGCCGCGGGTCGTGGACGGCGTAGACACAGGTCGCGATGGAGTGGTCCAGGCCCGACGTCGTCTTGTCCAGGTGCTCCAGCAGCCGGGCCGGGTCGAGGTCGAGCGCGGCCAGGGTGGTGGTCGCGGTGCGCAGCCGGCCCATCGTGGCGGCGGCGCTGACCCCGCTGCCCATCACATCGCCCACGACCAGCGCGGTCTCGCCGCCCTCCAGCGGGATGACGTCGAACCAGTCGCCGCCCACCTCGCTGGTGGCGCCGGCCGGCTGGTAGCGGGAGGCCACCTCCAGGGCGGTGGTGACCGGCGGATGGCTGGGCAGCAGGCTGCGCTGGAGGGTGAGCGCGGTGTTGCGGGCGTTCTGGTACCAGCGGGCGTTGTCGATCTGCACGGCCGCGCGGGCCGCCAGCTCCCGTGCCAGCAGGACGTCGTCCTCGTCGAACGGCGCCGGATTGCGGGTCCGCTTGAGGTCCAGCGCGCCCAGCACCTCGCCGCGCGCGATCAGCGGCACCGCCAGGTACGAGTGCAGGCCCGCCCGGCCGAGCAGCACGGCCGCCTCGGCGGAGCGGGCGATCAGCGGCAGGTCCTCGTCCTTGACCCGCGGCACCAGCACCGCCTCGCCGGTGCGCACGCACTCGGTGACCAGCCGGTCCGGCCCGTACCGGGCGATCTGGCCGGGCGGGTCGGCGGCCCGGACCGCGTCGCTGCCCTCCGCGGGGCGCACGGCCAGCGCCCGGATCACCGCGGACTCCGAGGGCCCCAGCGCGCTGGGCCGGCCCTCGACCACCGCGTCCAGCAGGTCCACCGCCGCCACGTCCGCCAGCTCGGGCACCGCGACCTCGGCCAGCTCGCAGGCGGTGCGCTCCAGCTCCAGCGTGGTGCCGATCCGGGCGGAGGCGTCGGCGATGACCGCGAGCCGGCGCCGCGCGGTCTCCGCCTCCACCTCGGCCCGGTGCTGCTCGGTGATGTCGACCAGCGAGACGGCCACCCCGAGCACGTGCCCCAGGGTGTCCTCCAGCCGGTACAGCGAGTGCGACCAGGTGTGGTCCTCGTCCGGGTCGGCCGGGGTGCGGCCGACCAGCGTGTCGTCGATCAGCGGCACACCCGTCTCCAGCACCCGCCGGGCCACGGCCTCCAGCTCGCGGGCGTTCAGCAGCGGCAGCACCTCCGGCAGTGTCCGGCCCACGTGCTCGGCGGCCGGCATGCCGTTGATCCGCTCCAGGGCCGGGTTGACGGAGACGAACCGCAGATCGGTGTCCAGCACGGCGTAACCGATCGGGGACTGCTTCACCATCCGCTCGGACAGCGCCACGTCCTGCTCCAGCCGCCGTACCGTCGACTGGTCGGCGGCCAGCCCGAGCGCGTAGACGTCCCCGCGGTCGTCCAGCAGCCGCATGTTGCGGAACTCCACCAGCCGGGTGCTGCCGTCCTTGTGCCGGACCGGGAAGCCGCCCGCCCAGCTCTGCCCGGTGCGCATCACGTCGGCGAACAGCTGGCCTACCAGCCGGCTGTGCTGTTCGTGGACCATCAGCCGGGCGGCGTACTGGCCGAGGGCCTCCTCGGCCGTGTACCCGAACAGCTCCGCCGCCTGCGGGCTCCACAGCACGATCCGGCCGTCGGTGTCCAGCACCACCGACGCCACGCCCAGCACGTCCAGCAGGCCGCCCGGCGGGACCGGCCCGCGCGCGGGCTCGCCGCTTCGCGTCACCGGAGCCTCGGCTGCACTCATGCCACGCACCGCCTTCGCCCGTCCGCACGGCCCGCCGTGCCCCGTGCCGACTGCCCTCGTTCTACCGCGCTCACACCCGACTCTCCGCCGCCGATGCCGTTACTCCCTCCACCATCCCTCAACACGGCGCCGGACGTCCGCCCGAGCCGTCGCGCCGGTGGTGCGCGCGACGCGGAACCCCCGCCGGGACCGTACCGCGCGGTCCCGCGGGCCGTGAGAGTTCACGCTCATGTTCCGTTGTTGGTCTGTACATGACTTACGCGCCACGCCAGACTGTCCGCCGACCGAGTGCCCCCGCCGCCCGCCCGAGGAGCCGGACATGCCCGCGTCCGCCCGGCAACGCCGTCACGCAGTCCTCGCCGGACTCGTCACCCTCGCCACCGCCGCCGTCGTGTCCCTCGCCGCGCCCGGGTCCGCCGCCGCGGCCGGCGGCTGGGTCGAGACCGGCTCCGACCGCGCCGACCCGCTGACCGAGAGCCAGGGCCTGACCTCGGTCGAGGTCCCGGCGAACAGCCCGAACCGCTACACCGGCGTCGGCACCGTCCCGCTCGACGTCGCCGCACGCGGCTGGAACCACGTCGGCGACCCCGACGCCTCGTACGACGGCTTCTACATCGAGCCCTACCAGCGGGACACCGGCAACTCGAAGATGTTCCGGGTGCGGGCGCCCGGCGGCGCCTGGGCGGAGTACGTGCACACGCTCGGCCCGGGCGAGGCGCTGAACAACTCCTGGGCCGCCGTCTCGCCCGACGGGCGGTGGATGCTGTCCGGCGAGTGGGGCACCATGACCCGCCTGCTGGTCTTCCCGGCCCCGGGGGCCAACCCGGCCACCTCGCCCGCCGCGGACCTCCCGCAGGTCTCCGCCGTCCGCCTGGACCACGCCGTCCGGGACGTCCAGGGCTGCGACTTCGCCGGTCCCACCACCCTGCTGTGCTCCTCCGACGACCCCGAGGGCAGCCTCTTCGGCCTCACCAAGCCCCTCCTGCGGATCGACCTCTCCGCCCCGCCGGACGGGACCGCCGACGTCACCGGGCACGTCACGGCGGAGCGGCAGCTGCCGCTGCGCAGCTCCTGCCGGGGCTCCTTCGAGGCGGAGGGCATCGACTACGACCGCCGCAGCGGCATCCTGCGCGTGATCGTCGTCTCGCCCGGCTTCTGCGCGCTCACGGACAGCAAGACGTACAGGTTCACCCGCGGCTGACGCGGGGTTTCCCCGCTCCGGCCGAGGTGTGCGCGACGCTCAGGGGTGCTTTGCTGGTAATGGACGCGGTTCGGCGGGGTACTCCGTTCCATCGCGGCACGGCCACGAAAGGAGCGCTCATGGCAGACACGGAGCGGTCGCATTCCGAAACCGTCACGGTGGAACTCAGCGGATCCAAGGAGGACGCCCGCCTCGTATTCGACGCGCTCAGGTCCTGCTTCGCCTCGGACCGGGGGGAGGACGAGGAGCCCCAGCAGCTCCACGAGACCCGGCCGATGGTGTGGCTCGGCACCTACGACGTCACGGAGGCGCGTAGCGGCGGTTGCCCGCCGGTCCGGCTCGGTGAGCCCGTCCAGGCGGACGTCCAGGGCGGCTACTGGGCCGTCGACCGGTTCCGCACCACCCTCGACGCGATGTTCACCGTGCAGGAGACCTGCACGGCCTCCGGCGACCAGGAGCGGGACCTGCACCTGCGCCTGGAGAGCCGCTGAGTCAGCGCGGTGACGCCCCGGCCGGTCCTTGCCCGGCCGGGGCGTACTGTGCCAGGCCGTACCCGAAGGACCAGTCGGCGTCGCCGTTCTCGGTCAGGGAGATCAGCACGTTGCGCGGGTCGGTGCCGGTGCGCTCGTGCACCAGTTCGGCGATCCGCCGGTACACCGCGCGCTTGCGGTCCGCGTCCCGGCCGGCCCGCAGGGTGATCGCGACGAAGACGGCCGAGTCGTCCCGCGGGACGCCCGGGTAGTCGCCGTAGCGCAGGGTGCTGCCGACCCCGTCGTGGCCGCACAGCACCTGGAAGCGGTCCTCCGGCGGCACCCCGAGCGTCTCCACCAGGGCGTCCTGGACGGCCTGGCCGAGCGCGTCGAGGCGGGCGGGGTCGGTGCCGAGCGTGTCGATGCGGACGAAGGGCATGGCGGGGCGTCCTTTCGGGCGGTGGATCGGTCACACCTGCGTGTACATACTAGTAGGTACACGAGTGGCCGGTTATGCAACTAGTTGCAAAAAGCCTCCGGGTTCCTCTACAACAAGAGACGACGACACCGCGTACGGAGGGCCCGATGAGCCGTTACCCGCATCTGCTGACCCCGCTCGACCTGGGCTTCACCACCCTGCCCAACCGCGTGCTGATGGGCTCCATGCACGTCGGCCTGGAGGAGGCGGAGGGCGGCTTCGAGCGGATGGCGGCGTTCTACGCGGCCCGCGCGCGCGGCGGCGTGGGGCTCATCGTCACCGGCGGCATCGCGCCCAACGAGGAGGGGCGGCCGTACGAGGGCGGGGCCAAGCTCACCACCGAGGAGGAGGCCGAGCGGCACCGGGTCGTCACCGAGGCCGTGCACCGCGAGGGCGGCCGGATCGCGATGCAGATCCTGCACTTCGGCCGGTACGCCTACCACCGCGACCTCGTCGCGCCCAGCCCCCTCCAGGCGCCGATCAGCCCCTTCCCGCCGCGCGAGCTGACCGACGCCGACATCGAGCGCACCATCGACGACTACGCCCGCGCCGCCCGCCTCGCCCGGCGGGCCGGCTACGACGGCGTCGAGATCATGGGCTCCGAGGGCTACCTCGTCAACGAGTTCATCGCCGCGCGGACCAACCGGCGCACCGACCGCTGGGGCGGATCCTACGAGAACCGGACGCGCTTCCCCGTCGAGATCGTCAAGCGGGTCCGCGAGGCCGTGGGCGAGGACTTCATCGTCATCTACCGGCTGTCCATGCTGGACCTGGTCCCGGGCGGCTCCTCCCTGGCGGAGGTGATCACGCTCGGCAAGGCCGTCGAGGCGGCCGGGGCGACGATCATCAACACCGGCATCGGCTGGCACGAGGCCCGCATCCCCACCATCGCCACCTCCGTGCCGCGCGGCGCCTACACCTGGGTCACCAAGAGGCTCATGGGCGAGGTCTCCGTACCCCTGGTGACCACCAACCGCATCAACACCCCCGAACTCGCCGAGGAACTGCTGGCCGGCGGCTGCGCGGACATGGTCTCCATGGCCCGCCCGATGCTCGCCGACCCCGACTTCGTCGCCAAGGCCGCCGCCGGCACCCCGGAGGCCATCAACACCTGCATCGGCTGCAACCAGGCCTGCCTCGACCACACCTTCAGCGGGCAGATCACCTCCTGCCTGGTCAACCCGCGCGCCTGCCACGAGACCGAGCTGGTCCTCGCGCCGACCCGGCTGAAGAAGCGCGTCGCCGTCGTCGGCGCCGGTCCGGCCGGCCTCGCCTGCGCGGTCTCCGCCGCCGAACGCGGCCACCACGTGACCCTCTTCGACGCGGCCGGCGAGATCGGCGGACAGCTCAACGTCGCCCGCAAGGTCCCCGGCAAGCAGGAGTTCGACGAGACGCTGCGCTATTTCCGCCACCAGCTCGACGCGCACGGCGTCGACGTCCGCCTGGACACCTGGGTGGAGGCCGCCGACCTGGACGGCTTCGACGAGGTCGTCGTCGCCACCGGCGTCACCCCGCGCACCCCGGAGATACCCGGCGTCGACCACCCCCGCGTCCTCGGCTACCTCGACGTCCTCCGCGACGGCGCCCCCGTCGGCGACCGCGTCGCCGTCCTCGGCGCCGGCGGCATCGGCTTCGACGTCGCCGAGTACCTCACCGACGGCGGCGACAAGGCGAGCGAGGACCCGGAGACCTACTTCCGCCACTGGGGCGTCGACACGGACTACCAGGAGCCCGGCGGCCTCGCCGCCCCCGAGCGGCCCGCCCCGCCCCGCCAGGTCCACCTGCTCCAGCGCAAGACCACCAAGGTCGGCGCCGGCCTCGGCAAGACCACCGGCTGGATCCACCGCACGGAGCTGAAGCACCGGGGCGTGACCATGGTGCCGGGGGTGCGCTACGACCGGATCGACGACGCCGGCCTGCACATCACCGTCGGCGAGGAGAGCACGGTCCTGGAGGTCGACACGGTGGTGCTGTGCACCGGCCAGGAGCCGCGCCGCGACCTGTACGAGGCGCTGCTCGCCGCCGGCCGCAGCGCGCATCTGATCGGGGGCGCCGACGTGGCCGCCGAGCTGGACGCCAAGCGGGCGATCAAGCAGGGCACGGAGCTGGCGGCGGCCCTGTAGGGGCCGGGGCGTCCCTCCCTAGGATGAGCCCATGTCACTCCCGCACGCGATCCTCACCGCCCTGCTGGAAAAGCCGTCGTCGGGACTGGACCTGACCCGCCGGTTCGACAAGTCGATCGGCTACTTCTGGTCCGCGACGCACCAGCAGATCTATCGCGAGCTGGGAAAACTGGAGGCCGAGGGGCTCATCCGCGCGCTGCCGGCCGAGCAGCCGGCCCGCGGGCAGAAGAAGCGCTACGAGGTGCTGCCCGCGGGCCGGTCCGAACTGGCCCGCTGGACCGCCGCCGCGCAGGACCCCAAGCCGCAGCGGGACGTGCTGCTGCTGCGGCTGCGCGCGGCGGCCGTGGTCGGCACCGCGGGCCTGGAGGCCGACCTGCGCCGCCACCTGGAGCTGCACCGGCGGCAGCTGGCGGAGTACCGGGAGATCGAGGAGCGCGACTTCCCGCCGGGCCGGAACGCCCCGCAGGACCGGCTGCGCCATCTGGTCCTGCGGGCCGGGATCGACCTGGAGACCTTCTGGACCCGGTGGCTCACCCACGCCCTGGCGGAGTTCGCCGAACTGCCGGGGGAGGGGCGGGAGCGGGCCGGGGGAGCCGACGGGGCGCGGTGACGGCTCCGCGCGGCGCCGGGCACGGCTGTCCGGACGGCCGGTGGAGCGGTGCGGGCGGTGCCCTGGTGCGGGAACGCCTCCCGGCGCCGCCCCCTCAGAGCCGGTACGGCCCGGAGCGGCGGCGCAGGACCCAGCCGGTGGCGACGACCCCGGCGCCGACCAGGGCCGCGCCGACGCCGAGGGTCAGCGGGCCGTAGTCGCGGGCGGCGCCGCCGAGGCCGCCCATCACGCCCCGGGACGGTGCCGGGCTGGTGGTCGCCGAGATCGTCGGCCGGGTCGGGACGGCCGGCGCGGGCCGGGTCGGGACGGCCGCCGCGGAGACGATCACCGACTGGCTGCCCGCGGTGGCGCCGCTGGAGCAGAGCACGACCACGGTGTAGGTCCCGGGGCTGACCCCCGTCCAGGCCGCGGACTGGCTGACGGACGTGCCGGACAGGGCCACCTGCCGGCCCTGCGAGAAGTTCGCCTGGCGGCTGGTGAGCAGGGCCGCGGTGCCCCAGCTGCCGTTGATCTGGGTGCACGCGCTGGTGACCACCGAGACCGTGGAGCCGGTGGTGCTGACCGAGATGCCCGAGGCCGCGGCGGTCGGTCCGGCGAGCGCGGCCGGGAGCGCGGCGGCGGCCGCCAGGGTCGGGCCGGAGCGGAGCAGGAGTCGCGAGATGTCCATGGACGGGCCTCCGGCGGCACGGTCGGCGGTACGTCCCATGCGCCGCCGGGGGTCGGGAAGCGCCCGTGCTGCCTCAACCGCAGCCAACGCCCCGCCGGGCACGCCCGCACCCGGGGCGGCCCGATCAGGTGACGGCCGTATGGCCGTCGCGGAGTTCCGGGGGCACCGGGGGTGGCCGGGGGCGTGGCGGGTGTCGGCCCGAGGTGCCGGTCCGGGGGCTCGTCAGGCGCCCGTGGTCACCGTCCGCTCCGGCGACCAGCCGCCCCAGGTGCCGTCGGGCAGCCGGGCCCGCAGCCGCACCCGGTGTTCCTCGCCGGCGGCGGTGCCGACGTAGAAGCTGTGGTGCGCCCGGCCGCGCGGCGGGGTGCCGCCCCAGACCAGCGAGGTGGCCGCGGTGCCGTCCAGCCGGATCTGGTACTCGGTGATCACCCCGTCCGTGCGCGGCGGGTCCCAGGCGAGGTCGAGGTAGTAGGCGCCGTCCGCGCGGTGGGTCGCGGCGGTGAAGGCGGTGGGCGCGGTGTCCCGGCCGTCGTCCTCGCCCGGCGTGGTCAGACGGGCCGGTGGGCCGGCGGGGGAGAGGTTGTCGGCGGCGTCCCGGGCCCGCACCGTGAAGACGTAGGCGGTGCCGGGCCGCAGGCCCGTGACGACGGCGGCGGTCTGGTTCCCGCCGACGCTGTGGATCTTCACACCGCCCTGGTAGACGTCGTACGACGACACGCCCCGGTCGTCCCGGGAGGCGCCCCAGGACAGCTGGACGGCCCGGCTGCCCACGGCCCGTCCGGCGGTCGGCCCCGGCCGGCTCGGAGCCGAGCGGTCCGCGGCCGTCACGGCCGGAGTCCGTGCCCGCACCGATCGGCTCGGCGGACCGAGCCGGCCATCGGTGTCCCGGGCCCGCACGGTGAAGGCGTACATGGTGGACGGCCTGAGCCTGGTGACGTCCACCATGTGCTGTGCGCCCGGAACCTCGGCCACCTTCGTGGTGCCCCGATATACCTCGTAGGTGCGGACCCCCGCACTGGCGGGGGCCGCGTTCCACATCACGTGCACGCTCGTGGCGCTGCCCGCCGCGGCGGTGATCCCGACGGGAGCGCCCGGTATCCGGCCGTCGCCGTCGTCCGCCCCGTTCCAGCCGCAGGACGCGACCAGCAGCACGGCCCCGCAGACCACCGCAAGCGGAAAGGGAACGCGTCGCACGGCACCGCCCTCCCCGGACGTCCTCGGCATCACGTAAAGGTCCGGACCAATATTGGCCCGACCGGTGTGGCCGCAGCAAGGGGGCCGCGTTGGCGACCCTCCGCCCGGATTACGTATGCTGAAGCTCCCTACGGCTGAACTGCCCGCGATGGCAGGGGAGTTCACGCCTGTGGCGCGGACACGCTGTCGTCGCCGATCCCGCGCCGGCGCGGGTGGCCGGGGGATCCGGAACCTCCACCCGGTCCGGATCCCCGGCCCCTGTTGTCCCTCCCGAACTCCCGGACGGCGCCGCCCGCCCGTCCCCTCACAGGGTGTCAGCCGCGTGCTCCATCCGGCCCCTTCGCGGCGCACCCCGTGGCCGAGGGCCCAAGATCACATCACAGTGGGGTCGGCGTCCAGCGCCACGGACAGTGGGTTGGGCGCGCGCCTTTGTGTCCCCGGCGAAAGGTTCCCCCATCGTGCGTGTCCCGTCGCTGACGCTGGCCGCGGCCGGCGCCGCCCTGCTCGCCCCGGCGCTGCCCGCCCCGGCCACCGCCGTCCCGCCCGCCGGGCGGCCCGCGGCCCGCGGCGAGGGCGCGGCCCCCGGTGCGGCCGCGTTTCCCGGGCGGGACACGGGCCGTGCGAGCCGTGCGACCCGCGGCGGCGGTGTGGTCCGCGACGACGTGGTGGTCCGCGACCGCGGCGCGGCCCCCGACGGGGGCGCGGCCCGTCACCGGAAGGCGACCCGCGACGAGGACGAGGTGACCGCCGCCCGCCTGCTGGCCCGGACCGACGCGTGCGCCCGGGTGTCCCGGGGCCGGTACCGCACCGACGCGGGCCGCCCCGCGACCGTCCCCGTCTGCGGCACCCGGGACGCCGTCTTCTGGAAGGCCGACCTGGACGTCGACTGCGACGGCCGGCCCACCGCCCGCTGCAACCGCCGCACCGACCCGGTGTTCGCCCCCGCCACCGCGGTCCTCGGGTCCGACGGCCGGCGGCTGAACGCCGAGACCCTGCCCTACATCGTCGTCCCGGCGCCCAGCCGCCGCTGGGACCACCGCAGGTCCGGCGTGCGCGGCGGCTCGGTCGCCGCCGTCGTCTACCGGGACCGGGTGCGCTACGCCGTCGTGGGCGACACCGGGCCGCGCGACCTCATCGGCGAGGCCTCCTACGCCACCGCGCGCGCCCTCGGCATCCGGCCCGACCCGCGCTCCGGCGGGGTGTCCTCCGGGGTGACCTACATCGTCTTCCGGGACTCCCGGATCAGCGCCGCGGAGGACCGCGCGGCGGCGGTGACGGAGGGGGAGCGGCTGGCCAGACGCTTCCTCGCCCGCCGCTGACGGGCCCGCACCGCACGGAGGCCGCCGCCCTCCCTGCCGGGCGGGCCCCGTCACACCCGCCGGCCGCCGTCGCACGCGCGCAGGCCCTCGTCGCCCTCGTCGCACCCGCCGGCTCCCGGCGGCCCTTCCGGTGGCCCTTCCGGCGGCCGTCACCACCGTCCGGTTGCCGCGTCCCCCACGATGCCGTCACCTCTCCCGGCGGCGGTCACACCGTTCGACCCGTCACCTCTCCCGATGGCGGTCACACCTTGCGATAGTCGTAGGCCTCCTCCGCCGCGGCCTCCACCGCGTCGAGGTCGGCGCCCGCGGCGGCGGTGACCACCGCGGCCACCGCGCCCTCGACGAACGGCGCGTCCACCAGGCGGGTGCCGTCCGGCAGTTCGTCGCCCTCGGCGAGCAGCGCCTTCACCGTGAGCACCGCGCTGCCCAGGTCGGTCAGCACCGCCACGCCGGCCCCCCGGTCCACCGAGGCCGCCGCGGCGGAGATCAGCGCGGCGCTGGTGCCGAGCCCGCCGCCCTCGGTGCCGCCCGCCGCCGCCACCGGCACTCCGGACGCCCCGCCCGCCAGGCCCTTCGCCAGCTCGGCGACGGACGCGGCCACCTGGGCGCTGTGCGACACCAGCACGATCCCGACCGGATTGCCCTCACTCACCGTCTGCCTCCGCCGTCTCGGCCAGCGCGGCGATCAGCAGCGCCGACGAGGTCGCCCCCGGGTCCTGGTGGCCGATGCTGCGCTCGCCCAGGTAACTCGCCCGGCCCTTGCGGGCCCGCAACGGTATGGTGGCCGCCGCGCCCTCCTCCGCGGCGGCCCGCGCGGCGGCGAACCCCGTCCCGAGCGCGTCCACGGCCGGCACCAGGGCGTCGATCATGGTCTTGTCGCCGGGCGCCGCCCCGCCGAGCGCCCGCACCCCCTCCACGCCCGCCCGCAGCGCCTCCGCCAGCTGGGCCTCGCCGACCTCGGCGGCGTCGCCGAGCGCCTTGCCGGTCCGGCGCAGCAGGGTGCCGTACAGCGGACCGGACGCACCCCCGACCGTCGAGATCAACTGCCCCCCGGCGAGTATCAGGACGCCGCCCGGGGTGTCCGGCGTCTCCTTCTCCAGGGCCGTCGCCACGGCCGTGAACCCGCGTTGCAGATTGCTGCCGTGGTCGGCGTCCCCGATGGCGGAGTCGAGGGCGGTGAGCCGCTCGGCCTCCCGGCCGACGGACGCGGCCACCGTCGTCATCCAACGGCGGAAGAAATCGGCGTCGAGCACTGTGACTCCTTGGGTGGCAGGGCCGTTGGCCATGCGGCCGGGTCGGTGGTGCGGGCGCACCACGCTCTCACATGCCCCAGCGCAGGGCCGGGGTCTTCACCGGTGCGTCCCACAACCGCAGCAGTTCCTCGTCCACCTGACACAGCGTCACCGAGGCGCCCGCCATGTCCAGCGAGGTGACGTAGTTGCCGACGAGGGTGCGGGCCACGGCGACGCCGCGCTCGCGCAGCACCCGCTGCACCTCGGCGTTGAATCCGTACAGCTCCAGCAGCGGGGTCGCGCCCATGCCGTTGACCAGCACCAGGACGGGGCCGCGCGGCGGCAGGTCCGTCAGGACGGCGTCGACCGCGAAGTCGGCGATCTCCCCGGAGGTCATCATCGGCCGCCGTTCCCGGCCCGGCTCGCCGTGGATGCCGATGCCCAACTCCAGCTCGCCGTCCGGCAGATCGAAGGTGGGGCTGCCCTTCGCCGGGGTCGTACAGGCGCTGAGGGCCACGCCGAAGCTGCGGGAGTTGTCGTTGACCCGGCGGCCGATGGACTCCACGCGCTCCAGCGGCTGCCCCTCGGCCGCGGCGGCGCCCGCTATCTTCTCCACGAACAGGGTCGCGCCCGTGCCCCGCCGGCCGGCCGTGTAGAGGCTGTCGGTGACCGCCACGTCGTCGTTGACGAGCACCTTGGCCACCTGGATGCCCTCGTCCTCGGCCAGTTCGGCCGCCATGTCGAAGTTCAGCACGTCACCGGTGTAGTTCTTCACGACGAACAGGACGCCCGCGCCGCTGTCCACGGCCGCGGCGGCGCGTGCCATCTGGTCCGGCACCGGCGACGTGAAGACCTCTCCGGGGCAGGCGGCGGAGAGCATCCCCGGGCCGACGAAGCCGCCGTGCAGCGGCTCGTGCCCGGAGCCGCCGCCCGACACCAGGGCGACCTGCCCGGCCACGGGGGCGTCCCGGCGGACGATCACCCGCTTCTCCACGTCCACGTTCAGATCGGGGTGCGCGGCGGCCAGACCTCGCAGCGCGTCCGCCACGACCGTTTCCGGTACGTTGATGAGCATCCTCATGGGTGTCTCCTCGCGAGCTCTCGTGGTCGTGCGGTGGCGAGGCCACTCGCCTGTCCTGCCTGTTGGAAGTATCGGCCTTGCGGTGGTGCAGGTCACGTGCGGCCGCGCGGCCTCACGGCGCGTGGCGGACCGTTCACCGAAGGTGCGCGCCGCGACGCGTGCGGCACCGCGGCTTTCCCGCGTGCGGCGTGCTGGGGCGGCCGGTGCCGGCCGACCATGCGAATTCAGCCAAGATTCAGCGGTTCAGGTCAACTCCGTTGCGTCCCCGTAGTGTTCAGGCGTCAACTTCTTTGTCATGTACCTGCGGCCCAGGGCGGGTCGCAGCCTCATGGAGGTGTGGGATGCACCGAAGACTGTCCGTCGGCCTGTCCGCCTCGGCCCTCGCCGTGATCACCACCATCGGCGGTGCCACCGCCGCCGACGCCGCTCCCGCCGACAAGTCCCAGGTCCTCGCGAGCTGGACCCAGACCAGCGCGTCGAGCTACAACCTCTGGGTGGCCGCCCGGGCCAACCAGGCCGCGTGGTCCGCGTACGGGTTCGACTGGTCGACCGACTACTGTTCCTCCTCGCCGGACAACCCCTTCGGCTTCCCCTTCGCCACGTCCTGCGCCCGCCATGACTTCGGCTACCGCAACTACAAGGCCGCCGGCACCTTCAGCGCCAACAAGTCGCGGCTCGACAGCGCCCTTTACGAGGACCTCAAGCGCGTCTGCGTCAACTACTCCGGCGCCACGAAGACCGCGTGCGACAGCACGGCGTGGACCTACTACCAGGCGGTGAAGGCGCTCGGCTGACGCGCGCAGGAGGACGCCGGCGCCCCCAAGGACCGCGTGGACGGCCGCGTCCCCGGGGACCGGCGGCGAGGGGACGGCGACCCGCGCCCGGACGACCGCGCGGGGCCCGACCGCGCCGCCTGCCGCCCGGTGCGCCCCGCCTCGGCCCCGCCGGTCGCGCACGGCGGGGCCGTCTCCCGGCGGCGTGCCCGCCGCCGGGCCCGGGCGTACGCCACCGCTCCGGACGCGGCCCCGTCCCGTTCCCGTTCCCGTGCCTCGTGCGCCCGCCCCTCCCGCGCTCGCCGTTCCCCGGCCGGTCCCGCATCGGGCGGGCCTCGGCGGGGAACCCGGTGGCGCGGGGCCCGGAGCCGCCGACCGGCGGAGGAGGTGCCGTTGCCGTGGACGACTGGGAGAAGTGGGACATGCACGAGGGGATACGGCTGACACCGCGCGAGCGGATCACGCTGCTGCGGATCGAGGCGGGCCTGCGGCAGGACCGGCGGTTCGCGCGTCGTATGGGAGAGGCGGGGCACGGGACGTCGCTGCCGGTGGCGGTGGGGCTGCTGGCGGTCGCGTCGGTGTTCGTCGCCGTCATGGGCATCCGCACCTCGGACCCCGCGCTGCTGTGGTGCTTCGCGCTGCTGTGGCCGCTCACCCTCGCCCAGGCGTTCCGGCTGCTGTGCCGGGCGTCCCGCCCCCGTCCCCGCCGCCGCACCCGCGCCCGGGCCACCCCCCGGCCGTGAACGTCGCGGGGGGGGGGGGGGGGGGGGGGGGCCGGTGGGGGGGGGGGCTGGGGGGGGGGGGGGGGGGTTCTTGCTTTCCTCCTCCCCCCCCGAGAACAGAAACCCCCCCCCCCCCCCCCCCGCCCCCCCCCCCCCCCCCCCCCCCCCCCCCCCCCCGCTGCCGGGGAAACCCGCAGGTGCCCGTCAGCTCTCCTTGCCCCGCCCCGACAGCGCGTCCCGCAACCGGTCGACCAGGCCGGCTCCCGGGGCCAGCAGCTTGTTGGCCGGGGGAGTGTCCGGTGCCGACGGGTGCGGGCGGGTCGGCGCCGTCCGCTTCGCCCGGCGGACCTTGTCGCCCAGCTCCATCAGCGCGTCCGGGGGACAGGCCTGCTCCAGCCTCGCGAACAGGTTCTGTTCCTCGTCGGTCACATGTGACCGGATCTCGCTCATCAACCGCGCCATCAGCGTGTCGATGCGCGGATCGTCCGCCTGGCAGCCCTCCAGGTCCTTCATGATCCGCTCGGCCTCGGCGTGGTCCTCCAGCTCCTTGTCCGCCAGCGCGTCACCGCCCGCCAGGTGCTCGCGCACCGCCGGGTAGAGGTAGGCCTCCTCGGCGACCGAGTGCCGGACCAGCTCGATGGTGGCCTGGTCGCACAGTTCCTTGCGCTGCGGCGAGCCGGACGGCAACGCCTCGAAGCGGCCGAAGATCTCCTCGACCTCACGGTGGTCGGTGGTCAGCTCCTGGATGACGTTTCCGCCGTGCCCCATGGTCGTTACCTCCTGCGTGCGACGCGGCGGCCCGGGAGGGCCGGCCGTCGCCGTGCCGGGTGCCCCGGCCACCGCGCGTCACACGGAGTGCCACGGCCGTCAGCACACCGGGTCGCGGGCGGCCGCCGTCAGCGCGTCGAGTGGTGGGCGGCGGCCGTCCGGCCCGCCCCGGACAGTGCCCAGTGCCACCAGTGGTCCAGCGCCCCCGGGGTCAGCGCGTCCGCCGCCACCAGCGCCGGCCAGCCCACCGCGCGCGCCTGTGCGGTGACCTTGGCGCCGCCCGCCACCGGATCGACCGCGAGCGCCGGGGTGCCGGTGCGCAGCGCGAGCACCAGGCCGTGCAGCCGGGTGGTGACGACCACGTCGCAGCGGGCGACGAGGGCGCAGAACTGTTCGGCGGTGGCGCACAGCCGCCAGTCGTCCACGGCCAGCCGGGTCTCGGCCGGCACCCGCGCGCAGTCCTTCCCGGCCAGCCAGCCGGTGATCGCCCCGTTCACCGCCGCGTGCCGCCGGCGCGCCCCGTACTCGCCCTGCCCCGCGGAGAGCACCACCCCCACCACCGGCGGCAGCGGGCCGAGCGGGGCGTCGGCCGCGAGGTCCCGGCGGGCCGGCGCGGAGGTGCCGTCCCGAGCGACGATCGCGTGGAAGCCGGTGGCCGCGGGATGCGCCGGGTCGACCACCGAGACGCCGGCCGCCAGCCGTGTGCAGGAACCGAACCTGTCATGCAGGGCGGCGACTTGGGGACCGTGCACCGGGCCGCACACGAACAGCAGCGTGCCGTAGGCGTGGGGGTCGGCCGTCTCCAGGGACAGCGCTCCGGGCCGGAACCCCGGGCTCCACGCCGTGTCGTGCGGGATTCCGGCCCCGGTCAGCGCCGCCGACATGTGCCGCTGGGCGAGCACGTCCCCGGCCGTCGCCTCCCCGTCACGGAAGCTGAACCAGCCGGTGAGCAGCAGTCTGCCCCGGGGGCCGCCGGGCCTGCGCAGGGCGCGCAGCACGGCTGTGGGGACGTCGTCGCGCATGAGGGTCTCCCGCGGGGTGACCGAGCCGCCTGAGTCGCGCGAGTACCCGTGATTCCGGAGAATAAGAATCCAACGTGTGAACCCAACTGGCAGGGGAACCCAGCTGCCAGTGCCGTCCAGCAAGCGGCGGCCGACCAGGGCGGTCCCGGACGTCTTCCGGGGCCCGGGCCCTGTCCTCTTCCTCCCCGACGGGCCGGTGACGCCGAGCCGGTGACCCGGCGCGCTCCGAAGCCCCCGCTCACCTCCCCACAGCACGCGGCGGCGCGCTCCACAGCGCCGCTCGAGGGGCGCGGACGACGTGGACGAAGGACGACGAAGGAGTAGCCCCCATGACTGGTGACACACCCTTCTCCTGGCGGCGCGCCCTCGTGACCGGCGGCGCCGGCTTCCTCGGCTCCCACCTGTGCGAGCGGCTGCTGGATTCAGGCGTCGAAGTCGACTGCGCCGACAACCTGGTCTGCGGGCGGCGCGAGAACATCGCCCACCTCGAGGCCCGGCCCGGCTTCCGGTACGTGTGCTGCGACGTCTGTGCGGCCGACTGCGCCGCCCGCCTCCCGGGCCCCTACGACCTGGTCCTGCACTTCGCCTGTCCCGCCTCGCCCGCCGACTACCTGCGCCTGCCGCTGCAGACCCTGGAGGCCGGCAGCACCGGCACCCGCAACGCGCTGACGATCGCCGAGCGCGACGGCGCCCGTTTCCTGCTCGCCTCCACCTCCGAGGTGTACGGCGACCCCCAGGTGCACCCGCAGCACGAGGGCTACTGGGGCAACGTCAACCCGGTCGGGCCGCGCAGCGTGTACGACGAGGCCAAACGGTTCGGCGAGGCGCTGGT
Source organism: Streptomyces sp. NPDC104831 (assembly GCF_055583025.1). Classification (NCBI taxonomy): domain Bacteria; kingdom Bacillati; phylum Actinomycetota; class Actinomycetes; order Kitasatosporales; family Streptomycetaceae; genus Streptomyces; species Streptomyces sp. NPDC104831. Next base: position 42,961 of record NZ_JBVJOT010000017.1, read on the forward strand.
CACCGCGCACGCCGGCACCCGGGGCACCGACGCAGGGATCGTGCGGCTGTTCAACACCTACGGGCCGCGGATGCGCGCCGACGACGGGCGGGCCGTGCCCACCTTCATCCGCCAGGCCCTGGCCGGCGAACCGCTCACCGTGACCGGCGACGGCAGCCAGACCCGCTCGCTGGCTTACGTCGACGACACCGTGGACGGCATCCTGCGGGTCGCCGCGAGCAGGTCCCTGCGGCCGGTCAACATCGGCGGCAGCGACGAGATCACCGTCGCCGACCTGGCCCGCCGGGTGGTCGCCCTCACCGGCTCCCGCTCCCCGATCGCGTTCGTCGACCGGCCCGTGGACGACCCCGGCCGGCGCCGCCCCGACACCACCCTCGCGCGCGAACTGCTCGGCTGGTCGCCGCAGGTCCCCTGGGAGGAGGGCCTGAAGCAGACCATCGCCTACTTCGCCGCCCTGCCCCCGCAACCGGTGCCGCGCGAGCAGGACCCGGCCCCGCAGTCCTGACCCCCGTCCCCGGCCCTGGAGACAGCGCATGCACGTCCTCGGAATCAACGCACTCTTCCACGACCCCGCCGCCGCCCTGATCACCGACGGCCACGTCGTGGCGGCGGCGGAGGAGGAGCGGTTCTCCCGCCGCAAGCACGGCAAGCGGCCCCTCCCCTTCTCCGCCTGGGAGCTGCCCGAGCGGTCGGCCCGCTGGTGCCTGGAGCAGGCCGGCCTCACCCCCTCCGACCTGGACGCCGTCGCCTACTCCTACGACCCCGTCCTCGCCCGCCCCGCCGAGGAGATGGGCCTTCACGATCCCTGGGACCACCTGCGCCAGGAGTACGCCCGGCAGGCCCCCGGCTTCCTCGCCGAGGCGCTGCCCGGACTCGACCCGGCCAAGGTGCGGTTCGTCCCGCACCACGTGGCGCACGCCGCCTCCGCCGGACCCGTCTCCCCGTACCCCGACTGCGCCGTGCTCGTCCTGGACGGCCGCGGCGAGTGCGGCTCCCACCTGGCCGGCCGGTACACCAACCGCGAGCTGACCGTCCTCGCCACCCAGCAACTGCCCCACTCCCTCGGCCTGTTCTACGAGGACCTCACGCAGCACCTCGGATTCCTGCGCAGCAGCGACGAGTTCAAGGTCATGGCGCTCGCCTCCTACGGCACCCCCCGCTTCGCCGCCCGGCTGCGCGAGTACGTCCGCGCCGACGACCAGGGCGGCTTCCTCGCCCGCCCGGTGCCCTGGGCCGGCCTCGTCTCGCCCCGCCCGGCCGGCGGCGCCTGGCACCAGGACCACGCCGACCTCGCCGCCAGCGCCCAGCTCTGCCTGGAGGAGGTCGCGCTGGCGCTCGCCCGCCACCTGCGCGAACGCACCGGCGAGGACGCGCTCACCCTGGCCGGCGGCGTCGCCCTGAACTGCGTCGCCAACACCCGGCTGTGGCGGGAGAGCGGCTTCACCCACGTATGGGTGCAGCCCGCCGCGGGCGACGCCGGCACCGCGCTCGGCGCCGCCGCGCACATCGCCGGGCAGAAGGACGCCCTGGAGCCGATGGAGACGGCCGCCCTGGGCCGCGGCTGGAGCGACGCCGAGCTGCGGGCCTGGCTGGAACGGGCCGCCGTGCCGTACGAGGAGCCCGCCGACATCGCCGAGACCGCCGCCGAGGCACTGGCCGCCGACGGGATCGTGGCCTGGTTCCAGGGGCGCAGCGAGTACGGGCCGCGCGCGCTCGGACACCGCTCCCTGCTCGCCCACCCCGGCAGGCCGGCGAACCTGGAGCGGCTCAACGCGGTCAAGGGACGCGAGGAGTTCCGGCCCGTCGCGCCGATGGTGCTCGCCGAACGCGCCGCCGAGATCTTCGACGGGCCGCTGCCCAGCCCGCACATGCTGTTCGTGCACGACGTGGCCGCCGAGTGGAAGGCCCGCATCCCGGCCGTGGTGCACGTCGACGGCACCGCCCGCATCCAGACCGTCGACCGCGCCCGGGAACCCCTGGTGGCCCGGATGATCGACGGCTTCGAACGGCGCACCGGACTGCCGGTGGTGGTCAACACCAGCCTCAACACCGCCGGCCGGCCCATGGTGGACGACCCCCGGGACGCCCTGGAGTGCTTCGGCTCGGCCCCGGTGGACCTGCTGGTCCTCGGCCCGTTCGCGATCCGCCGGGGAAAGGCGTTCGCATGAGCGACGCGCCCGCCTACACCGTCGTCGTCCCCACGATCGGCCGGCCCTGCCTCGCCGAGTGCCTGCGCGCGCTCGCCGAGGGCGCCGTCGAGCACAGCCCGCACGAGGTGGTCGTCGTCGACGACCGGCCGGCGCCCGAGGGCGAGCTGCCCGTGGGGACCGCCGGACAGCTCCTGGACCGGGTACGCACCCTGCGCACCGGCGGCAAGGGCCCGGCCGCCGCCCGCAACGCCGGCTGGCGCACCGTCCGCACCCCCTGGACGGTCTTCCTGGACGACGACGTCCAGGTGCTGCCGGACTGGTCCCGGCGCCTCGCCGAGGACCTGCGCGCGGCCGGCCCCGACATCGGCGGCGTCCAGGGACGGCTGCACGTCCCGCTGCCCCCGGACCGCCGGCCCACCGACTGGGAACGCACCACCAAGGGCCTGGAGAACGCCGCCTGGGCCACCGCCGACATGGCCTACCGCACCGAGGCCCTCAAGCGGACCGGCGGCTTCGACGAACGCTTCCCGCGCGCCTTCCGCGAGGACGCCGACCTCGCCCTGCGCGTCGAGCGGGCCGGCTGGGGCCTCGCCCGGGGCACCCGCGTCACCCGGCACCCGGTCCGCCCCGCCCACTGGTGGGCGTCGCTGCCCGCCCAGCGCGGCAACGCCGACGACGCCCTGATGAACCGGCTGCACGGCCGCGACTGGTGGGACCGCGCCCAGGCGCCCCGCGGCCGGCTGCCCCGCCACCTGGTGGTCACCGGCGCGGCCTTCGCCGCCGCCGCGTGCGCGCTGGCCGGGCGGCGCCGCACCGCGACCGCCTGCGCGGCGCTGTGGACCCTCGGCACCGCCGAGTTCGCCCTCGCCCGCATCCTGCCCGGCCCGCGCGACGCCCGGGAGATCGCCGGGATGCTCGGCACCAGCGTGCTCATCCCCCCGCTCGCCGTGCGGCACTGGGTGCGCGGCCTCGTGCGGCACCGCAACGCCCGCCCGCTGGGAGGCGCCGGATGACGACCGTGTCCGCGATCCTGTTCGACCGCGACGGCACCCTCGTCGCGGACGTGCCGTACAACGGCGACCCGGAGCGGGTCCGGCTGCTGCCCGGCGCCCGGGAGGCCGTCGCGCTCGCCCGGTCCCACGGCCTGGCCACCGGCGTGGTCAGCAACCAGTCCGGCATCGGCCGCGGCCTGCTCACCGCCGGGCAGGTCCGGCGGGTCGACGAACGCGCCGACACGCTGCTGGGCGGGCTGGACCTGTGGCTGTTCTGCCCGCACACCCCCGAGGACGGCTGCCCCTGCCGCAAGCCCCGGCCCGGCCTGGTCCGCGCCGCCGCCCTCCGGCTGGGGGTCCCGCCCGCCGCCTGCCTGGTCGTCGGCGACATCGCCGCCGACGTGCTGGCCGCCCGCGCCGCCGGCGCCCGGGGCGTGCTCGTGCCCAACGCGGCCACCGCACCCGAGGAGACCCGGCGGTTCGCCGGGCACAGCGCCCCCGACCTGCTCACCGCCGTACGCGGCGCCCTCGGCGTCGCCGGGGGGAGGGCCCCGGCATGAGATCCCTCGTCGTCCGCCTCGACAGCTTCGGTGACGTGCTCCTCGCCGGGCCCGCCGTCCGCGCCGTCGCCGCCCACAGCACCCGTGTCACCCTGCTGTGCGGCCCGCGCGGCGCGGACGCCGCCCGGCTGCTGCCCGGCGTGGACGACGTCCTGGTCTGGGAGGCGCCCTGGGAGGGCTTCGACCCGCCCCCGGTCCGCCCGGCCGGCATCGACGCCCTCCTCGGACGGCTGCGCGCCGGCCGCCACGACAGCGCGCTCGTCCTCACCTCCTTCCACCAGAGCCCGCTGCCCACCGCCCTGCTGCTGCGCCTCGCCGGCATCGGCCGGATCGGCGCCGACAGCACCGACCACGCCGGCCGGCTGCTCGACGTGCGCCACCACCGGCGGCCCGGCCGGCACGAGGCCGAGGCCGCCCTCGACACCGCCGCCGCCATGGGCTTCACCCCGCCCCCGGGCGACGACGGGCGGCTGCGCGTCCTGCCGCCCCCGGACACCGGCCGCCTGACCGGCAACGGCCCGTACGTCGTCCTGCACCCCGGCGCCAGCGCGCCCGCCCGCGCCTGGAGCCCGCACCGCTGCGCCGAGGCGGTCACCCTGCTCGCCGACGCCGGGCACCGGGTCGTCGTCACCGGCGGCCCCGGCGAGCGGGACCTCACCCGGCGGGTCAGCGGCGACGCGGGCGTAGACCTCGGCGGCCGGACCTCCCCGCGCACCCTGGCCGGGGTGCTGCGCATGGCCGACGCCGTGATCAGCGCCAACACCGGACCCGCCCACCTCGCCGCCGCCGTCGGCACCCCGGTCGTCTCCCTGTTCGCGCCCGTCGTGCCGGCCGAACGCTGGGCGCCCTACGGCGTCCCCGTCATCCTGCTCGGCGACCAGTCGGCGCCGTGCGCGGACACCCGGGCCCTGACCTGCCCGGTGCCCGGCCACCCCTGCCTGGACGAGGTCACCGGCCAGGACGTGGTGCGCGCGGTGCACAAACTCATCCAGGAGCGGCCCTCATGAACATCCTCGTCTGGCATGTGCACGGATCCTGGCTCACCGCCTTCGTGCAGGGCCCGCACACCTACCTGGTCCCGGTCACCGAGGACCGCGGACCCGACGGCCTCGGCCGGGCGGTGACCTGGGACTGGCCCCCCTCCGTCCGGGAGGTGACCCCCGCCGCGCTGCGGGACGCCGACATCGACCTGATGGTGCTGCAACGCCCGCACGAGCCCGGCCTCGCCCGGCGCTGGACCGGCCGCCGGCCCGGCCTGGACGTCCCCGCCGTCTACGTCGAGCACAACAGCCCCGACACCTCACCCGAACGCCAACTCCACCCGCTCGCCGGGCAGTCGGCGATCCCCGTCGTGCACGTCACCCACTTCAACCGGCTGATGTGGGACAGCGGCCGGGCCCCCACCGAGGTCGTGGAACACGGCATCGTCGACCCCGGCCCGCTGTGGACCGGCACCGAGCGGCGCGCGGCCGTCGTCGTCAACGAGCCCGTCCGCAGGGGCCGCACCACCGGCACCGACCTGCTGCCCCGGTTCGCCCGCGCGGCCCCCCTGGACGTCTTCGGCATGCGCACCGCCGGCCTCGCCGGCCACCTCGGCCTGCCGCCCGGACGCTGCCGCACCCGGGACCTGCCGCAGCACGAGCTGCACCGGGAGATGGCCCGGTGCCGCCTGTACCTGCACCCCGTGCGCTGGACCTCGCTCGGCCTGTCCCTGCTGGAGGCCATGTTCCTCGGCATGCCCGTGGTCGCCCTCGACACCACCGAGGTCCGCGAGGCCGTGCCCGAGGGCGCCGGGGTGGTCTCCAACCGACTCGACGTGCTGGAGGACGCCGTACGGGCCTTCCTCGCCGACCCCGAGCACGCCCGCGCGACCGGAGCGGCGGCCCGGACCGCCGCCCGCGCCCGCTACGGAGAGCGGCGCTTCCTGGACGACTGGGAGCGCCTGATCAAGGAGGTCACCCGATGAGCCGCATTCCGCACCCGGCCGGGCGCGTCGCCATGGTCTCCGAGCACGCCAGCCCCCTGGCCGCGCTCGGCGGACCGGACGCGGGCGGCCAGAACGTGTACGTGGCGCAGGTCGCCCGGCAGCTCGCCAGGAAGGGGTACCGGGTCACGGTGTACACCCGGCGGGACTCGGCGGGCCTGCCGGACCGGGTCACCCTCATCGACGGCGTCCGGGTGGTGCACGTGCCCGCCGGGCCGCCCGCACCCGTCCCCAAGGACGAACTCCTGCCCCACATGGACGAGTTCGGGAACTTCCTGGCCCGGCAGTGGGCGCAGCACCCGCCCCAGGTGGTGCACGCGCACTTCTGGATGTCCGGCCTGGCCGCCCTGGCCGGCGCCCGCGACCTGGGCATCCCGGTCGTGCAGACCTACCACGCCCTGGGCACGGTCAAGAAGCGCTACCAGGGCACCGCCGACACCAGCCCCCCGCAGCGCCTCGCCGTCGAGGAGGCCATCGGCCACGAGTGCGCCCGGATCATCGCCACGTGCAGCGACGAGGTGGCCGAACTGAAGGCCATGGGCCTGCCCGAGGACCGGATCAGCGTCGTGCCCTGCGGCGTCGACCCCGAACAGTTCACCCCCCTCGCGCGCACCCGCCCGCCCGGCGCCCGCAAGCGGCTGCTGGCCGTCGGCCGGCTCGTGCCCCGCAAGGGCTTCGACCGCGCCATCCGCGCCCTGGCCGGCGTCCCCGACGCCGAACTCCTCATCGCCGGCGGCCCGGAGGCCGACCTGCTGCGCACCGACCCCGAGGCCGCCCGCTTGTACGGCATCGCCCGCGAGTACGGCGTCCTGGACCGCGTCACCCTGCTCGGCGGCGTCGGCCGGGCCCGCATGCCCCGGCTGATGTCCAGCGCCGACCTGGTGCTGTCCCTGCCGCGCTACGAACCCTTCGGCATCGTCCCGCTGGAGGCCATGGCCTGCGCCACACCCGTCGTCGCCACCGCCGTCGGCGGCCAGCTCGACACGGTCGTGGACGGCACCACCGGCCTGCTGGTCCCGGCCGACGACGACCACGACCTCGGCGCGGCCCTGCGCGCCCTGCTCGCCGACCCCGGCCGGCTCGCCCGGTACGGCACCGCCGGCCGCGCCCGGGTCCTCGCCCACTACACCTGGGACCGGGTGGCCGACGGCGTGGCCGGGGTGTACGGCGCCGTGTCCCCGATCCGCTCGCTCTCGGGAGTCGTCCGATGAAGACCGACACCGGCACCACGCACTGCGACGACCTCGCCAAGGCCCTGGAGGCGTTCCGCGACCACGCCCCCCTCCTGGAGCGCTGGGGCACCGAACTCGCCCGGCGGCTCGGCTCCGGAGCCCGGCTGCTCGTCGCCGGCAACGGCGGCAGCGCCGCCCAGGCCCAGCACCTCACCGCCGAGATCGTCGGCCGCTACCGCGAGGACCGCCCGCCGTTCTCCGCCCTCGCCCTGCACGCCGACACCTCCTCCACCACCGCGATCGCCAACGACTACGGCGTCCAGGAGGTGTTCGCCCGCCAGACCGCCGCCCACGGCCGCCCCGGCGACGTGCTCCTGCTGCTGTCCACCAGCGGCGCCAGCGCCAACCTGCTGTCCGCCGCCGACCGCGCGCACCGGCTCGGCATGACCGTGTGGGCGCTGACCGGACGGTCCCCCAACCCGCTGCGACTCGGCGCGGACGACGCCCTGTGCGTCGACGCCCCGTGCACCGCCACCGTCCAGGAACTCCACCTGGTCGCGGTGCACATGCTCTGCGAGACCTTCGACCGGGCGGTCGAGCGCGCGCAGACCGGGCGCGCGGACACGGGCGCCGACGGCAAACCGGACGCCGACGCCAGACCGGGGGTCGTGGGACGGCTCGTCGGCCGGGCCCGCACCGTCGGCCGGACCCCGCCCGGCGCGCCCGTCGCCCCGCGGGAGGGGCAGGCATGAGCGACCCGCGCACCCCCCTGGTCGTCGTCGGCGACGCCCTGCTCGACCACGACCTGTGCGGCCGGGCCGAACGGCTGGCCCCGGACGCCCCGGTGCCCGTCGTGCACGGCACCCGGCGCAGCTCCCGTCCCGGCGGCGCGGCCCTCGCCGCCTGCCTCGCGGCGGCCGACGGCCGCCCCGTCACGCTGGTCACCGCGCTCGGCACCGACCCCGCCAGCGACACCCTGCGCGAACTGCTGAGGGGCCGGGTCCGCCTGGTCGAGGTGCCCCTGGACGGCACCCTCGCCAGCAAGACCCGCGTCCTGGCCGGGGACCGGCCGCTGCTGCGCCTGGACGACGGCGAGGGCCGCGCCCGGGAGGCCACCGGGCAGGCGGTGACGGCGGTCGCGGAGGCCGGGGGAGTCCTCGTCGCCGACTACGGCCGCGGCACCGCCGACGTCCTGCGGGACGCGCTCGCCCACACCGCGGCCCCCCTCGTCTGGGACCCCCACGTGCGCGGCCGGCCCCCCGTGCCCGGCGTCCGCCTCGCCACCCCCTCCGCCCAGGAGGCCCGCGCCTTCGCCCGGCGGGCCGCCGGGGACGACGAGGCGGCGGCCGGCGAGACGGCGGGGCTGCGCACCGCGGCCGGGGACGCCCGCGCCCTGGTCCGGGCCTGGCGGGCCCAGGCCGTCGCGGTGACCCTCGGCGAACGCGGCGCCCTGCTCTCCCACGGCGAGACCCCGCTGCTGGTGCCGACCCCGGCCGCCGCCACCGGCGACCCCTGCGGCGCCGGCGACCGGTTCGCCGCCGCCGCGGCCGGCCTGCTCGCCGACGGCGCCCTCACCGAGGCCGCCGTCCAGGCGGCCGTCCACGCCGCCACCCGCTACGTCGCCGAGGGCGGCGCCCGCGCCCTCGCCACCCCGGACCGCGCGGAGGAGGACACGCGGCGGGCCCCGGCCGACGGCGACACCACCGCCGACGCCGTGCGCACCGCCGCCCGCGTCCGCGCCGCGGGCGGCACCGTCGTCGCCGCGGGCGGCTGCTTCGACCTGCTGCACGCCGGGCACGTCGCCCTGCTCCAGGCCGCCCGCCGGGCCGGCGACTGCCTGATCGTCTGCCTCAACTCCGACGACTCCGTCCGCCGCCGCAAGGGCGGCGGCCGCCCCCTCGTGCCGGCCGCCGACCGGGTACGGGTGCTGCGCGCCCTGGAGTGCGTGGACGCCGTCGCCGTCTTCGACGAGGACACCCCCGAACGCATCCTCGGCGAACTGCGCCCGCACATCTGGGCCAAGGGCGGCGACTACGCGCGGACCCGGCTGCCCGAACAGCCCCTGGTGGAGAGCTGGGGCGGGCAGGTCCTGCTGCTGCCCTACCTCGACGGCCGCTCCACCACCGTCCTCGCCCGCCGGGCGGCCCTGGCCCCCGCGACGGGAGAGGGCACATGACACCCGCACCACGGGCCCACGACCGCCCCGCACGCCCCGCGACCCCACGGCGGCCGGACCGCTCCCGGGCCACCCGGCGCATGCGGTCCCGGCTTCCCGGTTATCCGGACGTGTACGAGCCGGCCCGGTCCCCGCCGCCCGGCCCGGCCCCGCCCCGACATCCCCACGCACCCCGGAGGACCCACCCGGTGACCACTGAGCAGACCCCGCGTGTCCTGGTCCTGCGTGCGCTGGGACTGGGCGACCTGCTGGCCGGCGTGCCCGCGTTGCGCGGGATCCGGCGGGCCTTCCCCGGGCACCAGGTCGTCCTCGCCCAGCCACCGGGCCTCACCGAACTCGCCCTGGCCACCGGGGCGGTCGACACCGTGTTCCCGGCCGAGGCGCCGGGCCGCGCGGTGCCCGACCTCGGCCACTGGCCGGGACCGCCCCCCGAGGTGGCCGTGGACCTGCACGGCAGCGGACCCGAGAGCCGCGACGCCCTGGCCGCCCTGCGCCCGCGCCGGCTGCTCGCCCACGCCTGCCCGGACGGCCCGCCCTGGCCCGCCCACGTCAACGAACGCGACCGCTGGTGCGCCTTCCTGCGCGGCTACGGCATCCCCGCCGACCCCCGCGACCTGCGGCTGCCCCGGCCCACCACCCCCTCCCCGGCCCCCGGCGCGGTCGTCGTGCACCCCGGCGCGGCCTCCGGCTCCCGCCGCTGGCCGCCGGAGCGCTTCGCCGCCGTCGTACGGTGCCTGCGCGCCGCCGGCCACCGCGTGGTCCTCACCGGCGGCCCGGGCGAGGAGTCCCTGGTCCGCGAGGTCGCCGAACGCAGCGGCCGGCCCGGCACCGACGTGCTCACCGGCGGCCTGCCGCCCGCCCGGCTGTCCGCCCTCGTCGCCGGGGCGTCCCTGCTGCTCAGCGGCGACACCGGCCTCGCCCACCTCGCGGTCGCCCACGGCACCCGCTCCGTCACCCTGTTCGGCCCCGTCTCCCCCCGCCTGTGGGGGCCGCCCCCGGGCCCGGACCACCTCGCCCTGTGGAAACCCGGCCCGCCCGGCGACCCGCACGGCCACGCCCCCGACGCCCGCCTGCTGCGCATCGGCACCGGCGAGGTCGCCGCGGCCTGCCTGACCCTCCTGCGGGACGCCCGCGGCCGGCGCCGGCCCACCGGACCGGAGGTCGCGCATGTCCACTGAACACGCCCCCGCCCGCCCCCGGCCGCCCACCGCCCCCGGCGACCCGCGGGTCACCGTCGCCGTCATCACCCGCGACCGCGCCGCCAGCCTGCTGCGCACCCTCGACGCCCTGGCCGCGCTGCCCGAACGGCCGCCCGTCGTGGTCGTCGACAACTCCCGTGACGACACCACCCGCCGGGCCGTCGCCGGCCACCCGGCCATCACCCGCCTGCTGCGCCCGGCCGGCAACACCGGCGCCCTCGGCCGCAACCTGGCCGCACGCCACGCCCGCACCCCCTACGTCGCCTTCAGCGACGACGACTCCTGGTGGGAGCCCGGCAGCCTGGCCCGCGCCGCCGACCTCCTCGACCGCCACCCGCGGCTCGGCCTGCTCGCCGCCCGCACCCTCGTCGGCGACGAGGCCGCCGAGGACCCCCTCAACGCCGTTCTCGCCGCCTCCCCCCTGCCGGCCGAACCGGACCTGCCCGGCCGCCCGGTGCTCGGCTTCCTCGGCTGCGCCTGCGTCGTCCGCAAGGCGGCCTTCCTCGGCGTCGGCGGCTACCACCCGCTGCTCTTCTTCGGCGGCGAGGAGACCCTGCTCGCCTACGACCTGGCCGCCGCCGGCTGGGGCGTCGCCTACGAACCCGCCCTGCGCGCCCGCCACCACCCCGGCGGCCACACCCGCGCCGGCCGCTCCGCCCTCGTCCGCCGCAACCACGTCCTCACCGCCTGCCTGCGCCGCCCCTGGCCCGTCGCCCTGCGCGCCGGCACCGGTCTCGCGCTGGCCGCCGCGACCGGCCGGCCCGGCGCCCCCCGCGCCCTGAAGGAGGCCGTCGCCCGGTTCCCGGCCGCGCTCGCCCGCCGCCGCCCCCTGCCCCCGCACGTCGAGCACGCCGCCCGCCTGCTCGACCGGGAAGCGGCCGGGCCTTCCGGGGAAGGCGGCGCGCCATGACCGCCCGGACCGGCCCCGACGACCGCACGACCGTCGTCGTGATCACCCACAACCGCCGCGAGGAACTGCTGCGCACCCTCGGCCTGCTGCGCCGGCTGCCCGAACGGCCGCCCGTGATCGTCACCGACAACGCCTCCACCGACGGCACCGCCGAAGCGGTCGCCCGCGACTTCCCCGGGATGACCCTGCTGCGCCCCGGCCGCAACCTCGGCGCCATCGGCCGCAACCTGGCCGTCCAGCGCGTGCGCACGCCCTACGTCGCCTTCTGCGACGACGACACCTGGTGGGAGCCCGGCAGCCTGCGCCGGGCCGCCGACCTGCTGGACCCCCGGCCCCGGCTGGCCGCCGTCACCGCCCGGATCCTCGTCGAGCCCGGCGGCACCGAGGACCCGGTCGTACCCGAACTGCGCGACTCCCCGCTGACCGGCCCCGACTGGCTGCCCGGCCCCGCGCTCGGCTCCTTCCTCGCCGCCGCCACCGTGCTGCGCACCGAGGCGTTCCGGGCCGCCGGCGGCTTCCACCCCGGCCTGTGGCTCGGCGGCGAGGAGGAACTGCTCGCCTGCGACCTCCAGCGCCGCGGCTGGTGGCTCGCCTACGCCGGGGAACTCACCGTCCACCACCACGCCTCCACGCTGCGCGACAGCACGGCCCGGCGCGTCCTCGGCCTGCGCAACACCCTCTGGTTCACCTGGCTGCGCCGCCCGCTGCTGCCGGCGCTGCGCCGCACCGGCCACCTGATCCGCACCGTGCCCCGGGACGCCGCCTCCGCCCGCGCCTTCGCCCACGCCACCGCCGGGCTGCCGTGGGTGCTGCGCCAGCGCGACCCCGTACCGCCGGATCTGGAGCACCGGATCGCCGTGCTCGAACACGCCCGCCGGGACTCACCCGCACGGCGCTACGTCGGCTGACCGGCCCCGGGCCGCCTGCGGGCTCCCCTGGGCGCGCCGGGCGTGCGCGCCCCCGGCAGGCCGTGCGCGCGGATTCCACGGCGCCCGGCGCGGCCCGGGAGGCCCCGCGCCGGCCCCCCGGCGGCCTCGGCCGGCGGCCGTGCGGCACGCGTCCCCCGCCCGGCGCGGTGGATGGCGGCCCCGGTCGCCGGGGCCTACCGTGCGAAGTGATGCCGGGGCCGGGAAGAGGCCGGGCGAGACCTCTGCGACGTCCTGTCTGGGTGATGCGATGAAACCTTCCTCCGGCCGGCCGGCCGCGCCGGCCCCCCTCCTCATCGAGTCCTCCGTCGTCGAGGGGCTCCCCGCCGAGGGCGCCCTGCTGCTGCGCATGTCGGGCAGCCTGGACGCGCACGGCGCCGAGGTCTGGTCGGAGGAACTGCGCGGCCACCTGGAACAGGCCGACCGCGCCGGACTGCGCCCCGTCCTGGACATGGCCCACGTCCAGCTCGGCGGCGCCGCCGTGCTGCGCACGCTCAGCGAGACCACCCGGACCCGCACCGGCCGCCCGGACCTGATCATCGTCCGTGCCCGCCCCGGGGTGCGCGAGGCGGTGCACCTGGCCCGGCTGACCGGCGTACGGCTCTACGCCACCCTGGACGAGGCGCTGCGCGAGCTGGCCCGCGCCACCGCCCGGGTGGAGGAGCTGCCCGCCTGGCGGTCGCAGCTGGCCGACCCGGTCCGGCCCTCGTACGAGGACCTGCACCAGGAGGTCCGCGCGCTGCGCGCCCGGGTCCGCACCGCCCCGGTGATCGGCATGGCGCAGGGCGTGCTCATGGTCCGCTACGGCCTGCCGGACTCCGGCGCCGCCTTCCGGGCGCTGCGGGAGGCGTCGCAGCGGTTCAACGTGCCGCTGCGGGTCCTGGTGTCCGCCGTGGTGGTGGCCCGCGCCCCGAACGGCGAGGCGTGGTTCCCCGGCCGCCGCCCCCTGCCCGTGCCGCAGCTGCGGATCCTGGCCCGCGGCGGCCGGGACCCCCGCTACCGCCGGCAGATGATCGACGCCGTCCTGTACGAGGCGCTGGCCATCGGCCGCGCGTCCGCCGGACACGTACAGCTCGTGGACCCGGCGGTGAACGCCCTGGCGCTGGAGACCCACCACGGCTGCGCGGAACCGGTTCTCGACCACCTGGCGCGCGTCCGGGGCGACGGCACCGCCGACGCGGCGGCCCGCACCCGGGGCCGCCAGGTGAGCGTCCCCGACGTCGCGACGGACGCGCTGCTCTCCGAGGACTGCCGGTGCGCCCTGCTGGCCGGCGGCGCCCGGGCGCTGCACAGCGTCCCGGTGCTCTCCTCGGCCGGCTCCTGCACCGGCGTGATCGGCCTGCACTGGGCCGACGCCGGCCACCGGCCCACCGCCGCGCAGGCCGAGGCGCTCGCCCTGCTGGCCGCCGACACCTCGGCCTGGCTGAGCTGGTACCACCGCTCGGTCCTCCTGGACGCCCTGGAACACCTGCACCGGGCACTGACGCGCGGCACGCCGTGATCCGGGCCGCCGTGTGCGTCACCCGCGCGGCGCTGGGAACCCGGGGTCCGCACGCACCCGCACCATCCGGAGGGAGTCCGGCGCATGTCCAATCCGCAGCAGCCCGAACAGCGGCGCAGTGACAAGGGGGGCGGCACCCCGCAGGACAGCGGCGAGCTGAAGGCCCGCCAGCAGGCCGAGCCCGGCGGCGCCCGCCCGCACGGCTCGGACAAGGGCGGCAAGGGCGGGGGAGAGGGCGGCGGGGTGCCTCCGGCGCAGCAGCCGGACCACCCCTGACCGCACCCCTTGCGAGTTCGCCCCGAGCCCTGTCGCACGGCCCGCCGAGGGCCGTGCGACAGGGCTCGGGCACGACACGGCCCGCGCCGGGCGGTCCGGCGCGGGCCGATGCCAGGGTGGGGGGCGCGCTGGACGGTGCCCCGCTCAGTGGGCGCCGAGCCCGCCCCCGCCGAAGGAGCCGCTGGAGCCCTTGCTCCAGCGCGGCCGGTCCTTCGACTCGCTCGGCCGGCTGTCCATGTTGGTCAGGTCGTACGGTGTGAGCGGCCGTTCGCCCTTCGCGATCCGCGGTATCTCCGCGGACTCCCGGTTCTGCCGGACCTCGTGCACCGGCCCGCCCGGCGGCATCTTGGGCTGCTCCTCCGGGCGCGGGCGCGGGGACTCGCGGTAGCGGACGCGGGAGGTCATCCAGAAGCCGCCGCCGAGCAGCGCGAGGACCGCCACGGCCACCAGGAACAGTACGAGGCTCATGAGGCCGCTCGCCGCGGCCAGCTGCATCGATGCGGTGTTCATAGAACAGGAATACCCCTCCCATAAGTGGGTGAATCCGGACATCAGGGGTGAATGGTTGGATGGCGGGGTGGCGCGAGGGGTGTATCCGGACGTCTCCCGCGCACGCCGGGGGCGGTGGTTTGCGGCCGCCCGCCCCGGCTACCCGCCCGGTGTGACAACGCCGACTTCTCAGCAGCTCTACCGGTTCCTGGAGGACCGTTTCACCTGTGCCCAGGCGTGCACGGAGTGCGCCCGGGCGTGTGCGGTGCGGGCGAGCCTGGTCGACCCGGACGGCACCGAGCACCAGGAGCGTGTGCGCCGGCTGGGCATCATGTGCGCCGAGGCGTGCGACGCCACGTGCAGGGTGCTGGGCGAGGAGAACCAGCAGGACGAGGAGGGCATCCGGGCCCGGGTGGACTGGTGCCGCTCGGTCTGCCTGGAGTGCGCCCGCGCCTTCGACGAGCATCCCGGCGCCGAGTCGGCCGCGGCCACCTGCCGGGCCTGTGCCGAGGCGTGCGCGCACTTCCTGGAACTGCTGGCCTGAGCACGCGCCCCGCCGGCCGGGCCGGACGGGAACCCGACCGCGCCCCGGCGCCTCCCCTTCCCCGAACGCGTCCCGGCTCCCGGAGACCCCTGCCGGTGCCGTCCGGCACGGCGAACCGCGACGCGGCCGCCACGACGTCCCCCGCGTCGGCACCGCCCGGCCCGGCCCGGGCTCGCCGGGGGCGCGGCGTTAGCCTTCGGGCATGGCGGCGGACCCCGGGCTCTTCACGCCCGACTCGGTGACCTGGCAGGCGCACGGCGATCCCATGATGTGGGTCGCGGGGGTGCGGGCGCTGTACCTCCAGGCGCTGCATCCGCGGGCGGTGCGGGGGGTGACGCAGAACTCCGACTTCCGGCGGGACGCCTGGGGCCGGCTGCGGCGGACCGCGGACTTCGTGGGCACGACGACGTACGGCACCACCGAGGCCGCCGAACGGGCCGGGGCGCGGGTGCGCGGCATCCACGCCCGGCTGACGGCGACCGACCCGCGCACCGGCGAACGCTACGGCCTCGACGAGCCCGCGCTGCTGCTGTGGGTGCACTGCGCGGAGATCGACTCCTATCTGCACGTCCTGCGCCGCTCCGGCTTCCCGCTCACCGACGCCCAGGCCGACCGGTACGTGGCGGAACACCGGACCAGTGCCCGGCTGGTGGGGCTCGACCCGGACACCGTGCCGGCGAGCCGGACGGAGCTGGCCGCGTACTTCGAGACGGTGCGGCCGCGCCTCGCCGCCGGTCCCGAGGCCCGCGAGGTGGACGACTTCCTGCGCCGCCCGCCGATCCACCCGCTGCTCGTACCGGCGCGCGAGGTGCTCTGGCGGTGGGTGGCGAGCCTGGCGTACGCCTCCCTGCCCGCGTACGCCCACGAGCTGTACGGCAGACCCGCGCCCGCACACGTCACCCGGCGGCTGCGCGCCACGGGCGCCGTCCTGCGCGCGATCCCCGCCCGGGTGCGCTGGCAGCTCCCGCCGAAGCACATCCTGCGCGCCACGGCCCGCCTCGGTCCCGGCACGCGTCCGGCACCGCGGAGGATCCGGCCGTGATCCGCCCCCCGCCGCCGGGCCGCCCCGGGCTCTGGCCGTCGTGGATCAGCGCGTGCTACGAAGGACCATGTCCGCGAACGAGCCGACCCGCGCGTACGACGCCGTGATCGTCGGCGGTGGCCACAACGGCCTGGTCGCCGCCGCCTACCTGGCCCGCGCCGGCCGCTCCGTGCTGGTGCTGGAACGGCTGGAGCACACCGGTGGCGCCGCCGTCTCCACCCGCCCCTTCACCGGCGTCGACGCCCGCCTGTCCCGCTACTCCTACCTGGTCGGCCTGCTGCCCGGGAAGATCGTGCGCGACCTCGGGCTGGACTTCCGCGTCCGCCCGCGCACCATCTCCTCGTACACCCCGGCGGAGCGGGCCGGCCGGCCCACGGGACTCCTGGTCGGCGGGGGCGAGCGGCGCACCCGGGAGGCGTTCGCCCGGCTGACCGGCGGCGAGCGCGAGTACACGGCCTGGCGGCGCTTCTACGGCATGACGGGCCACGTCGCCCGGCGCGTGTTCCCCACCCTCACCGAACCGCTGCCCGCCCGGGACGACCTGCGCCGCCGCATCGACGACGAGGCCGCCTGGCGGGCCCTGTTCGAGGAGCCGGTCGGCGTCGCCATCGAGGAGGCGTTCGCCGACGACCTGGTGCGCGGCATCGTCCTGACCGACGCGCTCATCGGCACCTTCGCCGACGCCCACGACCCCACCCTGGTCCAGAACCGCTGCTTCCTCTACCACGTCATCGGCGGCGGCACCGGCGCCTGGGAGGTGCCCGTCGGCGGGATGGGCGCGCTGACCGACGCGCTGGCCGCGGCGGCCCGCTCGGCGGGGGCGCGCATCGCCACCGGACACGAGGCGGTCCGGATCGACACCGACGGACACACCGCCGAGGTCGCCTACCGCACGGTCGACGGCGTCGGCACCGCCGCCGCCCGGCACGTCCTGGTGGGCGCCTCCCCGCACGAACTGGCCGCCCTCACCGGCGACCCGGCGCCCGAGCCCGCCGAGGGCGCCCAGCTCAAGGTGAACATGCTGCTCACCCGGCTGCCCCGGCTGCGCGACCCCGGCACCGACCCCCGCGAGGCGTTCGCCGGCACCTTCCACATCGCCGAGGGCTACCGGCAACTGGCCACCGCCCACGCCGAGGCCGCCGCCGGCCGGCTCCCCGCCGCCCCGCCCTCGGAGATCTACTGCCACTCCCTGACCGACCCCACCATCCTCGGCCCCGGCCTCGCCGAACGCGGCCACCACACGCTCACCCTGTTCGGCCTGCACACCCCCGCCCGGCTCTTCGACCGGGACAACGACGCCACCCGCGAGGAACTGCTCACCGCCACCCTCGCCCAGCTCGACGCCCACCTCGCCGAGCCGCTCGCCGACTGCCTGGCCACCGACGCCGACGGCCGCCCCTGCATCGAGGCGAAGACCCCGCTCGACCTGGAACGGGACCTGCGGCTGCCCGGCGGCCACATCTTCCACGGGGCCCTGTCCTGGCCCTACGCCGAGCCGGGGCAGGGCCGTTGGGGAGTGGAGACCCGGCACGCGAACGTCCTGCTGTGCGGGGCGGGAGCGGTGCGCGGCGGCGGGGTGAGCGGGGTGCCGGGCCACAACGCGGCGATGGCGGTACTGGAAGCGGACCCGTCCCCGCGCCCCGGTCCGGTCAGTCGGCCGACTCCCGCCACCCCACCGCCGTGAGCCGCGCCGCGTCCGCCGGGCGCGCCCCCTCGAACAGCACGGCCCCGCCCGCCTCCACGCGCAGCGCGTCCACGTACGCGCCCCGGCCGACGTACCGCGGGCCGGTGGTGTACCGCCAGCGCAGCACCAGGCGCGGCCCGGCCGGCAGCTCGGCGGCCACCCGGTGCCAGACCCGGCCCGACCAGCCGGACACCGCGCCCGCCGGGTGGTCCTCGGGGCCGGCGCCGGGCCGGACGGTGGTGAAGGGCACCGGCCGCCAGGTGACGCCGCCGTCCGTGGTGGACTCCAGCACCACCTGATCGGCGCCGGGCTCGGTGTCCCACCACAGGGCGCAGCGCAGCCGGGCCGCGCCCGGGGAGGTGTTCAGCTCCGGGAGCGTGAGCGTCGCGGCCGTGGCGTTCGCCATGCCCGCGAACCAGGCCGAACGGCCCCGCGCCGGGCGGACCGGCACCGCGCGGGCGAGCCGGTCGCCGGCCGCCACCCGGGGAGCGGAACCGGAGCGCCAGGTGCGCACCGGGTGCACGGAGTTGCCGAGCACGACGAGGAACGAGTCGGTCGAGGGATCGAGCACCAGCGAGGTGCCGGTGAAGCCGGTGTGGCCGGCCGTGCGCGGGGTGGCCGTCGCCCCCATGTACCAGTGCTGGTACAGCTCGAAGCCGAGGCCGTGCGCGTTGCCGGGGAAGGCCGTGTTGAAGTCGGTGAACATCAGCTCCACCGACTCCGGCCGCAGGATCCGCGTCCGGCCGTGGCGCCCGCCGTCGAGCAGTGTCCGGCCGAGCACCGCGAGGTCCCAGGCACGGGAGAACACCCCGGCGTGACCGGCGACACCGCCCAGGGTGTACGCGTTCTCGTCGTGCACCTCGCCCCACACCAGCCCGCGGTCCAGCCCCGACCAGGGCGTGCGGGCGTCCTCGGTGGCCGCGATCCGCGGCTTCCAGGAGGCGGGCGGGCGGTAGCGGGTGCCGTCCATGCCGAGCGGGCCGGTGATCTCCTCGCGCAGCAGCGCGTCCAGCGGACGGCCGGTGACCGTCTCCAGGACGAGGCCCAGCGTGATCAGGTTCAGGTCCGAGTACAGGTAGGCGGTGCCGGGCGGGCTGACGGGGGCCGCGTCCCAGACGAGCCGCAGCTTCGCCTCGTGCGTCGGCGCCGTGTACAGCGGCAGCCACGCGCGCAGGCCGCTGGTGTGCGTCAAAAGCTGGCGGACCGTCACCTCCGCCTTGCCCGCGCGGCCGAAGTCCGGCAGGTAGGAGGCGACCGTGCCCTCCAGGCCGAGGGCGCCCCGCTCGATCTGCTGCACGGCGAGGAGCGAGGTGAACAGCTTGGAGAGCGAGGCCAGGTCGAACACGGTGTCCCGGGTCATCGGCAGCTGCCGGCCGGGCGGCAGCTCGATGCCCGTGTCGGTCTTCTCGTCGTAGCCCGAGTAGCGCACCGCCATCCCGATCGGCTCGTGCAGGGCCACGGTGGTGCCGCGCCCGGCGAGCAGGACGGCGCCCGCGTACCAGGGCCGGCGGGGGGAGGGGCCGAGGAACGCCTCGGCGTCCGCGACGAGTCGCCGCAGGTGCCCGGGGAGCAGCCCGGCGCGCTCGGCGGAACCGTGCCGCAGGGTGGTGCGGCGGCCGGGGGAGGCGGGCGCGGCGGCGGCCGGCCCGGCCGGGAACGCGCCGAGGGCCAGCGCGCCGCCCGCCGCCAGGGAGCCCGCGACCAGCCGCCGCCGGGTCGGCCCGCCCCGTGCTTCGCCTGCCAGGTCGTCCGTCATCGCCCGCGGCCTCCCGCCTGAAGGAAACTTTCCGGACCCGCCCCGCACCGTGAAACTTTCCTGTCGGGCCGGGGGCGTGTCAACGGGGCGCGGCAGCCTCCGGAAAAACACGGCGGTTCATCACGAGGGCCGGACAGGGGGATCCGTCGCCCCAGAGGCCGAGGCCGTGGCCGGACCGCCCCCGGGCCACGCGTCCGGGCACTTGACCCGCCCCGGCCGGGATGCCGAGGATCCTGAGGCATGACGCAGGCACAGGGCAGCACCGTGGACGGGATGCTGCGGCGCAGCGCCCGGCGCACCCCGGCACGGGTCGCCGTCGAGTACGGCGACCGGGCGTGGACGTACGGCGAACTGGACGACGCCGTCTCCCGCGCGGCCTCGCTGCTGCTCGCCGAGGGCACCGCCCCCGGCGACCGGATCGCCGCCTACGGCCACAACTCCGACGCCTATCTGATCGCCTTCCTCGCCTGCGCCCGGGCCGGCCTGGTCCACGTGCCGGTCAACCACCACCTCACCGGCGGCGACCTCGCCCACATCCTCGGCCAGTCCGGCAGCGCCCTGGTCCTCGCCGACCCCGGCCTCGCCGGGCGGCTGCCGGCCGGGACGCCGGCGCTGCCGCTGCGCGACACCGGGGACTCGCTGCTCGCCCGGCTCCCCGGGGCCCCGCCGTACGACGGCCCCGAACCGGGCTCGGAGGACCTGGTGCAGCTGCTGTACACATCCGGGACGACCGCCCTGCCCAAGGGCGCGATGATGACCCACCGGGCCCTGGTGCACGCCTACCTGAGCGCCGTCACCGCCCTCGACCTCCGGGCCGGCGACCGGCCGGCGCACGCGCTGCCGCTGTACCACTCGGCGCAGACGCATGTGTTCCTGCTGCCGTACCTGGCGGTCGGCGCGACGAACCTCATCCTCGACGCGCCCGCCGGGGACCTCCTGTTCGACCTGGTCGAAACCGGCCGCGTGGACAGCCTGTTCGCCCCGCCGACCGTCTGGATCGCCCTGGCGGGCCGCCCGGACTTCGCGACCCGTGATCTGTCCGGGCTGCGCAAGGCCTACTACGGCGCGTCGGTCATGCCGGTGCCGGTGCTGCGCCGCCTGCGTGAGCGCCTGCCCGGGCTTGCCTTCTACAACTGCTTCGGCCAGAGCGAGATCGGCCCGCTGGCCACGGTCCTCGGCCCGGACGAGCACGACGCGCGGCCGGACTCCTGCGGACGTCCCGTCCTGTTCGTCGAGGCCCGGGTGGTCGACGCCGACGGCACCGACGTCCCCGCCGGGGTCCCCGGCGAGATCGTCTACCGCTCCCCGCAGTTGTGCGAGGGCTACTGGGAACGGCCCGAGGAGACCGCCGAGGCGTTCCGCGGCGGCTGGTTCCACTCCGGGGACCTCGCGGTGCGGGACGCCGAGGGCTACCTGACCATCGTGGACCGGGTGAAGGACGTCATCAACTCCGGTGGCGTACTGGTGGCCTCGCGCCAGGTGGAGGACGCGCTCTACACCCACGAGGCGGTCGCCGAGGCCGCCGTGATCGGCCTGCCCGACGACCGGTGGATCGAGGCCGTCACCGCGGTCGTCGTCCCGCGCGCCGAGGTGACGGAGGATCAGCTGATCACCCACGTGAGGGACAGGATCGCCCCGTTCAAGGCCCCCAAGCGGGTGCTGTTCGTCCCGGAGCTGCCGCGCAACGCCAGCGGAAAGATCCTCAAGCGCGAACTCCGCGACCGCTTCGGGGGCTGACCGCCGCGACGGCCGGCCCAAAGCCCTTACAGGCTCCGCCCCAGCTTCGCGACGAGGGCGGCGATGTGGTGCTCGTCGCGCTGGTAGTGGGTCCACCTGCCCACGCGGGTCGCCCGGACCAGGCCCGCGCGCTGGAGTTCGGCCATGTAGGCGGACACGGTGGACTGGGCCAGGCCCGCCTTCGCCTGTATGTGGCTCACGGACACACCGGCCGGGAACGGGCCGGCGGTGGCCGCGTCCCTCGGGAAGTGCCGCTCGGGATCGCGCAGCCAGCCCAGCATCTGCAGCCGCATCGGGTTGGACAGCGCCCGCAGCGCGGTGACCAGATCGGGGTCCGGGGTGGCTGCGGTGTCCGTCATGATGTCGGAGTATAGGGCGCGTCCGACGCGCCGGGGCGCGCCGCCGCGACCCCGGTCAGCCGCCGGACCGGCGGCGCAGCGCCGCCTTCTTCGCCCGGTTGCCGCAGGTGTCCATCGAGCACCAGCGCCGGGTGCCCGGCCGCGAGGTGTCCAGGAACAGTGCCCCGCACGCGGGCCCCGCGCAGTCGCGCACCCGGTCCACGGCCGGGGAGGCGACCAGGTCCAGCGCGTCCCGGGCGACGAGGGCGAGCGTGGCGCGCACCGGGTCCCCGGCGTGCCAGGCCAGCCCGCCCGAGGCGGTGAGCGCCGGGACGGGCACGGGGTGGGCGGCGGCCTCGTTGACGAGGACGCGCGTGTCCGCGTCCGGCATCCCGCCGGTACGGGCGGCGCCGATCAGCCGGTGGACCGCCTCGCGCAGCTCCTGGGCCTCACGCACCAGGGCGGGCGTCGCGTCGCCGGGCTCGGCGGGGCAGGGGCCGCACTGCCGCACCCAGGCCGCCAGGGCCCCGGCGTCGGGCAACTCCTCCACGGCCCCGGCCGTGCCCCGGAAGCGCAGGGTCCGGGCGAAGTCCAGGCACAGGCGTCCCGAACCCCGGCGGAAGCGGATGGTCGTCGGCACCCCTTCACCCTACACAGGTGAACCGGTTTGACTGGTACCGTGCGGGAACCGTTCAAACCGGTTCCTGGAGAGGTGTCCGCGTGTCCGCGTCCCCCGCACCGTCCGCCCCGCCCCGCCGGGTGATCCTCGCGCTGGCGCTCGCCTGCGGAGTGAGCGTCGCCACCATCTACTTCCCCCAGGCCATCAGCGCGCTGATCGCCACCGACCTGCGCGTCTCGGCGGGCGAGGCGGCCCTCGTCGTGACCGCCGCCCAGTTCGGTTACGCGGCCGGCATCTTCCTGCTGGTCCCGCTCGGCGACCGGCTGCCGCACCGCCGGCTGATCGTCACCCTGCTCGCGCTGACCGCGGCGGGCCTGCTCGCCGCCGGGGCCGCGCCGACCCTGCCCGTCCTCGTCGCCGCGAGCGCCGCCACCGGCATCACCACGGTCGTCCCGCAGATCATCATCCCGATGACCGCCGGGCTCGTGCCCGCCGAACGGCGCGGCGCCGTCACCGGCACCCTGCTCAGCGGACTCATCGGCGGCATACTGCTGGCCCGGACCTTCGGCGGCACCCTCGGCGAGTGGCTGGGCTGGCGCGCGCCCTACCTCGTCGCCGCCGCCCTGATCGTCGTCCTCGCGCTGCTGCTCGCCCGGGTGGTGCCGGACGCCACACCCACGTCCCGGCAGCCGTATCCCGCGCTGATATCCGCCCCGCTGCGCCTGCTGCGCGAGGAGGGCGACCTGCGGCGCTCCTGCCTGTACCAGGCCACCGTCTTCGCCGGCTTCAGCGCCGCCTGGACCGCGCTCACCCTCCTGGTGACCGGACCGGTCTACGGCATGGGTGCCCAGACCGTGGGCGTGCTCGGACTCGTGGGTGCCGCGAGCATGTTCTGCACGCCCGTCGCCGGGCGCGCGGCGGACCGCCGGGGACCGGACGCGGTGAGCCTGTGGTGCCTGCTCGGGGCGATCGGCTCGGCGGGGGTGCTGGTCCTCGGCGGCACGGGCGGCACCGCCGGGCTGGTGGCGCTGGCCGGCGGCATGCTGCTCCTCGACGTGGCCGTGCAGGGCGGCCAGGTCGCCAACCAGGCCCGCAACTTCGCCCTCCGCCCGGACGCCCGGGCCCGGATCAACACCGCCTACATGACGTGCGCGTTCCTCGGCGGCAGCGCCGGGTCCTGGCTCGGGGTGCGGGCGTACGACGGGCTGGGCTGGCCCGCGGTGACGGCACTGGTGGCCCTGCTGGCCGCGCTCGCGCTCACCCGGCACCTGACCAGGGACCGAGCGGCGGCCGTCCGGGCCCGGGGCGCGGCGGTGCCGGGCAAGGTGCGGTGAGGCGGGATCCGGGAGACCTCCCGCCGTCCCCGCCCTACTCGTCGCCCCGGGGACGCAGGTCCACGATCCGGCGGATCTTGCCCACCGACCGTTCCAGCGACTCCGGTTCCACGATCTCCACGTCCACCGACACCCCGATGCCGTCCCTGACCGCCGCGACGATGGCCCGGGCCGCCGCCTCCCGCACCCGCGCCGACGCGTCCGGGCGGGCCTCGGCCCGGACCGTCAGGGCGTCGAGGCGGCCCCGGCGGGTCAGGCGCAGCTGGAAGTGCGGCGCCACCCCGGGCGTGCGCAGCACGATCTCCTCGATCTGGGTCGGGAAGAGGTTCACCCCGCGCAGGATCACCATGTCGTCGCTGCGCCCGGTGATCCGCTCCAGCCGCCGGAACACCCGGGCCGTGCCCGGCAGCAGCCGGGTCAGGTCCCGCGTGCGGTACCGGACGATCGGCATGGCCTCCTTGGTCAGCGAGGTGAACACCAGTTCGCCCCGCTCGCCCTCCGGCAGCACCTCGCCCGTGACCGGGTCCACGATCTCCGGGTAGAAGTGGTCCTCCCACACGTGGAGGCCGTCCTTGGTCTCCGCGCACTCCTGCGCGACGCCCGGACCGATCACCTCGGACAGCCCGTAGATGTCGACGGCGTCGATCGCGCACCGCTCCTCGATCTCCCGCCGCATCCGCTCGGTCCAGGGCTCGGCCCCGAAGACGCCCACCCGCAGCGATGTGCTCCGCGGGTCCACGCCCTGCCGTTCGAACTCGTCCAGCAGGGTGAGCATGTAGGACGGGGTCACCATGATGACGGACGGTTCCAGGTCCAGGATCAGCCGTACCTGCCGGGCCGTCATGCCGCCGGACGCGGGGACGACCGTACAGCCGAGGCGCTCGGCGCCGTAGTGGGCGCCCAGACCGCCGGTGAACAGTCCGTAGCCGTACGCCACGTGCACGACGTCGCCGGGCCGGCCGCCGGCCGCCCGGATCGAACGGGCCACCAGGCCGGCCCACAGGGAAAGGTCGCCGTCCGTGTAGCCGACCACCGTGGGCACGCCCGTGGTGCCGCTGGAGGCGTGCAGCCGGCGGATCCTGTCCCGGGGGACGGCGAACATGCCGTACGGATGGTTCGCCCGCAGGTCGGCCTTGGTCGTGAAGGGGAAACGGGCCAGGTCGGCGAGCGTGCGGCAGTCCTCCGGGCGGACACCGGCCCGGTCGAAGGACTCCCGGTAGAACGGCACGTGCTCGTACGCGTGCCGCAGCGAGGCACGCAGCCGCTCCAACTGGAGTGCCCGCAGCTCCTCGGTCCCGAGCCGCTCGCCCGCGTCCAGCAGATCCGCCACATCCGTCATGGGGACGTCTCCCTAGCCAGCCACACATTCCGGACGACCGATCATTCGGTCGTTACTGCTGCGGCCAGTAATTCAGGCCACCCGGGCTCCGGGCAAGAGGCCCGCGAGGATTTCCCGGCCCCGAACGGACGACGGACACGGGGCGGCCCCGGCCCGGCGCCCTCGGGCAACGCCGTCCCCACCTGCCGGCCCCGCCGCGCCCGGCCCGCCCGCCTCGACGCCCTGGGCGTGCCGCGGGCGCGCGCCGCCGGCTCCGCCGCAGTCGTCTCCGCCCGCGTCCACCGCGCGGTCCGCGCCCTCGCCCTCGAAAACCAGACCGAGGCCGACACGGTCCGGGACCTGCCCTCACCCCTGCCCTTCCCGGCCGCCGCCGCTCGCGGGAGCGGCCCGCCCGCCCCGGCCCCCCCGCCCGGCCGCACGGCGGCGCCTCGCGCGGCCGGCCACAGGCCCGGCGGCGCTTCGGCACGCTCCGCTCCGGAGGCCGTTCCGCCGGTGCCCGGCCGCCCACGGCGGCGGCTCGCGGTCGTTCGCCATGGGACGCGGTCGTTCGCCATGGGACTCGCGGACGCCGGACCCCCCGCCTCCTGACGGCCCGGCGGGGCACGTCCGGCCGGACCGCCGCCGAGATCGCCCCCGTGTGCCCTGTCCGCCGTGGCGGCCGGTCGCTAGGCTGACCCGCGGACGACGAACCGGGAGGAGCACGGACGTGGCCGAGAGCACCACCCAGCACAAGCCGCTCGCGGGCTGGGACAAGCCGGAGCTGGACCTCAGCAAGGCCGAGTGGCAGTCCAGCAGCCGAGGGCTGGGCGATGTCCAGATCGCCTTCGTCGAGGGCTTCATCGCGATGCGCAACAGCGACCGGCCGGAGAGCCCGTCCCTGATCTTCACCCCCGCCGAATGGGGCGCCTTCGTCTCCGGCGCGCGCGAAGGCGAGTTCGATCTCACCTGAACCGGGGGTGTTCCGCCCGGATTCGCGGACACGCGACCAGCAGCGCCCCACCGGGGGCCGGACCTGAGCCAGGCTGGCCCCCGCACGGGGAAGGTCGTGTTCCGGAGGTGAGAAGGATGAACGCTGCGCCGGTCATCGCCGCGGTCGACGGTTCCGAGGACAGCCTGCGTGCCCTGGACTGGGCCCTGGACGCCGCCCGCCGCCGCGCGGCACCGCTGCGCGTGGTCCACGTCCGCCAGTACGCCGCCTGGGGCCAGGCCGGCGTCCTGGTCGCCGGACCGCCCGACACCGAGGACGACCCGGTGCTCGACGAGGTGCGCGCCCGCCTCGGGGACCACGCCGGGCAGCCGGCCGTGGAATACGTCGCACTGGAGGGCGTACCCGGTGCCGTCCTGCCCGAACTGGGCGACGACGCCCGGCTGCTGGTGCTCGGCTCCCGGGGACGCGGCGGCTTCGCCAGCCTGCTGCTCGGCTCCAACGGGCTCGCCGCCGCCCGGGACGCCCGGTGCCCCGTGGTCGTCGTGCCCCCACCCGGCCGCGAGGTGCACGGGCAGGGACCCGCCGAACCCGGGCCCCGGGTGGTCGTCGGACTGCACGCCGACAGCCCCGACGACGGCACCCTCGCCTTCGCCTTCGCCGAGGCCGCCCTGCGCGGCGCCCGACTCCAGGTGATCGCCGCCTACCCGTGGCCCGTGCAGACCTGGTCCGCGCCCGGCCAGCCGGTGCCGCCCCTGGTCGACGAGGAGGCCGTGGCGCACGAGACCCTCGCCCTCGCCGACGGCTTCCTCGCCCCGCACCGCGAACGGCACCCCGAAGTCCGGGCCGACGCCGAGGCGCTGCCCGGCGACGCGGCCGGCCATCTGGTCGCCGCCTCCAAGGACGCCGAACTGGTCGTCGTCGGCCGGCACCGCCGGCGGCTGCTCGCCCCGGCCCGCATGATGGGCTCGGTCACCCAGGCCGTACTCCTGCACGCGGCGAGCCCCGTCGCGGTCGTACCACCGGCCCCGCACCCGGAAGAAGACCGGGAAACGGCGCCTTAACAGACCACATCGCGCTCCGCAATCCCCCCGGTGCCGACTGCCGCTCCGCCGGCTGTGGGGCGCGACGCCATGGTGCCCGGACACACCCGAACCTAGGGTTCCGCCACCCCGCCGTTCCCGGCGCGGCCCGCGCCCGGGACCGGCCGGGGCCCGTGTGTCCACCGAAGGAGCCGCCATGCCCCTGCCCCCGCAGCCCGGGGCACCCGGAGCGGGCCCCCGCGCCCGCCTGCTGCCCCGCCTGCTCGCCGTCCTCGCCGTCGTCCTCGGCACCGTGCTCGCCGCCCCCGCGCCCCGGGCCGGCGCCGCCGTCACCCTCACCAGGGTGGGCGACTTCGGATCCAACCCCGGCGCCCTCACCATGTACGTGTACCGGCCCGCCACCCTGCCGGCCCACCCGCCCGTGGTGGTGGCCCTGCACGGCTGCACCCAGAACGCCCAGGTCTACGCCGACAACTCCGGACTGCCCCACCTGGCCGACCAGGACGGCTTCCTGCTGGTGCTCGCCGAGACCGGCACCGCCAACAACGTGAACAAGTGCTTCAACTGGTTCCAGTCCGGCGACAACCGGCGCGGCCAGGGCGAGGCGCTGTCCGTCCGGCAGATGGTGAGCCACGCCGTCACCGCCTACGGCGCCGACCCGGGCCGCGTCCACGTCACCGGCCTGTCCGCCGGCGGCGCCATGACCGCCGTCATGCTCGCCACCTACCCCGACGTCTTCGCCGCGGGCGCGATCGTCGCCGGCCTGCCCTACGACTGCACCAGGGACAACAGCCCCTACACCTGCATGAACCCCGGCGTCGACCGGAGCCCCGCCGACTGGGCCCAGCGGGTGCGCGACGCCCACCCCTCGTACACCGGGCCCTGGCCGCGCACGGCCATCTGGTACGGCGACCGGGACACCACCGTCGTACCGCGCAACGCCACCGAACTGCGCGACCAGTGGACGGCCCTGCACGGACTGTCCCAGACGCCCACCCGGACCACGGCCATCGGACCGGACGCCACCCGGCAGGACCAGTACCTGGCCGCCGACGGCACCGTGGCCGTCGAGGTCGACCGGGTCCCCGGCATCGGCCACGGCACCCCGGTCGACCCCGGCACCGGCGGCGAGCAGTGCGGCGGCACCGGCGCCCCCTACTTCCTCGACTCCATCTGCTCCAGCCGCTGGATCGCCCGCTTCTTCGGCCTGGACACCACCGGACCGGGCGACCCCGACCCCGGCGACCCCGACCCGGGCGACCCCGGCACCGCCGCCTGCTGGACAGCGAGCAACTACGCCCACGTCCTGGCGGGACGGGCCACCACCACCGGCGGCTACACCCACGCCGTCGGCTCCGGCCAGAACATGGGCCTGTACAACACCTTCGTCACCCACACGCTGAAGGAATCACCCGCGGGCTACTTCACCCTCGCCGACACCGGCTGCCCCTGACCACACGTCACCCTCCACCACCACCGCCATGGTGGCCGGCACCGGCGAACGGGCCGTCATCATGGCGGCCCCGCACATGTCCGCAGCCCCCACACCACCCCTAGCCTCCAGCGCGTCCCCAACCCGCCGGAGGAGCCGTATGTTTCCGCACCGCACACAACACCGCGCCCGGCGCGTGCCGCTCGGCGCCCTGTCGCTCGCCGCCGTCTGCGCGCTCCTGGCCGGCCCGGCCACCCCGGCCGGCGCGGCGCCCGCCCGCCCCGGCGGCCCGGACACCCACTGCGCCGGGCACGCCCCGGTGCGCGTCCCCGGCGCCGCCCGCCAGCGGACCGACTGCCTGGACGAGCTGACCACCGCCGGGACCGTCGCCTCCGGCCACACCGACCCCGCCGACTACGCCGGCCTCACCCCCAAGGACCTGCCCACGCCCACCGGCGTCCCCGGCCTCCAGATCGACGGCTACTTCCCGGACACCTCCACCACCAACACCAACCACGGCTGGCACCACGACTCCCAGTTCGTGATCCGGCTGCCCGACCACTGGAACGGCGGCCTGGTGGTCGCGGGCACCCCCGGCAACCGCGAGCAGTACGCGAACGACCGGGCCATCGCCGACTGGGTCCTCGCCCGCGGCTACGCCTACGCCGCCACCGACAAGGGCAACACCGGCACGGCCTTCTTCCGCGACGGCCGCCGGCCCGGCGACGCCATCGCCGAATGGAACACCCGCCTCACCCAGCTCACCCGCGCCGCCCGCGCCGTCGTCACCCAGCGCTACCACCGGCCCCCCGCCCGCACCCTCGCCACCGGCCTGTCCAACGGCGGCTACCTGGTGCGCTGGCAGCTGGAGAACCACCCCGAGCTGTACGACGGCGGCGTCGACTGGGAAGGCACCCTCTGGCGCGCCGACGGCCCCCATCCGCTCACCTTCCTGCCGGCCGCCCTGCGCCACTACCCCGACGTCGCCGCCGGCGGTCCCCGGGCCGCCGAGGCCACGGCCGCCCTGCACCGGGCCGGGTTCCCGGCCGGCTCCGAGTTCCTGTGGCCGTACCACCACCAGGTCTACTGGGACCTCACCCAGCGCCTCTACCGGGAGGAACTCGATCCCGGCTACGACGGCACCACCGAGGCGGGCACCCCGTACTGCGCCTCCGGCACCCCCGCCTGCGACGCCGACTACGCCTACGCCGGCCGGCCCGCCGCCGTCCACCGCGCGGTCGGCCGCATCGCCCTCACCGGCCGCATCGGCAAGCCCCTGATCACCCTCCAGGGCACCCTCGACGTCCTGCTGCCGATCAGCCGGGACTCCGACGTCTACGCCCGCATGGTCCACGAGGCCGGCCGCGGCGCCCTGCTGCGCTACTACCGCATCGAGGACGGCACCCACACCGACTCCCTCGTCGACGCCTTCCCCGGCCGGCTCCGCCCGATGGTGCCCTGCCACCGCGCCGCCTTCACCGCCCTGGAGCGCTGGCTCGCCGGAACGGGCCGCCCGCCCGCCGACCGCACGGTAGCCCGCCCGGCCGGCGCGGACCCCGCCGCCCTGCTCGGCAACTGCCCCCTGCGCTAGCCGGTCACCCGGCCGCCCACGGGTCACCCACCGGAGCATGGGCACGTACCATGGCCGCATGTCGTTCCTCCGCCGCCGCAGCGCGACCCCTGCCGGACCCGACTTCGACGTGCTGGCCATGGACCCGGGCGACTGGCCCGGCAATCTCGGCGCGGGCCTGCTGCCCGCCCCCGACGGCACCTGCCAGGGCGTCTTCCTGCGCTACGACCTGTTCGGCGGACGCGGCCCCGCCATGATCATCGGCAATCTCCCGGAGGGCTCCCCGGCCCGCGACGTCGCCGAGGACGAGATCCCCTTCGAGGTCGGCCAGCTGCTGCTGGCGCTGGAGAACGACGAGGACGTCACCGTGGTCGGCACCGAGGACACCCCGGTCCTCCAGGGCGACAACCTCCTCATCGTGCGGCGGCTGAAGCTCTCGGAGAGCCGGATCTCCTGCGTGCAGTTCGACCGCAGCGACGGCGTCCTCGTGACCATCGCCGCCTGGGACCGGCCCATCACCGACGACCTGTACGCCCTGCTGAAGCCGCTCCCGGCGGAACTGTTCCAGCAGGGCTGACACCCACCGGCCGGCCTAGCGGGCCCCGTCCTCCACCGTCACGTCCGCGGCCCGGACGAAGGCGACCCGGTGGCCGTACTGGATCTCGTAGTACCGGTCCTCGCCCGTCACCACCCGGTGCCCGTCCGGGGTGAAGGTGACCGCGTAGTAGTACTCGCCCGGCACCTCGTCACCGATCACGTACCGCTGCCCGGCCGGGACCGTGTACGGCAGCGGCACCACCGACTGGGCGGGGACACCCGCCGGATAGGCCGCCTTCTCCGGGTAGGCACGGCCGTACACCGGAACGCTCGCCAGACCCTCGCGCGGGGTCACCACCAGGCCCCTCGCGGGCACCGCCGTGCGCTCGCCCGCCGGGTTGCGGAACCAGGCCCTCTGCCCGAGGTACCAGATGGCCGTCCAGTCGCCCCAGCGGCCGGCCAGCGCGTACTGCTGGCCGGTGGAGACCCGCGAGGACAGGTCGTTCACCCCGTCGGTCGGCTCCGTCCTCAGACCGATGTCCCTGACCAGCGGCGCGTTCTCGTCGTGGTCCGTGTACAGCCGCACCTCGCCGGAGCCGTGCGCGGGGCAGGGCTCGCCCTTGGCGGCGCAGCCGGTGTACACGGGCCGGTTCGCGTCGTAGTCCGGCAGCACCGTCAGCACGCCCGAGCGCGGCCCGGCCGTGGGCCGCAGCGGCCGGCCCAGCAGCCGGAAGTAGTGCCGCCAGTCCCAGTACGGGCCGGGGTCCGTGTGCATCCCCGGAACGGTGGAGGCGGTCGGCCCGGGCACGTTGTCGTGGCCCAGGACGTGCTGCCGGTCCAGCGGGATGCCGTACGTCCTGGCCAGGTACCGCACCAGCCGCGCCGAGGAGCGGTACATCTCCTCCGTGTACCAGGCGTCCGGAGCGGCGAGGAACCCCTCGTGCTCGATGCCGATGGACCGGGCGTTGACATCCCAGTTGCCGGCGTGCCACGCCACGTCCTTCGCCTTCACATGCTGGGCGATCAACCCGTCGGTGGAGCGAATCGTGTAGTTCCACGACACATAGGTGGGGTCCTGGATCAGGTTCATGACCCCTTCCCAGGAACCCTCCGTGTCATGGATGACGATGTACTTGATCCGCTGGGACGCCGGGCGGTCGCCGAGGTCGTGGTTGCCGTAGTCGTCGTTCCCGAACTGCTCGTAGGGCGCCGGGACCGAGGTGCACGCGACCGACCGGGGGCACTCGGTCCCGTCCGCGGGCAGGGTGCGCAGGCCCGCCGCCCGCAGCCGCCCGGTGTCCGGGCGCACCCGGGGCCGGGCGGCCAGGGTGACCAGCTGGCCGTCGTCCGTGACCCGTTCCTCGCCGCCGCGCAGCACGTCGTACACGTCGTCGGCGTACGCGGCGGCGGTGGCCGTGTCGTCGGCACCGGAGAACCGGGCCACCGCGCCGTACCAGTCGGCCGGGTCGGCGCTCGCCGGTGCGCCCAGCTCCTTCTGCGCGGCGGCGAGCAGTGCGGCGCCGCCGGCCACGTTCGCCGCCGGGTCCTGGCGCAGCCGCGCGGCCGGGATACCGGTCAGCTCCGCGGCCCGCGGCAGCGTCCGCAGCCGCGCCGGGACCGCCGAGGACGCCGGCGCCCCGGCCGTGGGGTGCGGCGCGGGACGGGCGGTGTCGCCGCGGGCGTCCTCCGTGCCGTGGGCGAAGTGCTCCGCGGCGGCGAGCGCGGTGCGGGTGTCGGTGAGGTGCATCGGGCCGTAGCCGCCGGTCACGCTGGGCGCGCCGCCGTGCCGGTCCCAGCGGGACTGGAGGTAGGAGACGGCCAGCAGCACGCTCTGCGGTACGCCGTAGTCGGCCGCCGCGGTGGCGAAGGCCTGTTGCAGGCGGTGCGCGGAGGCGTCCGGGGCGGGATGGGCGGGGGCCGCGCCGAGCAGGGACAGCAGCAGGGCGGCGGAGGCGAGCGGGACGACGGCCCGCAGCGGGCGTCCGGGGCCGGCCGGGGCCGGGGGAGCGGTGGCGGGTCCTCGCAAGGCGGCCTCCAGTGAGGGGCGGGACGTGCGGCGCCGGGCTGGGTCAGTGGTACCGGCTGGCCGACGTTCCGTCAATGAGGCCGACAGCTAGGTGACTTCCCACGTAGTGGTGGGTTCGCGACGGGTTTCGCGAGAGCGCGGTTTGGGCCTGCGGGGCGTCACTGGCGTACACCACTGGCCACCGCCCCGGCCGGCACGAAAGGTCCGCGGTGCGCCACCGCTCGGGGCGCACCGCGGACCTTTCGTGCCGTCAGCGGGTGCCGACCGCCGCGCGCACCGCCTTGCGGGCCAGCTGACAGTCGTCGTGCAACCGCCGCAGCAGCAGCCGCTGTTCCTCGCCCGACGACATGGCACCCGGCTGTGTCACACCGGGGGCGGGCGGGGCCGCCTCCCGCATCGAACGCTGCACGGCCGTCTCCACGGTGCGGATCTCCCGGGTCAGCAGCAGCATCAGGTTCACCAGGAAGGCGTCCCGGGAGGCCGGGCCCGCCGACTGGGCGAGCTGGCTGATGTGCCGCCGGGCCACCGGAGCGGCGTCCCCGAGGGCCAGCCACAGCGTCGCCAGGTCGTAGCCCGGCAGGTACCAGCCCGCGTGCTCCCAGTCCACCAGCGCCGGACCGGCCGGGGACAGCAGGATGTTGGACAGCTGGGCGTCGCCGTGGCAGAACTGGAGCATGCCGTGCCGGCCCACCTCGTGGGCGATGCCGTGCAGCAGCTTCTGCAGGTCGCCGAGGTCCCGGTCGGTGAGCAGACCCAGCTCGTGGTACCGGGAGATCCGGGCGGCGTAGTCCAGCGGCATGTCGAAGGTGCCCGCCGGGGGCCGCCAGGCGTTCACCCGGCAGATCGTGCCGAGCGCGGCCCGGACGTCCGCGCGCGGCGGCGCCTCCACCGGATGCCGCTGCGACGCCACCGGGCGGCCCGGCAGCCGTTCGATCACCAGCGTGCAGTTGTCCGGATCCGCCGCGATCAGCCTCGGCACCCGCACCGGCGGCCGGTGCCGGACGAACGAGCGGTAAGCGGCTATTTCCTGACGGCTCCGCTCCACCCAGGCGGGCGAGTGGTCCAGGAGGCACTTGGCGACCGCCGTCCCGCGTCCCGTCGTCCCCACCAGGAGGACCGACCGCCCGCCCTGCCGCAGCACCTGCACCGGGGCGAACTCCGGGCAGATCCGGTGCACCGAGGCGAGCGCGGTCCGCAGCCGTGCGCCCTGCGGGCCGGACAGGTCCAGCCGCCCGCTGAGCGGCTGGGTCCCCGGCCGGCCCGGGACCCGCCGGGGCCGGACCACCCCCGGCACGGGGACGCCCGGACGCGCCACCGGGTCCAGGTACGGCCCGCCGCCCGCGGGACGGGAGCGCAGCGGCCGGACCGGGGCGGACACGGAGGACGATGCTGCGTACATGGGAGAGACAGATCCCTTCGTGTGCCTGCTGTGCCTGCCTGTACGTCCGCACGCCGAACGCGTGCTCGCGGGGGCGTGCCCCGTGAGCGTGGTTCGGGAGCGTGCGCCCACCCGGCCCGGTCCTTGGGGCACACCCTGGGGAATGTGCCCGGCCTGTGCGACCGGACGGCCGTCACCGGGAGGTGGCGGACCGGGCCGGGGTGGCGCTTTCCTACCTGACACCCGATGGCCGGTGGCACACCATCTGGCGGACCCTGGCGAACCGTGGCGAATAGTCGCCCGGCAACCAGCACCCGGCTAGTGTCAACTCAGCCGAGAACCTGGGGGCTTGACGTGAGCGGACGACCCAACACCCGCCTTGCGGACCTGTTCGGCCTGGCCGGCTGGACGAAGGGCGAACTCGCGAGGCAGGTCAACCGGCAGGCGGCGGCCATGGGCCACCTCCAGCTGGCGACCGACACCTCCCGGGTGCGGCGGTGGATCGACATGGGAGAGATCCCGCGCGATCCCGTGCCGCGGGTGCTGGCGGCCCTGTTCACCGAGCGTCTCGGCCGTGTCGTGACCATCGAGGACCTCGGTCTGGTACGGCAGGGGCGTGCGGGGAGACGGCAGGGCGACGGGATCGAGGAACATCCCGACGGCCTGTCCTGGCCGCCCGAGCGGACCGCCGCGGTCCTCACCGAATTCACGGGAATGGACCTCATGCTCAACCGACGCGGCTTGGTGGGCGCGGGTGCCGCGCTCGCCACGGGATCCACACTCAGCGGTGCCATGCACGACTGGCTGCACACCGATCCGGCCCTGAGGGCCGATGCCCCTGTTCTCGACGACCCTTTGCACGCCGACCCGGCCGGGTTCGACCGGTACGAGGCCGCTCCCGTCGGATCCCAGGAGATCGAGGCGCTGGAGCGCTCGGTCGAGGTGTTCCGGGCCTGGGACGCGGCCCGCGGCGGCGGACTCCAGCGCAAGGCGGTGGTGGGCCAGCTCAACGAGGTGGGCGGCATGCTCGCCTACCACCATCCGCCCCACCTCCAGCGGCGCCTGTGGGGCGTCGCCGCCAACCTCGCCGTCCTGGCGGGCTGGATGTCGCACGACGTCGGCCTGGAGCCCACGGCGCAGAAGTACTTCATGATCGCCGCGCACGCCGCCCGGGAGGGCGGTGACCGGCCGCGTGCCGGGGAGGCGCTGTCCCGGGCGGCCCGGCAGATGGTGCACCTCGGCCGCCCGGACGAGGCCCTGGACCTGATGAAGCTCGCCCAGACCGGCGCGGGGGACCGCCTCCAGCCGCGTACGAAGGCGATGTTCCACACCATCGAGGCCTGGGCGCAGGCGTCGATGGGCAAGGGGCAGGCGATGCGCCGCACCCTCGGGCAGGCGGAGGACCTGTTCGTCGTCGACCGGCAGGACGCGGCGGCGCCGGACTGGATGCAGACCTTCAAGGACGCCGACCTGTACGGCATGCAGGCGCTGGCCTACCGCACCCTGGCGGAGTTCGACCCGGGCGCGGCCGAACACGCCCAGCACTACGCGCAGAAGGCCCTCGCCCTGCGGGTGGACGGGCGGGAGCGCTCGAAGATCTTCGATCACCTGTCCATGGCGTCCGCCTGCTTCATCGCCGACGACCCCGAACAGGCCGACCGTTACGCGCGGCTGGCCCTGATGGCGATGGGCTCGAACTCCTCGCGTCGCACCTGGGACCGGCTGCGGCAGATGTACCGCCTGACCGCGCAGTACGCCGGTTCTCCGGAGATCCGGCAGTTGCGGGAGGAGATCAGCGCCTCCCTGCCCAAGCAGCGGGCCCGGACGGAAGGCGCCGGCGCACAGGCGTAGGGTCCGCGCGCCGTTCACTCCGGCGAGCCGGCTGACGGCCCGCGATGACGAGACGTCAGGTGGTAACGAGACGTCGGGTAATGACGAAGCGTCAGGTGGTGGCCGTCGTCATGCGGTGACCTTCGCGGCGAGCACGCACGCGTCGTCCTCGCGTCCGGGTCCGCCGAACTCCTCGACGACCGTGCGCACACAGTCCCGCGCGGAGTGCGCGGGGCCGAACCGGGGGGCGAGGCCGAGCAGCCGGTCCACGGCCGCCGTGCCGTCGTGCTCCGGAAGCAGGGCGCCGGTGTGCAGCAGGAGGAGGTCGCCCGGTCGCAGGGTGACGGCGGCCTCTTCGTAGACGGTGCCCGAGGAGGCGCCGAGGGGGGTGCCGTCCGGTGCGTCCAGCAGGCGCCCCCTCCCGTCGCGGTACAGCAGCGGGGCGGGGTGTCCGGCCCGCGCCCAGACCAGGGTGCGGGTCGTGGGCCGGTAGCGGCAGCAGACGGCGCTGCCGAGGGCGGGCCGCGCGGCGGTGTCGAGCAACCGGTTCAGCAGGGTGAGCAGCCGGCCGGGCCGGGTCCCGGCCATCGCCATGCCGCGTACGGCGCCGAGCAGCATCGCCATGCCGGAGGCGACGGCCTGCCCGGTGAGACCGCCCACGGTGAGCAGGCTCTGGCCGTCGGCGAGGTCCAGCGCGTCGTACCAGTCGGCGCCGATCAGGGTGGCGGTGGCGGCCGGGAGGCGGTGGGCGGCCAGGTCCAGGGTCGCCGGCCCCTGGTGCGGCAGCCGCAGGGAGCCGTGCCAGGGCGGCAGCACGGCTTCCTGTAACTCCGCCGCGATCCGGTGTTCGGTCCGCTCCCGCCGGCGGTGCCGGTGCAGCGAGTCACGGGTCTCGCTCACCGTCCGCTGGCTGCGGCGCAGTTCGCTGACGTCGCGGAGCACGGCCCACATGGA
Source organism: Streptomyces sp. NPDC104831 (assembly GCF_055583025.1). Classification (NCBI taxonomy): domain Bacteria; kingdom Bacillati; phylum Actinomycetota; class Actinomycetes; order Kitasatosporales; family Streptomycetaceae; genus Streptomyces; species Streptomyces sp. NPDC104831. The sequence continues at coordinate 79,384 of NZ_JBVJOT010000017.1, forward strand.
GGTCGTGCCGCCGTCGGCGCCGAGCACGGGTTCGCCCATCATGTGGACGGTCCGCACGACGCCGTCGGGGCGTACGACGCGGAACTCGCCGTCGATGGGCCGCGCGTCGACCAGGCAGGCCGTCATCATCTCGGTGAGTTTCGGCCGGTCCTCCTCCGGCACCAGGCCGGGCAGTTCGTCCAGGGTGAGGGCGGGGCGGGCCGGGTCGAGACCGAGGATCCGGTACAGCTCCGCGGACCAGGTGGCCTCGTCCGTCAGCAGGTTCCACTCGGCGCTGCCGACGCGGCTGAGCAGCGAGCCGCCCGGTGCGGCCGGTGCCGGCGGGGTCCGCTCGGCCGGCGGTCCGTCCCGCAGCTGGGCCAAGTGGGCGTCCACGTCGTTCAGTTGGTGCAGGGCCAGGTCGTACAGCGCGCGCTGCCAGCGTTCCTCGGGGCCCGCGCCGTCGCCCCGGGTGTCGCGTCGTACGGCGTCCACGTCTCCCTTGAGCCGCCGCGTCTGCGTGATCAGCGCCTCGACCGAGCCGCGGCCGGGCGGCTGGGCGGCTGGGCGGTCCGCGGAGACTGGGGACGGCATGAGCACTCCGGAATGGGGGGACGGTACGGCGGGCGGCGGCGGGGGACCGTTACGACTCTTGCACAGCCCGCGACGGCCTGTAAGGGATTTGGCAACACACGATACGGTGGTGCCTCAGGCATATGCCAGGGTCCTTGAAGAGGCATCGAAAGGGACGGACGGCGTACTCGCCGTGGCGGTCAAGTCGTATGTCGCGTACGCGAGTTGGATGAGACGTGGAAGAGACGGTCGGTCCGGTCCCGGTGTTCGCGCGGATGTTCGCCGACATCGCGTTCCCCGAAGCGGCCGAGCGGCCGGTACCTGCCCAATTCTGACCGGAATTGGCGCCATGTGAGGGGCCCGCGCGGACTCCTTATGAGCATGGACACCACCGTCGCACAGCTCGCCCACGCCCGCCTCGTCGCCGCAGGGGACCAGGAGGTCCCGGTGCCCGCCACGCTCCGCTACACCGCGGACGACCCGCTCGCGGTGTACCTGGACTTCCCCGCCGAGGCCGCCCTGCACGGCGAGGAGGTCACCTGGACCTTCGCCCGCTCGCTGCTCGACGAGGGGCTGGGGGCCCCGGCCGGCCACGGGGACGTCCGGATATGCCCCTACGACCGCACCCGGACCGCCATGGAACTGCACTCGCCGCACGGCATGGCCCTGCTGCTCTTCCGGGCGGCGGTGCTGCGGGGCTTCCTCGGGCGCACGTACGAGGTGGTGGCGAGCGGCGAGGAGGACGTGTCGGGGGTGGTGGAGCGGGGGCTGAGCGCGCTGTTCGGGGGCGTGTGAGCCGGTCCGGCGGCGCCCCGGTGCCCCGCTCGCGCGGCCGTGGGCGTCAGCGACCGGGCCGGGCGTACAGGTCCGGGCGGGGAGCCGCTTCGACGGGCACCCGGGCGCCGGTCTCCAGGGACCGCACGCCCGCCTCGGCGACCACGGACGCGGCGTAGCCGTCCCAGGCGCCCGGGCCGGTGACCTCGCCGCGGCGGGTGGCGTCGACCCAGGCCTGCACCTCGCGGTCGTAGGCGTCGGCGAACCGGACGAGATAGTCCCGCGCCACCTCCTCGCGGGCGCCGTCCGGGGTGGTGACCACCATGGTGTGCGCCTCGCCGATCCGCGCGCTGCCCGCCTCGCACACGGCCTCGCAGCGGACCTGGTAGCCGAAGCCGCAGTTGACGAAGACCTCGACGTCCACCAGGGCCCCCGACTCCGTTTCGAACAGCACGAACTGCGGGTCGAGCAGGCCCTCGGGCGCGCGCGAGGAGGGCGTGGGCCGCAGCACGGTGACCGCCGTCAGCTCCTGCCCGAGCAGCCACCGGGCCGCGTCGATCTCGTGCGACACCGAGCTGTCGACCAGCATGGCGCTGGTGAAGTGGCCGGGGGAGGAGACGTTGCGGTGCGTGCAGTGCAGCATCAGGGGACGGCCCAGGCCGCCGTCGTCCAGCAGTGCCTTCAGCCGGCGGTACTCGGCGTCGTAGCGGCGCATGAAGCCGATCTGCGCCAGCCGGCGGCCGAGCGCCGCCTCGGCCTCCACCACCCGTAGGGCACCGGCGGGGTCCGGCACCATGGGCTTCTCGCACAGCACCGGCAGCCGGCGGGCGAAGGCGGCGAGCAGGGCCTCCTCGTGCGCGGGGCCCGGGGACGCGATCAGGACCGCCGCCACCCCGGGCGCGTCGAGCGCGGCCAGCGGGTCGGTGTGCACGGTGACCCGGTCCAGCCCCGCCACCGCGGCCTCGGCCCGGGCGAGGTCGGGATCGGCCACCGCCGCCACCCTGGCGCCGCTGATCACCCGGTCGAGGCGCCGAATGTGGTCCGCTCCCATGTGTCCGGCCCCCAGTACCGCCACACCCAGCAGCTCACCCATGCGCGCGCTCCCTTACGCCGACGATCACGCCGTAGCGTACGCGGCGCGCGGGGCGCCCGGGCCGGGAGCGGCCCGGTGCGGCGGCGCTCCGGCTTCGCGCCCCCGCAGGCCGGGGCCTTTCAGTACCGCAGCACTCCGGCGATGCCGTTCGCGTCGGCCAGCGTGCCGTCCGGGAGGAAGCGCACCTCGGCGCCGGTCTCCAGGCACTGCTCGACGATCTCGTCCACGATGTCGTCACGGGCGTCCAGGTCCCCCGACTCGGCCGGTTCGAGGTGGTCACCGGTCTCGCGGACGGTCGTGCGGTAGTTCTCCTCGACGGCCAGCAGCCGGACGCGGCCGTCCCGCGCGCTCTGCCACAGCTCGTCCACCCCGGCGGCGTAGGCCCTGCGCCCGCGTGCCGCGGTGAGCTCGCGCGCGACGGACGCGGCGGTGCGGCGGGACTCCTCCTCCAGGACCGGCCGGACGGCCTGCCACACCGCCTCCGGACCGGCGTGGGCCAGCCCGCCGTGCGGCACCGGCACGGCGCACCGGGCGACGCTGCCGGCCTCCTCCATCAGGGACAGCGCCGCCTGCTCGCCGGTGAGGTACAGCGGCCGGGGCCGGGCGCGCAGGACCCTGCTCATGGCGGTGTCCGCGTCGCGCAGGAACCGGCGCGTGTCCTCGTCGCGGAAGGTGCTCGGCTGGTCGCCGATCCGCATCAGCCGCTCGGCGTCGAAGTTCTCCCGGGCGCGGATCAGCGGGAAGCCGCCCGCGCGGTCCTCGACGACCCGGCCGGCACCGCCGCTCCACAGGGTGACGCGGTCGGCGGAGAGCGACAGCACCCAGAAGGGCCGCTCGGCGGCGTGGGCCGAGACCAGGTTGCGGGTGAGGAAGGTGTCCGACAGCACCACCCGCTCGGGCACGGGCCGGGCGAGGGACCACACCTGGTGCTCACCCGGCGCGGCGAAGATCACCAGGCCGTCCTCGGGGTGCGTCAGGTCCACCTCCGCGAGGGCGCGGTCGAGTTGTGCCTCGACGTCGGCACGCCGTTCGCGGGTGACGGCGGGGTCGGACTCCAGGCGCCGGCGCGCCTCGGTCAGCGCGTTGCGCAGCCGGACCTGGTCCTGGCCGTCGCCGCGCTGCCGGCGGTGCGTCGGGGTCAGCACGGAGACCGCCGGATAGGGGCGCGGGCGGCGCAGTTCGGCGAGGGTCGCGGGACTCAGTGCGTGCTCCATGACAGCACGATAGGGCGGAATCACCTTTACGGCATTCGGGGTAATCCGGACTTCGGTGGTCTCGCCGCGGTTTCTGATCGCGAAGACGTAACACGTCGTTTACTTGAGGAAGTTTTTGCCCGTGGCCGGTTCCCGTCGGCTGGTGTGCGGCAACGTGCGGATCCGCGGATTTTGCTGAGGCAAAACGCGGCCGAAACCGTCGCGCGGATACCCGTCCCGTGTTTCCGGCGCGTTGACTCGGCCGGACGTCCGATGGACTCTCGATATAGATGCTCGATACAACTGGTTTGCCCGGCCGGCCCCCGCACCCCAGGAAGACGCAGGTGAGCGGTGGTCCGCCGGCGGCCGGAGGCAGGAGGTAGCGCATGTGCGGCATCACCGGATGGGTCTCCTTCGACCGTGATCTGAGCACGGAGGCCGCCGCTCTGGACGCGATGACCGAGACGATGGCCTGCCGGGGCCCGGACGACCGCGGCACCTGGACGGAGGGTCCCGCCGCCCTCGGGCACCGCCGGCTCGCCATCATCGACCTCCCGGGCGGCCGTCAGCCGATGTCCGTGGCCACCCCCGAGGGCACCGTCGCCCTGGTCTACTCCGGCGAGGCGTACAACTTCACCGAACTGCGCCGGGAACTCACCGACCGCGGCCACCGGTTCACCACCGACTCCGACACCGAGGTCGTGCTGCACGGCTATCTGGAGTGGGGCGACGCGATCGCCGAACGGCTCAACGGCATGTACGCGTTCGCCGTGTGGGACGGCCGGCAGGACAAGCTGGTGATGATCCGCGACCGCATGGGCATCAAGCCGTTCTACTACTACCGCACCGCCGACGGCGTCCTGTTCGGCTCCGAGCCCAAGGCGATCCTCGCCAACCCGCTGGCCCGGGCCCGCGTCACCCTGGACGGCCTGCGCGAGCTGTTCGTCATGATCAAGACGCCGGGGCACGCGGTCTGGGACGGCATGGCCGAGGTGGAACCCGGCACCGTCGTCACCGTCGACCGCTCCGGCCTGTCCACCCGTGTGTACTGGCGCCTGGAGACCCGCCCGCACACCGACGACCGCGACACCACCATCGCCACCGTGCGCTCGCTCCTCGACGACATCGTGCGCCGCCAGCTGGTCTCCGACGTTCCGCGCTGCACCCTGCTCTCCGGCGGGCTCGACTCCTCCGCCATGACCGCGCTGGCCGCCCGGCAGCTCGCCGTCCACGGCGAGAGGGTGCGCAGCTTCGCCGTCGACTTCGCCGGCCAGACCGACAACTTCGTCGCCGACGAACTGCGCGGCACGCCCGACACACCCTTCGTGCACGACGTGGCCCGGCTCGCCGGCACCGAGCACCAGGACATCGTGCTCGGCACCGACGCCCTCTCCGACCCCGTCGTCCGCGAGCGGGTGATCCGGGCCCGCGACCTGCCGTCCGGCCTCGGCGACATGGACAGCTCGCTGCTGCTGCTCTTCCGCGCGATCCGCGAGAAGTCCACCGTCGCCCTGTCCGGCGAGTCCGCCGACGAGGTCTTCGGCGGCTATCTGCAGTTCTTCGACGAGGAGGCGCGCCACGCCGACACCTTCCCGTGGCTGGCCACCATGGGCCGCCACTTCGGCGAGGACGCCGATGTCGTGCGCACCGACCTGGCCAAGGCCCTCGACCTCGAGGGCTATGTGGCCGACGGCTACCGCACCGCCGTCGCCGGTATCGACCGGCTGGACGGCGAGAGCGACTTCGAGTACCGGATGCGGCGGATGAGCCACCTGCACCTGACCCGCTTCGTGCGCATGCTGCTCGACCGCAAGGACCGGATGAGCATGGCCGTCGGCCTGGAGGTCCGGGTGCCGTTCTGCGACCACCGGCTGGTCGAGTACGTCTACAACGCGCCGTGGGCCCTGAAGTCCTTCGACGGCCGGGAGAAGAGCCTGCTCCGGGAGGCGACGGCGGACCTCCTGCCGAAGTCGGTCTACGACCGGGTGAAGAGCCCCTACCCGTCCACCCAGGACCCGGGGTACGCCCGCGCGCTCCAGGAACAGGTCAAGGAGCTGCTGGCCCGGCCCTCCCACCCCGTGTTCGACCTGCTCGACCGGGACCGGGTGCGGGAGGCGTCCGAACGCGACACGCCCGTCAGCACCCAGGCGGCCCGGCGCGGTCTGGAACGCGCCCTGGACCTCGCCGGGTGGCTGGACCTGTACGCGCCCGAGCTGGTGCTCGGCTGAGCCGGCCGCTCAGTCCAGCCCGATGATCCGGTCCGCGTCCCGTGCCGTCGGCTGCCACCAGGTGGTCACCGGCTCCCAGACGAGCACCTGCCGGCCGGTGCCGAGCCGCCCGGGACCGAAGGAGCGGCCCCAGTGCGCGGCCGAGGCCGCCACCGTGACCGAGTCCGCCCGGCGGGCCTCGGGGTCCGCCGGATCGGCGATGGTCCGCACGGCGGCGTAGGCGGTGCCGCCCGCCGCCAGCCGGAGGCCGCCGGTGCCGCCCTCGGGCAGCGGCAGCGCGGCCCCGTCCAGGTCGCCGAAGGTCACCGTGGGCACACGGTCGACGAGGCAGGCGCGGGCGGTGTGGTTGGTGACGCTGACCCGCAGCACGGACGGGTGGCCGGTGGCGGCCCTCGCCAGGACCGTCAGCGCCCGCTCGGCGCAGCGGGCGGTCCGTTCGTGGCCGGCGGCGGCCTGACTCTGCGGCGCGGTCAGCAGCAGGGCCGCGGCGGCGGCCGCGGCGGCGGGTACGGCGGTGGCGGCACGGAAGCGCATGGGATGTCCCCCTGTCGTGGTCGGGAGCGGTTGCGGCGGCCGGAACCCGCCCGCCCTGTGTGACGGCCGGCGGGCCCGGGAGGTTGCCCCGGCCCGCGGCTGTCACCCGGCCGGGGCACGCGGCACCGGGCGGCGGGTGCGCGGCGGTCAGCCGGTGCCCTGCGGACCGGTGGCCGAGGGGGCGTCCGCGGGGCAGGAGCCCCCGCCGGCCGGCAGCGTGCCGTAGAGCAGGAAGTCATTGACCTTGTGGTGCACACACATGGAGGAGGAGTACCCGGTGTGGCCCTCGCCCTTGTTGTCCAGCACCACCGCCGAGGGGCCCAGCCGACGGGCGGTCTCCACGGTCCACCGGTAGGGCGTCGCCGGGTCCCCGCGGGTGCCCACGAGCAGCATCTTCGCCGTGTGCACGTCCTTCACCCGCTCGCGGATGAAGTCGGTGCCGGCGGGCCGGCCGTAGCACAGCAGCAGCTGGGTGAGCCGGTAGCGGCCGAAGACCGGCGAGGCGTGGTCGTACGCGGCCCGCAGCGTGCGCATCTCCTCGGTGAGCCGGGCCGCGTCGGGCCGGTCGGGGTCGTCCGCGCAGTTGATCGCCATCAGCGCGGCCGGCAGGTTGTCCGCCGGGACGTCGGCGGCGTCGACCAGCCCGCCGTCCGCGCGGTGCCGGTCGCGGGGCGCCGGTCCGGTGCGGTCCGCACGGTGCCGCTCGGGGGGTGGTCCGGCGGGGTCCGCGGGGTGGCGGCCGCGGGGGAGGGTGATGCCGCCCGTGGCGAAGCCCAGGACCCGGCGGGTGTCGCCGTCCTCCACCAGCGAGGCCAGCGCGCGTTCCAGCGAGGGCCACGACCGCTTGCTGTACAGGCCCTGCCCGAGGGCGCCGACCAGGTCCTGGCCGCCGAACGAGCCGCCGAAGCCCGTCGGCACCGGGTCCCGGTCGAGCGCGCGCACCAGCCGGACCACCTCGTCCCCGGCCCGGCGCCGGTCCTGCCCGAACGGACAGCCGGCATCCGTCGTGCACCAGTCCAGGAAGTCGTCCAGCGCCGTCTGCTGTCCCTCGGCGCCCGCCAGTGCCTGCTCGGCCGGCGACTCGGTCAGCGTGTCCACGCCGTCCAGGACGAACCGGCCGACCCGGTCCGGGAACTGCGCCGCGTACACCGCGCCGAGCCGGGTGCCGTAGGAGAACCCGAGGTAGTTGAGCTTCCCGTCGCCGAGCGCATGGCGGATGACGTCCAGGTCGCGGGAGGCGTTCACGGTGCCGATGTGGGGCAGCACCGGACCGGAGTTGCGGGCGCACTCCTCGGCCACCTGCCGCAACTGCCGGAACAGCGCCCGCCGCGGGCCGGCACCCGGGTCCCGCTCCGGCACCGCGGGGACCGGGGCACCGCCGTCGCCGCAGCTGACGGGGGAGGAGCGGCCGACGCCGCGCGGGTCGAAGGTGACCACGTCGTAGCCGTTGGTGAGGTCCATGAACTGCCGTCCCTCGGAGGCCAGTTCCGGGATGCCCGCGCCGCCCGGACCGCCGAAGTCGAGCAGCACCGAACCGCGCGAGGGACCCGTCGCGCGGTAGCGGGCCAGCGCCACGTCCAGGGTGCCCGCACCCGGCCGGGCGTAGTCGAGCGGGACGGTGACCTTCGCGCACTGCAGGTCCTCCGGCATGTCCGGGCCCGGGCAGGCGGCCCACACCGCCTGCTGCCGGTAGAAGCGGGTCAGGTCCGGCTGCGGCCGGTCGGCGGCGGCCGCGGGCAGGCCCGCCCCGAGCAGCGCCAGGGCGAGCACCGAGGTGCCCGCGCAGCGCCGCACGGCGGACCGTGTGGACAGCATGGCCAGCATCGATCGCCTCCCGGGACGCGTCGCCACGGACCGGGGACGGCGCCCTCGGATCACCATAAGCGGACCCCTTGAGGCCCGCCTCCCGGCGGGCGGGACGGCACCCGCCGTCGTATCCTGCGCACCCTGTGCACCGGTTGGTGATCATTCGGCGGCTTCGCGGGCGGTTCGACAACAGTGCCGCTCTGGCGCGGGTGAGTCCCGCGCGACGTCCGGAAGGCAGGAACCCACGAGGCGCACGGACACCCCTGCCGCCACTTCCGCGACGGTGACCGCAGGACGGCCGGGCGCCCCCGGCCCCCGGCCACCCGCGCGGAAGGCACCGCCCCCCGCGTCCGCACGGAGTCCCGAGCCGTCCCCTCCGCCGGAGCGGCCCGGTTGCCGTGCGGGCGCCCCGGTGCCCGTCGGCCCCTCTTCCCGTGGCGTCGCCCCCGCTGATCCGGAAGGATGCTGCGGGCGGCCGGCCGAGGGCCGCGCCGTACGACAAGCCCGACCCCGACGGAAACGGAGCGCACCGATGACCTCTGCGGCCCCCCAGGACCTCGTCGTCACCCAGGCCACCCTCGCCGACTGGCCGGTGATCAGCGGGTGGGCGGCGGCGGAGGGCTGGAACCCCGGGCTGTCCGACGGACCCGCGTTCTTCGCCCAGGACCCCGACGGGTTCTTCCTCGGCCGGATCGACGGGGAACCGGTCTCCGCGATCTCCGTGGTGAACCACGGCCCCGGCTTCGCCTTCCTCGGCTGCTACCTGGTCCGTCCCGGCCTGCGCGGCCAGGGGCACGGCCTGGCCACCTGGAAGACCGCGCTGGCGCACGCCGGGAACCGCACCGTCGGCCTGGACGGAGTCGTCGCCCAGCAGGACAACTACCGCCAGTCCGGCTTCCGGTTCGCCCACCGCACCATCCGGTTCACCGGCCCCGCCCCCGCGGCCGAGCCGCCCGCCGGCGTCCGCCCGGCCGGCCCCGCCGACCTCGCCGCGATCACCGCCTACGACGGCGCCTGCCACCCCGCCGACCGCCCCCGGTTCCTCGCCGCGTGGCTCACCGCGCCCGGCCACCAGGCCGTCGTCCGCGAGCACGACGGCCGGCTGACCGGCTACGGAGTGCTCCGCCCCGGCCACGACACCCTGCGCATCGGCCCCCTCTTCGCGGACACCGCCGCCGACGCCCGGGCGCTGTTCGCCGCCCTCACCGCCGGCGTGACCGGCCGGGAGGTCGCGATCGACGTGCCCGAGCCGAACACGGCCGGCACCGCCCTCGCCGAACAGGCGGGCCTGCGCCCCTCGTTCGAGACCGCCCGCATGTACACCGGCCCGGTGCGCGCCCACGCCCGGGAGCGGGTGTTCGGCGTCACCACGCTCGAACTCGGCTGACCCTCAGCCGAGTCGGGGCCGCCCCAAGTGGTAGCGGCGATGCAGCTCCCGCACCTCGTCCACCAGTTCCGGCACCGGCCCCGCCACGGCCACCCCGGGGGCGACGTCCCGTACCGGCAGGGTCCGCACGGGCGGTGCGGGCACTCCCAACTCGTCCAGCAGCGCCGACAGTTGCTCGGAGGAGACGATGTACACGATCCGGCCGAGCCCCACCCAGGCGTGCGCCGCCGCGCACATCGGGCAGTGCTCACCGGAGGTGTAGACGGTCGCAGCCGCCCGCTCCTCGGGCGTCAGACGCGCCGCCGACCAGCGGGCCAGCTCGAACTCGGGGTGCCGGGTGTGGTCCCCGCCCGCCACCCGGTTGCGGTCCTCCGCCAGCACGGTGCCGTCCCCGGCCACGAGCACCGACCCGAAGGGCTGGTCACCGGCATCGAGCGCCTCCTCGGCCAACTCCACGCAGCGGCGCAGATACCGCAGCTCGGCGTCGCGCACCATCGGCTCACCTCCATACGTCATGATCTCCGGCCGGGCAGGTTACGGCCACCGTGCCCGGCTCGGCCAGCGCCTTTGCCACCGGGGCAATGGCACGCCGCCCGGCCGGGAAGCGCGCCGGCACCCGAGCGCGACCGTGGGGGCACCGGCGCGAGCGCCGTCCACGGCGGCGCCCCGGCGCCCGGCGGGTCCGGCGTCGGACCGCCGGTGGGCGAAGCGCGCAGGTCCCCGCGTGGTCCCCGTGCCCCGCGACGGGGCCGCCACATCGGCGTCGCCGGGCCCGGGCGAGGACCCGCCCCCGCTCCCGTCAGGGCGCCGGGACCGTGGTCTGCGGTGTGTTCCAGCCGGAGACCCGCACGCGCGGCGCCGAGCCGCGCAGATCGGCCGTCCGGTAGGCGGCGGTCAGCGTCACCGACTCGCCCGGCCACAGGCTCACCTGGTTGTCCGACCAGCGCACCGGCAGCACCGGCCTGCCGTCCGCGCCCACCACGTCGACGTCCGTCAGCAGCGCCGGAGTCGTCCCGCCCCCACCGCGCCGCAGGGTCACCGTGGTGGTCGACACGCCGTCCGACGCGCGGGTGACCGCCGTCGCCCGCACCGGCACCCGGGCCATCGAGGCCAGCCCGGTGAGGTCGGCGTACTCCGTCGTCGGGGTGTAGTACCAGGTGGTGTCGCTCCAGTCGAGGGTGTCGGGCCGGGTGGAGAGCCAGTACACGTTCCGGCTCACCTCCTTGCCGGCCGCGTTTGTCAGCACCAGCCGCAGCAGATGGGTGCGCGACTCCCCGTCCACCGAGGCCGGCAGGGTCAGCGCGGTGGCGTGCGCCCCGCCGCCGTCCACCGTCACCCCGCCGGCGCTCCGGTCGTACCTGCGGGTGCCGTCGGGGTCGAACAGCGTGGCCCGCGCGGTGAGGCCCCGGGCGGCAGCGGTGCGGTTGTTCACCACCACGACGGAGCGGTCGTCGTAGGAGAACTGCACGTGCAGCGGCTCGTTCGCCTTCTTCGCGCCGAAGTAGGCTCCGTTCTGGTCCAGGTAACGGTCCGTCAGCTGCCAGTGCAGGGACGGCCAGCCGCTGTTGAACATCCAGTGGACGACCCCGGTGGCGGGCCGCTCGGAGTCGGTCGCGTTGCGCCGGTACGCCTCGAACTGGGCGCGCACGGTCTCGTACTGTGCGAGCTGGGCCTTGCGCACGTAGTCGGCGAGGCCCGTCGGTGTGCCGTAACGGCCGGCGAGCGCCTCGTCGTAGATCTTGAGCGTGCCGAAGATGACGGACGGCGAACGGTGGTACTGCCGGGCGTCCGGATCCTTCCACAGGGTGTCGAGTTCGGCCGGTGTCATCATCCGGCGCAGGGTGTCGAGGGTGGGGATGCTCGGGCCCGCGCTGGTCTCGGAGTTGAAGCCGGTGGCCCCGCCCTCCTGCTTGGCGTACCAGTAGCCGGGCGGCACCCAGTCGTAGGGGCCCGTCATCTTCATGCCCGAGTCGCCGAGCCGTGGGGAGGACGTGTCGGAGGCGGCGGGAACCACGGGGACCGGCCAGTCGGCCGCCTCCAGGGCGTCCAGGTAGCCCCGCTCGATCGTGGCGTCCGGCGCGGCGTCGCTGCCGATCAGGAAGGACAGCACGCTCGGGTGGTCGCGCAGCCGGGCGGCCTCGGCGGCCATGGACGCCTTCGCCACGGTGTGGTCGGTGCCGGACCACGGCTCGCCGGACCCGTTGGGGTTGACGTCGCCCTCCCACTTGTCGCAGCACTCCCAGCCCGGCAGGGCGAGCACACCGTAGCGGTCGGCGAGGTCGAAGAACTCGTCCGGCTCCAGGTGGCCCTCCAGGCGGAGGGTGTTCAGACCCAGGTCTAGGGCGTACTTCAGACGGTCCTCGGTGTAGGCGCGGTCCCAGCGCATGAACTCGTCCGGGGACCAGCCGCCGCCCTTGACCAGCAGCGCGCGGCCGTTGACGCGGTACTGGCGGGCGCCGTCGGAGTTCAGCGGGGCCCGCACGTCGCGGATGCCGAATGTCTCGTGCGCGGTGTCCGACGGCGTGCCGGCCACGGTGGCGGTGAGGTCCAGGTCGTACAGCGGCTGCCCGCCCATCCCGGCCGGCCACCACACCCGGGGCCGGGTGAGGCGCAGACCGGGGACGTCGGCGGGGGAGAAGGAGAGCGTCTTCGACTCGTGCGCGCCGAGCGTCACCGTCCGGGCGAACCGGGTCCCGCCGGCACTGCCGGTGACCTCCGTGGTGACCGCGCTGCCCGTGTCGTTGCGGACCTGGGCCCTGACCGTCAGGTCGGCGGTGGCGAGCGAGGGCACCGCCAGCCTGGTGACCACGTGCGCGTCGCGCAGCGCGACCGGCCCGCCCCGGCGCACCAGGACGTCCCGGACCAGCCCCATGTTCCGGTCGGGCGGCGGCTGGAGCCAGTCCAGCCAGCCCATGGTCAGGTCCCGGTCGGGATCGTTGGGCCGCACCCGGAAGGCGACCGTGTTGGTGCCCCGCCTGATCAGCGGGGTGATGTCCAGCTCATGGCGGGTGTAGGCGCCGGTGACCCGCGAGGCCGGTGCCACCAGGCGGCCGTTCACGTACACGTCGGCCGCCGAGACGACGCCGCTGAAGTCCAGGAAGGTGCGTCGCGTGGTGTCCTCGACCGCGAAGTCCGAGCGGTACCACCACGGCACCTCGAAGTCGGCCCGCGGGATCTGCCGCTGGTTGGTGGAGCGGAACGGGTCGGCGTACACGCCGTTCGCCAGCAGTGCGGCCAGCACGGTGGAGCGGGGACCCGCCGGATACCAGTTCCGCGCCGGATAGCCGGGGGAGGACACGGCCGCCGCCGGGTCGCTCACCTTCGCGGCGGACTGGATGGCATAGCCGGACAGCGCGGTGGCGGTGCCCGCGGCGGAGGGCACGGGCGTGATCCGTTCGGGCCGGCGGGGTTCGGTCGCCTCCCCGCGCCCGGCCCAGGCGCCGGTGGTCAGGGCGCCGCCCAGGGCGAGAAGCGCCGCGGCGGCCAGGGGGAGCCGGCGGGTGGGGCGAGGGAACACGGCGGTCTCCAGCCTCGTAAAGTTAGGAAACTTTACTAACCTGGGTCACGCTAGGTCGCGCCCCGGACACTGTCAACGAGCCTCGCGGAGACCGGCACAGGAGGCCGCCGGCCTGGGCAGGATCGTTTCCCCGTCGCGGGTCTGACGGGTGGTCAGCCACCGCCGGGCGCGTCGGACACCCGTCGTGTCAGGAGTCCCCATTGTCCGGTACCCCGCCCCCCACCGGTGGTTTCGTCCGCCGTGTCGGCCTGTTCCAGGCGACGGCGATCAACATGAGCCAGATGTGCGGCATCGGTCCGTTCGTGACGATCCCGCTGATGGTCGCCGCGTTCGGCGGCCCGCAGGCGGTCGTCGGCTTCGTCGCGGGCGCGGTCCTCGCCCTGTGCGACGGGCTGGTCTGGGCCGAGCTGGGTGCCTCCCTGCCCGGCTCGGGCGGCAGTTACGTCTATCTGCGCCAGGCATTCCGGCACCGCACCGGCCGCCTGATGCCCTTCCTGTTCGTGTGGACGGCGATGCTGTTCATCCCGCTGATCATGTCCACGGGTGTGGTCGGCTTCGTCCAGTACCTCGGCTACCTCGCCCCCGGCCTCGGGCGGACGGCCGGTGACCTCATCGGCCTCGGCGTGATCGCCCTGGCGGTGCTCCTGCTCTGGCGCGGCATCGAGCACATCGCCCGGATCACGGCGGTGATGTGGGCCGTGATGATCGCCTCCGTGCTGCTGGTGGTCGTCGCCGCGGCCACCCACTTCAGCCCACACATGGCCTTCACCTATCCGGCGGGCGCCTTCCATGTGATGAGCGGCCACTACTGGCCCGGTTTCGCCGCGGGCCTCACCATCGGCATCTACGACTACCTCGGCTACAACACCACCGCATACCTGGGCGCCGAGATCAAGGACCCCGGCCGGACCCTGCCGCGCTCCGTGCTCTTCTCGATCCTCGGCATCATGGCGATCTACCTGCTGCTCCAGATCGGCACGCTCGGCGTGGTCGACTGGCACCGGATGACCGACCCGCACGACATCGCCTCCACCTCGGTGGCCTCCGCGGTGCTGGAGGACACCTGGGGCAGGGCGGCGGCGGACACGGTGACGGCGCTGATCCTCGTCACCGCGTTCGCCTCCGTCTTCACCGGCCTGCTCGGCGGCTCCCGGGTGCCCTGCGACGCCGCCCGCGACCGCGTCTTCTTCCGCCCCTACGCCAAGCTGCACCCCAGGCACCGGTTCCCGGTGTACGGCCTGGCCACCCTGGGCGCGGTCACCGCCGCCGGCTTCCTGCTCGGCCGCCACACCGACCTCGCCACCCTGATCCAGCTGCTCACCACGGTGATGGTGATCGTGCAGGCGCTGGCCCAGATCGTCGCGCTGACGGTCCTGCGCCGGCGCCGCCCGGACCTGCCCCGCCCGTACCGGATGTGGCTGTATCCCGTGCCGAGCGTGGTCGCCTTCACCGGCTGGTGCGTCATCTACGGCTACGCCGACCGCAACTCCCCGGGCCGCCGCCCCGTCGAGTGGTCCCTGGCCTGGCTGGCCCTCGGCTGCGTGGCCTTCCTGGGATGGGCGCGGCACGAGGGCATCTGGCCGTTCGGCCCGAAGGAGACCGGCGAGGACACCGGCCCGACCGCCAACGCCCTTGAGATGAGCTAGAGTTGCGACACCGAATCCCCGGCCGGACCGCGCTCCGCCGGGGACGCTGTCGTTCATGACAGAGAACACGACCGCGGACCTCGCCGTCCGCCCCGCGACTGCCGGCGACCGGCCCGCCGTGGAACGGCTGTGGCTGATGTTCCGCCACGATCTCTCCGAGTTCCGGGGCGGCCTGCCCGCCGCCGACGGCACCTTCCGGAGCGAATGGGTGACGTCCGCCTTCACCGGGCCCGGCTGGGTGCCGTACCTGCTGATCTGCGACGACCACCCGGCCGGGCTGGCGTTCGTCCGCGGGCTCGACGGGCCGGTACGCATACTGAACAGCTTCTTCGTGGTGCGCGGTGCCCGGCGCCGGGGCATCGGGCTGCGGGCCGCGCGCGAGGTGCTCACCCGGCACCCCGGACGGTGGGAGATCGCGTTCCAGGAGGACAACCCGGCAGCCGCGCGGTTCTGGCCACGGGTCGCCGCGGACCTCGCCGGCGAGGCCTGGACCCGGGAGCGGCGACCGGTGCCGGGCCGGCCCGAGCTGCCGCCGGACGTGTGGATCTCCTTCACCGTGCCGGCCGGGCCCGACGCGGACCTCTGACCCCCGGACGGTCGCCTCGCCACCCCGAGCGGCACCGTACGGCGGGGCGCAGGGGGCGCACCACCCCGGTCCCGCGCGGCGACGAACCGAGGAATCCCCGCCGCCGCGCGGGCGCGCACCGGACCGGGAACGAGGACCGGGGCTCCGCCGAGGCGGTGTCGCCGAAGGACGCGGCACCGCACGGGCTTTCATGTGCGCAGGAGGGACGCCGCCGGGGCATGTCCCCGCGGATCCGGGGCAAGCGGATCAGTACAACACGTACATTCCGTTCGGGCCGGTGCAGCAGGAGGTGGCCGCCGTCATGAGTGCGAGGGTGCTGGAGCGTTTTCCCGCCGGGTCTCCGCGTGGTTCGTGGCCCGCGGAGGAGTTCGCCGCCGCCCGGCGCGCCGAGGGTGAACCGGCGACCGTGGTGATGGACCTGAAGTCGGACGCCTTCCTCGTGGTGGTCGAGGGGCGGGAGGAGGACGGCGGGGTCTGAGTCCCCGCCCGTCCGGGGCCCGGAACCCCGCCGCCGTGGACCGCGCGGGTCCGCCATGCGAGAACGGCCGGGATCTCCTTGACGGTTGTCGCGGGCTGCTGCCACGATCGATGGCATGACCATGCGACTGGACCTCACGCGGCGACGCCACGTCGATCTCGCGCGCGTCTCCAGCGCCTGTTGTCGCGCCGCGGTCTGATCCGCCGCCCCTTCCCTCTCCTCCGGGCCCGCGGCACACCGGGATCCCCGTCGTCCCCCGACGGGTGAGGCGTGTCCGACGTCCCGTCGAGCGGTTCCGCACCAGGGGTTCCGCATGCCCGGTCCGGCTCGGGAGGCGGTGCTCCCGACCGACTTCTCCCCGGGCGTCCGGCTCGCGTACGGCCGTCCGGCGCACCTCAGAAACGAGACACCCATGGCCACCGTCCTGTCCGTCTCCGGCAGCCCCTCCGCCTCCTCCCGCACCAATCTCCTGCTGCGTCACCTGGACCGGCGGCTCGTCGCCCAGGGACACGAGGTGATCCCGCTCGACGTCCGCGCCCTCCCGGCCGAGGCCCTGCTCGGCGCGGACTTCCGGCATCCCGCCGTCGTCGAGGCCGCCGAGCTGTTCGCCCGCGCCGACGGCGTGGTGGTCGGCACCCCCGTCTACAAGGCGTCGTACTCCGGCGTCCTCAAGGCGCTGCTGGACCTGCTCCCGCAGTACGCGCTCACCGGCAAGACCGTGCTGCCGCTGGCCACCGGCGGTTCCACCGCGCATGTCCTCGCCATCGACTACGCCCTGCGGCCGGTGCTGAACTCCATGGGCGCCGCACACATAGTCCAGGGCTGGTTCACCCTCGACACAGACATCACCGTGCGGGAGGACGGCTCGCTGACCGTCGCACCGGCCACCGCCGAGGCCCTGGGGCAGGTGGTGGACCAGTTCGCCGCCGCCCTGGACCGCGCGCCGGCGCTGGCGGCCACGGCGAGCTGAGCGGGCCGCGGCCCCGCCCGCGGCCGACGGTGGGGAGGCGCGTGCCGCCACCGCGTGCCGGGCCGCGCGCTCCGTGCCGGCGCCCGTCGCCCTCCCCCGCGCAGGGCACGCCGCCGGCGGCCTCGCCGCACACCCGCACCCCGGGCCCGCGGGCACGCACGCACCCACCCACCCCACGGACCCAAGCGATCGGAGACCCTCGGTGTCCCTCACCTTCCACTGGTTCCTGCCCACCAACGGCGACAGCCGCGACGTCGTCGGAGGCGGCCACGGCACCCCGGCGACCGCCTCCGGCCGGGACCGGCCCCCGACCGTCGCCTATCTCGGCCAGATCGCACGGGCCGCCGAGGACCTGGGCTTCGTGGCCGCGCTCACCCCGACCGGCGCCTGGTGCGAGGACGCGTGGCTGACCACCGCCATGGTCAGCCAGCACACCGAACGGCTGAAGTTCCTCGTCGCCTTCCGGCCCGGCTTCGTCTCGCCGACGCTCGCCGCGCAGATGGCGAGCACGTTCCAGCGGCAGACCGGGGGACGGCTGCTGCTCAACGTCGTCACCGGCGGGGAGAGCCGGGAGCAACGGGCCTACGGCGACTTCCTCGACAAGGACGCCAGGTACCGCCGCACCGGTGAATTCCTGCACGTCGTCCGGGAATTGTGGCAGGGCAAGGGCGTCGATCTGCACGGGGAGCACCTGCGGGTGGAGGACGCGCGGCTCAGCCGGGTGCCCGATCCGGTCCCCGAGGTGTACTTCGGCGGTTCCTCACCGGCCGCCGGGGAGGTCGCGGCCCGCTACGCCGACGTGTACCTCACCTGGGGCGAGCCGCCCGCACAGGTCGCCGAGAAGATCGCCTGGATCCGCCGGCTCGCCGCCGGGCACGGCCGTACCCTCCGCTTCGGGATCCGGCTGCACGTGATCACCCGGGACACGGCGGAAGCGGCCTGGGCGGAGGCGGACCGGCTGCTCGCCGGGTTCGACCAGGAGACGGTGCGGGCCGTGCAGGAGGGGCTGGCCCGCAGCGAGTCGGAGGGGCAGCGGCGCATGCTCGCGCTGCACGGCGGCGGCCGGGACGGCCTGGAGATCCACCCCAACCTGTGGGCCGGCATCGGGCTGGTGCGGGGCGGCGCGGGGACGGCTCTGGTCGGCAGCCACGAGGAGGTGGCCGAGCGGATCAAGGAGTACCACGCCCTCGGCATCGACGAGTTCGTCCTCTCCGGCTACCCGCACCTGGAGGAGGCCTACTGGTTCGGCGAGGGCGTCCTGCCCCGGCTCGCCGCGCAGGGCCTGTGGACCCACCCCCACGGGCCGGCGTCCGCCGCTGCCGCGGAGGTCCCGTTCGCGATCTGACCGGCGGTGCGCGGTCGCGTGGAGCACCGCGGACCGGGGCGCGCGCCGCTCAGGCGTTCCGTTCCCCGGTGGCCGCCAGCGCCCCGCCCAGCGCCCGCAGATGCGCCGCGCGCGACTCGGCGGTCTGGCCCTGCACCAGGAGGAACAGCGCCTCCCGCGCGAGGCGCTGGGCGCGGCTCGTCAGGGCCATGGCACGGCCGCCGCCGGCCACCACCGCCGCCGTGGTGGCCGTACGCAGCAGTTCGTACGCCTCGGCGCGCACCGCCAGCCGTTCCCCCACCCACGCGTCCGCCGTCCCGGCCCCCGCTTTCCCCCCGGTCTGCGCCCACCCTTGCGGCAGCGGCCCGTCCGCCAGTTCGTACGCCCTGCGGCGGATCCCGGTGAGACGGGCGCGGAGCGGGGCGGCCGTGTCCGCGTCCAGGAGCGAGAGCGCGGCCCGCGTCACGCCGAAGACCGCCGGGCTGGTGTGCAGCGTCTTGACCCGGTCCCCGGCGGCCCAGCGGTCGTACGGCGTGCGCAGGGCCACCGACTCCGCGGGCAGCCACAGGCCGTCCAGCTCCAGGGACACCGTGCGCGCGGCGGTGAGGGCCGCCAGCCGCATCGGCGCCGAGGCCCGCAGTCCCGGCCGCTCGCGGGCCTCGGTGAAGGCGAACAGCACCTCGCCGGAGTCGGTCGCCCCGGCCAGCAGCATCACGTCGTTCAGGCCCCAGCCGGTGTACCAGGGCACGGTCCCGTCGAACCGCCAGCCGCCGCCCTCGGGCCGGACCCGCACCGGGCGGCGCGGGAACGACCGCAGATGCGCGTACGCCACCCCGGACAGCAGCTCCCCGCGGGACAGCGGGCCGAGCAGCCGCTCCCGCACCGGATGCCCCCCGCTGTGCGCCAGGGTCTGCACCGGCGTGTGGTGCTGGGTCTGCACGAACCAGGTCGCACAGCACGCCCCGGACAGGATCTCCGCGACCTCCCGCGCCACGGCGGGCGGCGCCCCCGCGCCCCCGTGCTCCACGGGCGCGCCCACCCCGAGCAGGCCCGACCGCTTCACCGCCTCGATGTGGCCCGGGGGCACCCCTTCCCGGTCGACCCGCTCGGCCTCGGGGGCGAGCAGGTCGGTGGCGAGCCGGCGGGCGCGGACGACGAGGGGGTGCGGAGTGGGATCCATACCCGGGATTCTTCCGGTTCCGCGGACGGCGCACCCGCAGGGCACGGGCCGGCCCGGACCGGGCGTGACCCTCGTCACCCCGGAGGCGCCGCCGGAATGAACTTGAGGACATGAAAGGTTGCTAAATACATCCGACTGTCCGCACGTGATCCATCGAGGCACCGTGAACCACTCCCCGTCCGAGCAGCCCGCAAAGATCGTGGCCCGGCTGCGCGCCACCTTCGCCACCGGCCGCACGAAGTCCGTCGACTGGCGTACCGGCCAGCTGCGCCGGCTGCGCGCCCTGCTCACGGAACGCGGCGCCGACCTCGCCGCCGCCCTCCGCGCCGACCTCGGCAAGAGCGGCACCGAGGCCCACCGCACCGAGATCGACTTCACCGTCCGCGAGATCGACCACACCCTGGAGCACCTGGCCGGCTGGCTGCGCCCCGAGCCCGCGCCCGTCCCGGCGCACCTGGGCGCCGACGCCACGGCCTGGACGCAGTACGACCCGCTGGGCGTCGTCCTCGTCATCGCGCCCTGGAACTACCCGGCGCAGCTCCTGCTCGCCCCCATGGTCGGCGCGCTGGCGTCCGGCAACGCGGTGGTCGCCAAGCCGAGCGAGCTGGCACCGGCCACCTCCGCCGTGCTGGCCGAGCTGATCCCGGCCTACCTGGACCCGGACGCGGTCGCCGTCGTGGAGGGCGGTGTCCCCGAGACCACGGCCCTGCTGGCCGAGCGCTTCGATCACATCTTCTACACCGGCAACGGCACCGTCGGCCGTATCGTCATGCGGGCCGCCGCCGAGCACCTCACCCCGGTCACCCTCGAACTCGGCGGCAAGTCCCCGGTGTTCGTGGATCGCGGCACCGACCCGGAGGTGGTCGCGGACCGGCTCGCCCGCGGCAAGTTCCTCAACGCGGGCCAGACCTGCGTCGCCCCCGACTACGTCCTGACCGACCCTGAGACCGCGCCCGCCCTGGAGGCGGCGCTGGTCCGCGCGATCGAGAAGCTGTTCGGCGCCGACCCGGCCCGCTCGCCGGAGTACGGCCGGATCGTCAACGAGCGGCACTTCGACCGGCTGTCCGGCCTGCTCGGCTCCGGCCGGGTCGCCGTCGGCGGCGTCGGCGACCGGGCGGCGAAGTACCTCGCGCCGACCGTCCTCGCCGACGTCGACCCGGACTCGCCCGTCATGCGGGAGGAGATCTTCGGCCCGATCCTGCCGATCGTCACCGTGTCCGGCCCGGACGAGGCCATCGCCTTCGTCAACGACCGGGACAAGCCCCTCGCCCTGTACGTCTTCAGCGAGTCGGACGAGGTCCGCGCGCGCTTCGCCGCCGAGACCTCCTCGGGCGGCCTCGGCCACGGTCTGCCCGTCGCCCATCTCACCGTCTCCGACCTGCCGTTCGGCGGGGTGGGGGAGAGCGGCATGGGCAACTACCACGGCCGCTACTCCATCGAGACCTTCAGCCACCGCAAGGCGGTCCTCGCGAAGCCGCTGCGCTGAGCCTCCCGGCGGAGCGGCCCGGCCGCGCGTGCGGCCGGGCCCGGCCCGCCCGCCTCGACGGCTCACTGGAGCGACGGCGGGAATCCGGCCCGGGCCCGGAGCCGGGTCGCCGCCTGCCGGTGCCTCGGCCGGATCCCCGGTGTCCCGCCGGGCGCCGCCCCGTTCTGCCGAGGACCGGCCGGGTGCGGTGTGCGAGACTCCGCCGATGACCACCCAGACGATCACCGCGGACGCCTCCGGCACCTTCGCGCTGGGCGGCCTGCCCGTCCACCGCATCGGTCTCGGCACCATGCGGCTGACGGGCAGCGCCGCCTTCCACCACGGCACCCCCAGCGGCCGGGAGCGGTCCCTGGCCGTGCTGCGCGAGGCCGTAGGGCTCGGCGTGAACCACATCGACACGGCGGCCTTCTACTTCTCCTCGCTGCGCTCCGCCAACGAACTCGTCAACACCGCGCTGTCCCCGTACCCCGACGACCTGGTCATCGCCGCCAAGGTCGGCCCCTACCGCGACCCGCACGGCGCGTGGGGCACCTCCGCCCGGCCCGACCAACTGCGCGGCCACGTCGAGGAGAACCTGCGCCAGCTCGGACGGGACCACCTCGACGTCGTCTACCTGCGCCGGATGAACCAGGACTCCATCGCGGAACACTTCGGCGCCCTCGCGGAGTTGCGCACGGCCGGGCTCGTCCGGCACCTCGGGATCTCCGCCGTGGAAGGCCGGCACCTCGCCGAGGCGCTGGAGATCGCCCCGGTGGTCTGCGTGCAGAACCGGTACGCCCTGGACCGCCCCGACCCGGCCGGTGACGAACTGCTGCGGCTGTGCGGGGAGCGCGGCATCGCCTTCGTCCCCTTCTACACCGTGGCCGGCGAGGCCGGCGAGCGCGGTGCCACGGCCGCCCACGACGACACCGTGCTCTCCGTCGCCCGGGCCCACGGCGCGAGCCCCGCGCAGGTCCGCATCGCCTGGACGCTGCACCAGGGCCCGCACGTCCTCGCCAT
Organism: Streptomyces sp. NPDC104831; assembly: GCF_055583025.1. Classification (NCBI taxonomy): domain Bacteria; kingdom Bacillati; phylum Actinomycetota; class Actinomycetes; order Kitasatosporales; family Streptomycetaceae; genus Streptomyces; species Streptomyces sp. NPDC104831. The sequence goes on from NZ_JBVJOT010000017.1 coordinate 101,137, forward strand.
CCCCGGCACCGGCGACCCCGGCCACCTGGCCGAGAACGTCGCCGCCGGGGCGCTGCGGTTCACCGCCGGGGAACTGGCCCGGCTCGCCGGGGCCCGCGCACAGGCCGGCTGACCGTTTCGGACGCGGCCGCGAGGTCCGTACCCGGACCGGCCGGCCGCCGTCGGCCCGGCCACCGCGGTCCGCCCGCCGAGGGCCCGGCCGGGCGGGGCCGCCGGCCGGTGTCACACCACCCAGGCGCCGTCCCGCATGAGATGCCGGCCGCGCAGCTCGCGCACCCCGTGCCACGCCTGCACCGCGACCGGCCGCACCCGGAAGAAGTCGTAGGCGGCGCCGTCCGCGCGCGGATCCCAGCCGGTCTTCGCCGCGAACGCCCCGGCCGCCGCCTCCGGCACCTCCCCGGAGCCGAAGACCCGCACCTCCCCGTCGACCAGCACGACGTCCCGGGTGTCGCCGAGGGCGAGCCGGGTCCGGCCGCCGTCGCGGAGATTGCGGCCCGTGGGGTTGGTGCCGCGCGTGCACAGCCAGAACGACTCCCCGTGCCAGACGAACCACAGCGGTACGAGACACGGCACGCCGTGCGCGTCCGCCGAGGCCACCCAGATGTCGCTCTCCCGCTCCAGCCGGGCCAGCACATCGCTCTTGCGCCGGGCCGGGGTGCGGACCGGTTCGTCGATCGTCATGTCCGGCGACGCTACCGGGCCGCGCCCCACCGGCACCTCCGTCCCGGGACGCCCCGCACCCGGGACCCCGGGCGTAGGTCGCCGGCCCCACACGCCCGCGCGCACCGCGGCCCGCCCCGCGCCCGGACGCCCCCACCACCGCGGCCACCCCGCGCCCGGCGGGCGCCGGCCCGCGCCCCTGACTACGATGACGTGGACGGCCTTGAGAACAGCAACACGAAGACGCGGTGAGGAACCTCCCCATGACCGACGCCAAAGGCGAACGCCGGCCGGCCGGTGAACTCGAAGCGAGCGTCCTGGCCGCGCTCTGGTCCGCCGGCGCGCCCCGGACCCCCGGCGAGGTCCAGTCGAGCCTCGGCACCGGCCTCGCCCGTACGACGGTGACGACGATCCTGAGCCGGCTGCACGACAAGGGCGTGGTCGACCGGCGGCGCCAGGGCCGGGGCTACGTCTACTTCCCCGTCCGGGACGCCCAGGACGCCCACGGCCTCACCGCCCGCCGGATGCACAGCGAACTGGACCGGGACAGCGACCGCGAGACGGTGCTCGCCCGCTTCGTCGCCCAGCTCAGCCCGGACGACGAACGCGTCCTGCGCGACCTGCTCGCCTCCGACGGCCGATGACCGCCCTGCTCCCGCTCCCGCTGCTGCTCCCGTTCGCCCTGCCGCTCCTGGCCCGCCGGGCACTGGACCGGCTGAGCCCGGCGGCCGCGCTGTGGTCCGTCGCGGGCTGCGCGCTGCTGCTGGCCGGCGGTACGGCGGTGACCCTCGGCGTGCTCCTGTTGCTCGGGCTGCTGGAGCTGCCGTTCTTCGCCGCGCTCGGCGAACTGGTCCATCCGCTGCGCACCGCCCCCGGCGCCCTCGTGGTCCCGGCCGCCGCCGCCTCGGCCGGCGCGCTCGCCCGGTGCGGCTGGACCCTCGGCCGCTCGGCCCTGGAGCAGGCCCGCGCCTTCCGGGCGGCCCGCGCCGAGGCCGGCCGCCGGCCCGCCGCCGGCGACCTGTGCGTGGTGGACTCGCCCCGGCCCGACGCCTACGCCCTGCCCGGCCGCCCGCACCGGGTCGTCGTCACCACGGCGATGCTGCGTGCCCTGGACGGCCCCGAGCGGGAGGCGCTGCTCGCCCACGAGCGGGCGCACAACGCGGGCGGCCACCACTACGCGCTGGCCGCCGCCGAACTCGCGGCGCACTGCCACCCCGCGCTGCGCCGGGTCCGGGACACGGTCCGGCTCGCGGCCGAGCGCGCCGCGGACGAGACCGCCGCCGCCGCGGTCGGCGACCGGCGGCTGACCGCCCGGGCCATCGCCCGCGCGGCCCTCGCCGCCCGGTCCGCCGGCTCCGCGCGCCCCGGCTTCGCCGCCGGCGCCGCCACCGGCCCCGTCCCGCGGCGCGTCCAGGCCCTGCTGGCCGGCCCGCGCCCGCCCGCGGCCCACCGCACGGCCGCCGCGCTCCTCGCCGCCTGCGCCGCCCTGTCCTGCCTCGCCTCGGCGACCGCGACGGCCGACGTCCACCACCGCGTGGAGGTCGCGCAGGGCGAGGCGAGGCCCTGATCCCCACGTCGTGACGGGACGCCCTCCCCACGACCGGGCCGCACAACCGCTCCCCCCGGGTGCCACGCCCCCGGCAGTCCGACTCCGCCCCTGCGTGACGCGCGTAGAAGAGGACTGGCGCCCGGCAAGTTTTACGTATAACCTCACCGGCTAACCGCCCCCCGCCGGAAGGTAGCCATGCGCCGCGTCGCCCTGGTCACCCTCGTCGTCCACGACTACGACGAGGCGATCCGCTTCTACACCGAGGCCCTGGGATTCCGTCTCGCCGAGGACGCCCCGCGCCCCGACGGCTCGCGCTGGGTCGTCGTCGAGCCCGGCGGCGACGCGGCGGGCACCGGACTGCTGCTGGCCCGTGCCAAGGACGCCGGCCAGCGCGCCCGGATCGGCGACCAGACCGGCGGACGCGTGGGCTTCTTCCTGCACACCGACGACTTCGCCCGCGACCACGCCCGGATGACCGCCGCCGGCGTGACCTTCCTGGAGGAGCCGCGCCACGAGCCGTACGGCACCGTCGCCGTCTTCCAGGACCTCTACGGCAACCGCTGGGACCTGCTCCAGCCCGCCGCCCACTGACCAGCCCCGCATCACCCAGCCGAGGAAACGACACACCATGACCGCGTCCCGCATCGACACCGAGACCCTCCGCCGGCTCCCCAAGGCCGTCCTGCACGACCACCTCGACGGCGGCCTGCGCCCCGCCACCGTCGTCGAACTCGCCGACGCGGCCGGCCACACCCTGCCCACCACCGACCCCGACGAGCTGGCCGCCTGGTACGTCGAGGCCGCCGACTCCGGCGACCTGGTCCGCTACATCGCCACCTTCGAGCACACCCTCGCCGTCATGCAGACCCGCGAGGGCCTGCTGCGCACCGCCGAGGAGTACGTCCTCGACCTCGCCGCCGACGGCGTCGTCTACGCGGAGGTGCGCTACGCCCCCGAGCTGATGCTCAAGGGCGGACTCGCCCTGTCCGAGGTCGTCGAGGCGGTCCAGGAGGGCCTGGCCGCCGGCATGGCCAAGGCGGCGGCGGCCGGCACCCCCGTCCGGGTCGGCACCCTGCTGTGCGGGATGCGCATGTTCGACCGGGTCCGCGAGGCCGCAGGGCTGGCCGTCGCGTACCGGGACGCCGGAGTCGTCGGCTTCGACATCGCGGGCGCCGAGGACGGCTTCCCGCCCGCCGACCACCTCGACGCCTTCGCGTACCTGCGCGCCGAGAACATGCCCTTCACCATCCACGCGGGCGAGGCGTACGGCCTGCCCAGCATCCACCAGGCGCTCCAGGTGTGCGGCGCCCAGCGCATCGGCCACGGGGTGCGCCTCACCGAGGACATCGTGGACGGCAAGCTCGGCCGCCTCGCCTCCTGGGTGCGCGACCGCCGGATCGCCCTGGAGATGTGCCCCACCTCCAACCTCCAGACCGGCTGCGCCGGCTCGATCGCCGAGCACCCGATCACGGCCCTGAAGGACCTCGGCTTCCGGGTCACCCTGAACACCGACAACCGCCTGGTGTCGGGGACCACGATGACCCGCGAGATGTCCCTGCTGGTGGAGCAGGCCGGCTGGACGGTGGAGGACCTGCGCACGGTCACCGTCAACGCCCTCAAGAGCGCGTTCATCCCGTTCGACCAGCGCACGGCCCTCATCGAGGACGTGGTCCTGCCGGGTTACGCCGCCGCGCTCTGAACCAGCCCCCTGAGATAGGCGGCCTGTCCGACGTGCTGGAGGTCGTCGGACAGGACGCTCACCAGGCGCACGCCCAGGCGGACCGGGGGATCCCAGCGCTCGTCCACGACGCGCTCCAGATCCTTGGCGGCCAGGGTGCGCAGGACGCCGAGGGTCTGCTCGTGGACGGCGTCGTAGTACCCGGTCAGCAGTCCGGCCGAGTCCACCCGCACCTTCGCGACCTTGGCCGGGGTGTGCCCGTAGCCCGTGTCGTGCCGGGGCAGGTCGAGCCCGAACCGCTTCTGCCAGTCCTGGGCGAGCCACACCTGGTCCAGGTCGAAGGCGTCCGCGATGTGGTCGTCCTGCACCCGGGTGAGGTGCCAGACCAGCCAGGCGATGGTGTTGGCGTCCGGGGCCGGGCGGTGGTGCAGCTCCTCGGGGCCGAGGCCGTCGAGGGCGGCATGGACCTCTTCGCGGACGCGGCCGTAGCCGTCGATGAGGATGTCCTTGGCATGCATACCGTCCACCATCGCAAACCACCGCCGCTCCCGCGTCCGGAATCCGGCGGCCGGTGCGTCACGTCCCCGTTTCGAGCAGGGTGACCAGTGCCCGTGCGGCCGGGCTCGTGGCCCGCTCCGGCGGCAGCAGGGCCACCGTCTCGTACCGTGCCCCGCCCGTCCCCTTCAGCGGCAGCGCCGCGAGCGCCGGCCGCTTGTGCCGGAAGTGCCGGGGCACGACCGCGACGCCCAGGTTCTCGTCCACCAGGTCCAGCAGGCTGTGCACGTCGTTGACCTCCAGGGCGACCGTGCGCCGGACCCCGGCCGCGGCGAACGCCGCGTCGGTGGTGCGGCGCGGACCCCAGTCGGGGTGGAAGTCCACGAACACCTCGCCGGTGAGGTCGTCCGGGCCGAGCACGGCCGGCCCGGCGGCGAGCCGGTGGCTGGGGTGGCACAGCACGGTCATCGGCTCGCTGGTCAGCGACACCGACCGCAGCTGGTCGGTGTCGGCCTGGGTGCGGTAGGCGAAGGCCAGGTCGAGCCGCCCGGCCGCGACCTCCTCCGCCAGCGCGCCCGAACCGGCCTGCCGCAGCCGGATCTCCACATCCGGGTGCCGGCCCCGGAAAGCCGCCAGCAGCGGGGCCACCCGCACCCCGGCGATGCACTGCTCGGTGCCGAGCGCCAGCGTGCCGCGCAGCACGCCCTGCACCGCCGCCACCGCGTCGTGCGCCGCCCGCACCTGGGCGAGGATCCGCTCGGCCTCCGCCAGCAGCGCACGCCCCGCCTCCGTCAGGGTCACCCGGCGCGTGGTCCGCACGAACAGCGGCGCCCGCAACTCCCGCTCCAGCGCCCGGATCGACGCCGACAGCCCGGACTGGGACACCATCAGACGCTCGGCGGCCCGGGTGAAGTGCCGGTCCTCGGCCACCGCGACGAAGTGCTGGAGATGGCGCAGTTCCATGATTGAGAAGCCTATCCGCTGAATACCATCGGATTCTTCTGTTGGACCGCTGCCCGCCGCCGGGGGAAGAGTGGAGGCGGCAGATCCCGCGCCCACCCCTCATGGAGTCGCGTTGTACACCGCACACCCCGACCGCTACGCCGACATGCCCTACCGGCGCACCGGACGCAGCGGCCTGAAGCTCCCCGCCCTGTCGCTCGGCCTGTGGCACAACTTCGGACCCGACCGGCCCGTGGAGACCCAGCGGGCCATCCTGCGCCGTGCCTTCGACCTCGGCGTGACCCACTTCGACCTGGCGAACAACTACGGCCCGCCGCCCGGCGCGGCCGAGTCCGCCTTCGGCGCGGCCCTGAAGGACGACTTCGCCCGCTACCGCGACGAGCTGGTGATCTCCACCAAGGCCGGCTATCTGATGTGGCCCGGCCCGTACGGCGAGTGGGGCTCGCGCAAGTACCTGCTCGGCTCGCTCGACCAGAGCCTGGGGCGGATGGGCCTGGACTACGTCGACATCTTCTACTCGCACCGCCCGGATCCGGACACTCCGCTGGAGGAGACGATGGGCGCCCTGCACAGCGCGGTGCAGCAGGGCAAGGCGCTCTACGTCGGCGTGTCCAACTACTCCGCCGAGGAGACCCGGGAGGCCGCCCGCATCCTCGGCGAGCTGGGCACCCCGCTCCTCATCCACCAGCCGCGCTACTCGATGCTCGACCGGCGCCCCGAGGACGAGGGCCTGCTCGACACCCTGGACGAGCTCCGGGTCGGCTCCATCGTCTACTCCCCGCTGGAGCAGGGCCTGCTCACCGGCCGCTATCTCGACGGCATCCCGGAGGACTCCCGGGCGGCGAGCGACAGCCCGTTCCTGAACTCGGACGCGGTCACCGAGGACCTGGTGGCCCGGCTGCGCGCGCTGGACGAGGTGGCCGCCTCCCGCGGCCAGACGCTGGCCCAGCTCGCGCTGGCCTGGGTGCTGCGCGGCGGCCGGGTGACGTCCGCGCTGGTCGGCGCGAGCAGCGTCCGCCAGATCGAGGACAGCGTGGCGGCCATCGGCAACCTGGAGTTCGACGCCGGGGAACTGGACCGGATCGACGCCATCGTCAGGCCCTGACACACCCCGGCCCGCGACCGTCGTACGAGCCCGGCCGCCCGCCCCGGCGGCCGGGCCCCTCGCGTACGCCGCTCCTCACGCGCCGTCGGGCACCCGGTCGAGGAAGCCGAGCACGGAGCGGATGCGGCCGTCCGCGTCCAGCGTGATCACGTCGAAGCCGGCGACCGGGGCGGACCGCTCCCCGGACGAGGGGTCCGCCTCCTCGCTCACCAGTTCCCAGGAGAAGCGCGCCGTGTCGTGGTGGCCGTCCACGGAGCCGAGGGGCCGGAAGACGAAACCGGGGAACTGCTCGTGGGCGGCGGCGATGACGGCCGCGATCCCGTCGTGCCCGCCGACGTCGGCGAGGGGGTCGGTGTACCGGCCGTCCTCGGTCCAGGCGGCGGCCACCGCCTTCGCCCGCTGCTCCGGTCCGGTGGCGTTCCAGGCGTCGAAGTAACGGGCCGCGGCGGTCTCGTAGCGGTCGGGGGTCGCGGTCATGGGCGATCAGCCTCCATCGAGGATCGGTACTGGTCGGAACCCGGATCCCCGCTGCGGCGACCCGGTACCGCAACCCTGCCGGGGGCGGCCGGGGGCCGTCGATTACCCCCGGGGTCATGGCCGGCCGCCCAGGTCCCCGCGAGGCCCGCGCCGGACCGCGCCGTTTCGGCCAGGATCCGCGCGGAATATGCCAGGAGACTGGCCGGAAAAATATGGTGACAGTGATTCATCGGTGAACATACTCGACGGTGCGGGCTTCACTTCCAGCGAGGCCCCGATCACGCACCGCACACGAGCCGCGGCGAAAGCGAGGCCGGCCCGCAGGCGGACGACGCGACGGGGGAGTGCGCATGCACGACGAGTTCCTGTGCCATGTCACCGCGTACGGCATCTGCGGCGGACGGCGCATCGGAGTACCGCTCGGCACCTACCGGGCCCCCACGCTCGCGCTCGCCCTGTGGTGGCTGCGCGACCGGGCGAGCTGGATCGCCGACCGCCTCGACCCGCGGCCGGAGGCCGCCCACTTCCCGCCCCGCGCCCTGGTGCCGGTCGCCGACACGGTGCCCGACGTGCCGGCCGTCCTGCGCGCCTGGTGCGGTGATCCGGCCCGGCAGGAACTGGTCGCCGACGAACTGGCCGCGGGCCGGCTGGTACGGCTCGCGACCGGCGACGAGACCACCGAGTACGAGCTGCTCGCGGAGTCCGTCGACGCCCTGCGCATGCAGCGGACGATACCGGCGCTGGTCATACCGGTGGCCTGACCTTCCGCCGCGCCGCCGGGGGCCGGGCACCGGCCGCAGAGGACCCCGCCGCGACCGGCGGCCCCTGTGCGCGGTGGGCGAACGCATCCGAGGGACTGCGGGGCCGGGCTCGGGGTACGAGGACTGGAGCGACGGCCACCGGTCGCACCGGGCCTTTCCGAGAGAGAACAGCATGACCGAGTACCTGGGCGGGGCAGTGATACCGACTGGTTTCGACGTACCCGTGGAGCCGCTGCGGCGCGCGGCGCACTACACCGGCGCCCCCGGCTGCATCGCCGAGGCGCGTGCCTTCGCCGCCCGGTTCCTCCAGCGGCTGCGCACGGAGTGGTGCGCGAGCGTCGACGACCGCGCCGACGGCGAGCTGCTGCTGATGGTGAGCGAACTGGTCACCAACGCCGACCGGCACAGCAACGGCCCGTACATCCTGGAGCTGGAGGGCACGGACAGCTCGGTCGTCGTGTCCGTGTACGACAGCAGCACGGCCCTGCCCCGCCGGTTCCCGAAGAATCCCGAGCGCGTCGGGCGGCACGGACTGGAGATCGTGCACGCGCTGGCCGCCGAGGTCACCGTCGAACGCGTCCCCGTGGGCAAGCGGGTGCGGGCCGTCTTTCCCCTGCGCCGGGGCTGAACCTCTTCACCTCTTCTCCCGCACCGGGCCGAGCCCCCACCCGGGCACTCGGCCCTTCGGCGTCGTGCCCTCCGGACGTCAGGCGCAGCCCAGTTCCCCGAGCATCCCCTGGCGCAGCCGGGTGATGATCCGCTTGATCAGCCGGGAGACGTGCATCTGGGAGCAGCCCAGCCGCTCGCCGATCTCGGCCTGCGTGGCCTCCTCCACGAACCGCAGGTGGATGATCTGCCGGTCGCGCTCGCTCAGCTCCGCCATCAGCGGGGCGAGCGCGTGGAAGTCCTCCACGAGCCGCAGGCCCTCCTCCTCCACGCCGATGAAGTCGGCGAGCACGGCCTCGCCGTCCTCGGGGCCGTCCCCGGTGAGCGCGGCGTCCAGGGAGGCGGAGTTGTAGCCGTTCGAGGCCAGCTGGGCCTCGACCACCTCCTTCTCGGAGAGGTTCATCAGCGTGGCGAGCTCCGCCACCGTCGGATCCCGGTCCAGCCGGCTGGACAGCTCCTCCCGCGCCTTGGCCAGCTCCACCCGCAGTTCCTGCAGCCGGCGCGGCACGTGGACGGCCCAGGTGGTGTCCCGGAAGAACCGCTTGATCTCGCCGACGATGTACGGCAGCGCGAACGACGTGAACTCGACCTCGCGCGACAGCTCGAACCGGTCGATGGCCTTGATGAGGCCGATCATGCCGGTCTGGACGATGTCCTCCATGTCGTCGCCGCGGCCCCGGAAGCGTCCGGCCGCGAACCGCACCAGCGACATGTTCATCTCGATGAGTGTGTTGCGCGCGTACTGGTACTGGTGCGTTCCCTCTTCCAGCTCGGCCAGCCGGCGGAAGAACTGGCGGGACAGCTCGCGCGCGTCGCGCGGGGCGACGGACGCCGGGTCCGTGATGCCGGGCAGTGACCCCTCGTCGTCCGTCCTGTCCCGCCCGGTCTCCTCGACGGCCTCTGCTTCCGACCGGATCCCGGCGGCGGTGTTCATTGCCTCTCCCACGAAAGTCACGGTGCGACGTCTCCCTGTGCGGCCTCCGGTCCGGCACCGGGTGGAGCCGGCCCCAGTGTCCAGGCAGCGTCTCCAGCGGGTACCCGCCGTCCGGCGGATCATGCCTTCCCGTGAAGCCGCTCACGGCGCGAGTACCCACGGTGACGCGGTGCATGCCCCCGCCATCACGCGGTGGCGGGAAACGGCCGGCCGGGGCCCCGGTCGGGCGAGGATTTCCCTCAGGGCGCAACGCCCGGCCCTTGCCCCCGACGGTACCGCTCCTAGGCTGACGGGATGACCGACCCGGTGAGCGACGAAGCCCGAGTGATCCCCCTGCGACCGGCACCGGCCCGTCCCGAGGCGCCGGAGGACGGGCCCGCCCCCAGGGAACCCCTGTGGCGGGACCTGGTCGGCGAGGTGCTGCGCCGCGAGCGGCGGGCCCAGCGGCGCACCCTCAAGGACGTGGCCGACGCGGCGCGGATCTCGCTGCCCTATCTGTCGGAGATCGAGCGCGGCCGCAAGGAGGCGTCGTCCGAGGTCCTCGCCGCCGCCGCGCACGCCCTCGGCCTGGGCCTCGGCGACCTGCTGGCGCGGGTGCACGGCGAGCTGTCCCGCCGTACGGCCGTCCACCACCGCGCCGCGGCCCCGCGGCACGGGTCGCACCGCGGTCTCTGCCTCGCGGCCTGATCCCGGCGCGCCGGGCCTTGCCGGGCCCGGCCGCCTTCCCCCGTTCGCGTGGGCGGCGGCCGGGCCGGTGAGTTCCGCGGCGTGCGACGGTCTCCTGTCACGATCGCGTTCCCGGGCCTGTGCCACGCCTCGGGAGGCCCACGACCACCGACGGATTCCTCACCTGATCCGGCCCCGGCCCGGACGGTGCCGTGCCGACCGTGGGGCGTACGCGGGCGCGTAGCGCATGCCGGGCCACCACCGTCGCACGCCTCCTGACCGCATGCGCCGCGGGCCGCCGCAGCGGGACGCCGACCGCGCCGCCGGCCGGATCGCCCGTCCCGGCTCACCGCGCGGGCCGGACCCCGGATGACTAGCGTGAACAAACGGGGCACAGCACATCAGGAGGGTCGCGAGCATGGCCGTGCAACCCGAAGGAACGCCCTGTTGGGCCGACGCGATGTTCAGCGACGTCGAGGGAGCCAAGCGGTTCTACGGCGACGTCCTCGGCTGGACCTTCGGCGAGTCGTCGTCGGAATACGGCCACTACACCCAGGCCTACGCGGACGGCAGGGCCGTCGCGGCCGTCGTCCCGCCCATGCCCGGCCAGGAGGGCCAGTCCCGCTGGTGCCTGTACTTCGCCTCGCCGGACGCCGCGGCCACCGCCCGCAGGATCCGCGACAGCGGCGGGGAGGTGCTGCTGGAACCGATGCGGGTCGGTGATCTCGGCACGATGTGCCTGGCCCGGGAGCCCGGCGGCGCGGTGTTCGGCGTGTGGCAGGCGGGCACCCACGAGGGCTTCGAGGCGACGGCGGTGCCCGGCGCCTACTGCTGGGCCGAGGTCTTCACCAGGGAGCCGGAGCAGGCGGACGCCTTCCTCACCACCGTCTTCCCCTACCGGATGAAGGAGATCGAGGACGACGCGGTGGACTTCCGCATGTACGACGTCGGCGAGGACACCGTCCTCGGCCGGATGCGGATGACCGACGACTTCCCGCCCGAGGTGCCCGCGTACATCAACGTCTACTTCACCACCGCCGACTGCGACGCGGCCGTCGACCGGGCCGTCGGGCTCGGCGGGATCCTCCGCTTCGGGCCGATGAGCAGCCCCTTCGGCCGGTTCGCGGCGCTCAGCGACCCGCAGGGCGCCGACTTCTCGGTGATCGACATCACGACCACCGAGGGGCGCATGCCGAAGATCAGGGACGTCTGACCGGCCCCGGCACGGCCCCGCCCGTGGCCATGGCATCATCGAGCGCATGCGTGAACGTGTGGTGGCCGCGTGCGACGGGGCTTCGAAGGGGAACCCCGGACCGGCCGGATGGGCGTGGGTGGTCTCGGGCGGCGACGAGCGGACCCCCGCCCGCTGGGCGGCGGGCCCGCTCGGCCGGGCCACCAACAACGTCGCCGAGCTGACGGCCCTGGAGCGGCTGCTCACGGCCGTCGACGCGGACGTGCCGCTGGAGATCCGGATGGACTCCCAGTACGCGATGAAGGCCGTCACCACCTGGCTGCCCGGCTGGAAGCGCAACGGCTGGAAGACCGCCGCCGGCAAGCCCGTCGCCAACCAGGACCTGGTGGTCCGCATCGACGAACTCCTCGGCGGCCGGTCCGTCGAGTTCCGCTACGTACCCGCCCACCAGGCCGACGGCGACCCGCTGAACGACTTCGCCGACCGCGCGGCCAGCCAGGCGGCCTCCGTGCAGGAGTCCGCCGGCAGCGAACTCGGCTCCCCGGAGCCCCCGCCGTCGCCCGGCACCCCGGCGGCGGCCGGGGCGCCGCGCCGGAAGGCGCCCCGCCGGACCGGCGCCGGGGCGTCCTCGTCCGCCCGGACCATCAAGGCCAAGTTCCCCGGCCGCTGCCCGTGCGGCCGGTCCTACGCGGCCGGCGAGAAGATCGCCAAGAACGCGCAGGGCTGGGGACACCCGGAGTGCCGTACCGCCGACGCCTGATCAGGCGTCGAACGTGTAGTACCGGGTGTGGTCCAGCAGGTCCGCCGGGCGCACGGTGTTCCACGGCTTCATGGTCTCGTTCAGGTCCACCACGTCCGGCGTGCCGCCCGCCGGCACATAGGCGGCGTCCGGGTGCCGCCGCTGCCACTCGGCCCACAGCTTGTCGACGTAGGCGTGGTGCAGCCAGAACACCGGGTCGTTGGGGGAGACGCCGGTGGCCATCTGCCCGCCCACCCAGACGTGCACCCGGTTGTGCAGGTTCACCCCGCGCCAGCCCTCCAGGTGGTTGCGGAAGCCGTCCGAGGCGCTGTTGTACGGCGGCAGGTCGTACGCGCTCATCGCCAGCACCGACTCCACCTCGGCGCGCGTCGGCAGCTCGGCCACGCCCGTGCCGAGCGAGCGCCGCAGGAACGTCCGGCCGTCGACGCGCACGTTGACCGGCCAGTTGCCGGTGGACGCGGCGAACGGGCCGTCCATCACCCGGCCGTCGGTGCTGCGCCCGGTACCGCCGAGGAAGTCCGGCGCCCACAGCGAGGCCCGCACGGTGCGGTCGCTGCTCCAGTCCCAGTACGGCAGCGTGACGGAGGAGTCCACGGCCTGCAGCGCCTGTTCGAAGTCGAGCAGGAATCTGCGGTGCCAGGGCAGGAAGGACGGGGAGCGGTGGCCGGTCCGCTCACCGCTGTCGGTGTCCGCCATGATGAACTCGTTGTGCGTGCGGACGAAGTCGTCGTAGCGCCCGGCGCGCTTGAGTTCGAGGACGGCGGCGACGAACCGGCGCTTCTCGTCGGTGGTCAGGGCGGCCTGGTTCTTGCGTACGGTCATGGTGCTCGGTGCTCCGAAGTCCTTGCGGGGGCGGTCAGTTGGCGGGGAACGGCAGCAGCGGGGCGCCCTGCAGCTCGTCCACCGCGGCACGGGCGGCGGCGCGCGGGGTGGGCACCGGGTCGTAGTGGCTGACGACGCTGATCCAGCTGCCGTCGGCGTTGCGCATCACGTGCAGCGGTACGCCGTCGACGAACACCGCGTAGCCGCCGCCGTGTCCGTGGTGGTGTCCGGTGTCCTCGGCCGGACGGCCCTGTATCCGGCGGCCCTTGTAGACCTCGTCGAAGGAGTCGGGCGCGGTGGGCTCGTGGTGGCCGGCGGCGGACGCGGCCGTCGCGGCGGGAGCGGTGTGGGCGACGGCCGCCGTCGCGGTCGCGGCGACGGCGGCCGCCGCGGTGAGCGCGCGGCGCCGGGTGATCTCGGGCATGCGGGTCCTCCGGAAGAGTGATCCTTTGGTGACGACGCATGCCTATCGGCAGGTCCGGGAGCAGGAGAAATCTCCCGGAACCGGTTGGCTGTGATCCGGACAATTAACCACATGTCATACAGAGTTGAACAAAGATGATCTTGCCGTGGAGGTGGCCCGATCCGCACCGGAACGGGGAATTCCTTGCCGGGCCGCCCCGGTTTTCCTTGATCCTTTCCGGTGGCGGTCCGCCCGAGTGGCGCGGCTCACCACGCCAGACTGACGCGATCGGATGGGCCGCCCGCCCCTGCTACGCTCCGTTTCCGATCTACTACGTCTGGTGACCGTCAGGGGTGTGCGCGTGAAGGTCGTCTGCGTCGGAGGCGGGCCCGCCGGCCTCTGCCTCGCCCTCCTGCTCAAGCGACAGGACCCGGCCCACGACGTCACCGTCCACGAACGCGGCCCCGAGGGCTCCACCTACGGCTGGGGCGTGACGTACTGGCGCGGGCTGCTCGACCGGCTCCACGAGTACGACCCCGAGACCGCCCGCGCCGTGGAGGAGCACTCGGTGCGGTGGACGGACGGCGTCGCCCACGTCGGCGGCCTGACCACCCGGCACCACGGCGACGAGGGCTTCGGCATCGGCCGGCACCGGCTGCTCGGCCTGCTCGCCGCCCGGGCCCGCGCCCTCGGCGTCCGCCTGGAGTACGAGAGCGCGCCGACCCGGCCGCCCGCGGGCGCGGACCTCGTCGTCGCGGCCGACGGCGTCCACAGCGCCCTGCGCACCCGCCGCGCCGACCACTTCGGCACCCGCGTCACCCCGGGCCGCAACCCCTACCTCTGGCTCGGCACCACCAAGGTCTTCGACGCCTTCACCTTCGCCTTCACCGAGACCCCGCACGGCTGGATCTGGGCCTACGGCTACGGCTACGACGACGGCCACAGCACCTGTGTCGTCGAGTGCTCCCCGGAGACCTTCACCGGACTCGGGCTGGACCGGGCGGATCCCGCCGAGAACCTCGCGCTGCTGGAGGAACTCTTCAGCCGCGTCCTCGACGGCCACCCCCTCGTCGCCCGCCCCGGCGCCTCCTGGGAAACCTTCCGCACCCTCACCAACCGCACCTGGCACGACGGCCGCGTGGTCCTGGTCGGCGACGCCGCCCACACCACCCACTACTCCATCGGCGCCGGCACCACCCTCGCCCTGGAGGACGCCATGTGCCTGGCCGACGCCCTGCGCGCGCACCCCCTGCCCGAGGCCCTCGCCGCCTACGAACGCCGGCGCCGGACCGAGCTGCTGTCCGCGCAGAGCGCCGCCCGCCACAGCGCCCGGTGGTACGAGAACCTGCCCCGCTACATCCACCTGCCCCCGCACCGGATGTTCGCGCTGCTCGGCCAGCGCCACTCACCGCTGCTGCCGTACGTCCCGCCGCAGCTGTACTACGGCCTGGACAAGGCGGCCGGACGGCTGGAGTCCCTGCGCAGGCTCAAGCGCTGGCTCGGCCCCCGCGCCGCCCGCGCCCTGCACGCCCGCGCCGAGCGCGCCCGCTGACCCGCCCCGCCCCACCGGACGTGGAGCCCTCACACTCACGGGGCCGGGGCCGGGCCTGGAGGTGAGCGGGGGCCCGGCTCCGGCGCTGGGCGGAGCCGTGGCGGACGCAGCCGGTGCCCGCCGCGGGCCGGGCGGTGGCGGAGTGGTGGCGTCGGGGAGCCGGTCCCCGATCCGCGCGGGTTGGGTGCCGCGGAACGCGGTGACGTCCGCGCCACGGCCGGCCCCGCGCCACGGCAGACCCCGCGCCTGCGACCGGCGCCGCGCCACGGCAGACCCCGCGCCTGCGACCGGCCCCGCGCCCACGGCCGGCCCCGCGCCCACGGCCGGCCCCGCGCCTGCGACCGGCCGCCGGCGGAGGCCGTCCGGGGCGCTGCGCCGCCTCGCCTCCAAGGGCGGGCCGCACGAGTCCGTTCCGCCGCTGCCGGCGCCGGGCGACCGGGCCGGGGCCTGACCGGACCCGTTCGCACCCGCCGACGGCCCACGCGACCACTGCACCGGCCACCGTCCCGCCGCCCGGAACGGAACCGGGCCCGAGCCGCGCGGCCGAGGCCCGGCGGCGGCTCGGCGCGGTGACGGTGAGTGGGGCGGTGACACTACGGGGATGGATCTGCTGTCACTGCGCTACTTCCAGGCCGTCGCCCGGCATCAGCACATCAGCCGGGCCGCCGAGGAACTACGGGTCGCCCAGCCGTCGGTGAGCCGGACCATCCGCCGGCTCGAGACCGACCTCGGCGTCCCGCTGTTCGACCGCCACGGCCGCCGTATACGGCTCAACGACCACGGCGCCGCCTTCCTGGTCCGGGTCGACCGGGTGCTGGCGGAACTCGAGGACGCGCGGCGGGAGATGGCCGACGCCGCCGGACCCGGCCCCGGACGGGTCGCCGTGGCCGCCGAGACCCTCCTCCAGCTCTCCGGGGTGCTGTCCGCCTTCCGCGCGCTGCGGCCCGGGGTGCGGGTACGCCTGTTCCAGGCCCCCGTGGACACCATGCACCGGCACCTGCGCTCCGCCGAGGTCGACTTCGCCATCGCCTCCCAGCCGCTCGCCGGGCCCGGACTGCGCACGCTGGAACTGGTCCGCGAGGAGGTGCTGCTGGCCGTGCCGGCCGGGCACCCGCTGGCCGGCCGGACGAGCGTCACCGTGGCCGAGCTGGCCGGCGAGGACTTCGTCAGCACCCGCGCCGGCCATTGGCAACGAGCCCTGCTGGAGCGGCTGTTCGCCCGCGAGGGACTGACCCCTCGGGTGGTCTGCGAGGGCGACGAGGCCGCCGCCACCCCCGAACTGGCCGGCGCCGGACTCGGCCTGTGCCTGCTGCCGGCCGTCGCCCGGCGGGCCATCGGCGAGGACGGCCCGGTGGCCTGGCTGCGGCTGGACGCCCCCGACTGCCACCGCACGCTGACCCTGGTGTGGCGGCGGGGCGCCTACCTCTCGCCCGCCGCCCGCGACTTCCGCAAGGTGGCCGGGGAGCGGCTCATGTCCCTCGCGTCATGAACACATGGCCGAACCGGTCGTGGAAGGCATGAACGCCCCGGCACTAGCGTCGGCCGTGCCCACCACCGCCTCGGACGAGGGAGAACAGCGATGAGCGAGCAACAGACCCCTGCGCGCGCCGGGTTCCGCAGTTACGCGGAGGCCGTCCTCGACGTGCTGGCCGCCGAACCGGCCCGGCCCGCGGTCACCACCGCCGAGGGACGGGTGGTCGGCGCCGGCGAGTTACGGGACCAGGTCCACCGGCTCTCCTGGGAACTGGCCGAGCGCGGGACGGGACGCGGGGCCACGGTGACCCTGCTCACCGGCAACACCGTGGAGGCCCTGGTGGCCCGCTACGCCGTCGGTCTGACCGGCGCCCGGGTGGTCGTGCTCTACGAGGGCATGAGCCCGCCGGTCATGGCCCGGGTGATGGAGAGCGTGGACTGCTCCCTGCTGCTGGTGGACGACCGGCAGCGGGAGGCGGCACGGCAGCTGTCGCGGCTCCCCGGCACCCCGGAGACCCTCTGGCTCGGACCGGACGGCGAGGCCGAGGACGTGCTCGCGGCGGCGGCACGGCGGCCGGCCCGGCCGATGGAGGGCCGGGCCGGGCCCGACGACGACTGGTGCGTCCGGCACACCGGCGGGACCACCGGCGTCCCCAAGGGCATCCGCATGACCCACGGCGCCTACCGGCTGAGCATGGACCAGGAATTCGCCGCCGCCGGCGACCCGCCCCGCTTCCTGGCCTGCACCGCCCTCGCCCACCTCGCCGGGATCTTCGCCGACCTGGCGCTGTACCAGGGCGGCTCGGTCGTCCTGCGGCACGGTTTCGAGCCCGGGGACGCGCTGGCCGCGATCCAGCGCGAGCGCGTCACCCACACCTGGCTGCTGCCGCCCCTGCTCTACCGGCTCCTGGACCACCCCGACCTGCCGCGCACCGACCTGTCCGCCCTGCGCCGCGTCAGCTACGGCGGCACCCCCGCCTCACCGGCCCGGATGCGGCAGGCCGCCCGCGTCCTCGGACCCGTGCTGCACGGCATGTACGGACAGGCCGAGACGCAGCTCATCACCCGGACCGGCCCCACGGAACAGGAGGTCACCGGACACGGCGGCCAGCTGACGGTCGGCCGGGCCCTGCCGGGCGTGGAGATCACCGTCCGGGACGCCGACGGCACCGCCCTGCCGCCCGGGGAGTGGGGCGAGGTCCGGGTGCGCTCGCCCTATGTGATGGGCGGCTACTGGAAGCAGCCGGAGCTGACCGCCGAGGTGCTGCGGGACGGCTGGGTGCACACCGGCGACGTCGGCTATCTCGACGAGGACGGCTACCTGTACCTGGTGGACCGGGTCAAGGAGAAGATCGTGGTCGTCGGGGGCCATGTCTATCCGGCGGAACTGGAGGAACTGCTGCTCGGCCATCCCGCCGTCGGCCGGTGCGCGGTGTTCGGCAGCCGGGACGACGACGAGGTCGAGCACGTGCACGCCGCCGTGGTGCCCGCCGCCGGGCAGCGCCCCGTGCTTGAGGAGCTCCGCGACTTCGTCACCGCCCGCAAGGGGCGCCTCTACGCTCCCGACGCCCTGCACCTGGTGCCGGACATCCCGCTGACGGCGGCGGGCAAACCGGACAAGCGTGAGCTGCGGGCCCGGCTGGCCGGCTGAGCCGACCCGTCAAGTGCACGGGATGCCGTGACGGATGACAGACTGACGCCATGGACGAACGTGTGATCGGCAGGTCGGGACAGTGGGCATCGGTGGTCGGGCTCGGCACATGGCAGCTGGGCGCCGACTGGGGCGACGTGGACGACAAGGTGGCCCTGTCCGTGCTGGAGGCGGCGGCCGAGGCCGGGGTGACCTTCTTCGACACGGCTGACGTGTACGGCGACGGGCGCAGCGAGGAGACCATCGCCTCCTTCCTGCGCGGCCGTCCCGACCTGCACGTCCTCGTGGCCACCAAGATGGGCCGCCGGGTGGAGCAGATCCCGGAGAACTACGTCCTGGACAACTTCCGCGCCTGGAACGACCGCTCGCGCCGCAACCTCGGCGTCGACCGCCTCGACCTGGTGCAGCTGCACTGCCCGCCCACCCCCGTCTACTCCTCCGACGAGGTGTTCGACGCCCTGGACACCCTGGTCGAGGAGGAGCGCATCGCCGCCTACGGCGTGAGCGTGGAGACCTGCGAGCAGGCGCTCACCGCGATCGCCCGGCCGGGTGTGGCCAGCGTGCAGATCATCCTCAACCCGTTCCGCATGAAGCCGCTGCGCGAGGTGCTGCCCGCCGCCCGCGAGGCCGGCGTCGGCATCATCGCGCGGGTCCCGCTCGCCTCCGGGCTGCTGTCCGGGAAGTACACCAAGGACACGGTGTTCGCGGCCGACGACCACCGCACCTACAACCGGCACGGCGAGGCCTTCGACCAGGGCGAGACCTTCTCCGGGGTCGACTACGCCACCGGCGTGGAGGCCGCCGCCGAGTTCGCCGCGCTCGCCCCCGAGGGCTACACCCCGGCCCAGCTCGCACTGCGCTGGATCATCGAGCAGGAGGGGGTCACCACCGTGATCCCCGGCGCCCGCAGCCCCGAGCAGGCCCGCGCCAACGCCGCCGCGGCCAAGCTGCCGCCGCTGGCGCCCACGACCCTCACCGCGATCCGGGAACTGTACGACCGCCGGATCAAGGACCAGGTCGAAAACCGCTGGTAGCCGCTTCCCCGTTTGACGAACGGGCGGCCGGTTATACGGCTGTGCATGACACGGGAAGGGCGGCGCAGAGGGCGCGACGAGACGGAGGAGGAGCGGGCCGACCGGATGTGGGGTGAACTCATCCAGGAGGTCCGCGTCGCACAGACGGGCGTACAGATCCTGTTCGGCTTTCTGCTGACGGTGGTCTTCCAGCCGAAGTACGCGCGGCTGGCCGACACCGACCAGACGATCTACATCGTGACCGTCGTCATGGGCGCCTGCGCCACCGGCGCCCTCATCGGCCCGGTGTCCCTGCACCGCCTGGTCTCCGGCCACCGGGTCAAGCCCCGCGCGGTACGGCTGGCCTCCCGGCTGACACTGGTCGGCCTGGCCCTGCTGCTCGCCACGATGACCTCGTCCCTGCTGCTGATCCTCCGGGTGGCCACCCACAACGGCTACGTCCCCTACCTGGTGTCGGCCGTCGTCGCCTGGTACGTCCTGTGCTGGTACATCCTCCCCCTGTGGGCCCGCCACCGGAACCCGCGGGACCCGGAGGACTAGGGCCTGCCCGGAGCGGCTGCCGTCTTCGGCGACGGCGTTGGCCGGACACCAGGCGCCCGCCCCGGCGCAGGACGTGGGCTGCCCGCGGGACGGCCGGGTGCGGGGGCGCCCAACCGGCCCCGGCCCCGCTCCGACCCCGGCTCGGCCCGTGGTCCATCGGACGGGACGCGCACTGCCGCAGGCGTCCGCAGTGTCCGGAGATGGCGGTCGTGGTGGTGGCTGAGCAGGAGCAGGGACAGTACGGCGCCGGTCAGGGCGCAGAGCATGTCCCACTGGGTGTCCCAGGGGTCTCCCTGGGTCGCCAGGAACGCGTCGGCGCCGTGGCCGCCGATCTCGGCCGCCAGCCATTCCAGCAGCTCGAAGCAGGCGCTGAAGGCCAGGCAGGCGCACACGGTGAGCGGGGCCAGCCAGCGGCTGCCGCGCAACGGCGAGGTGCGGGTGAGCAGTTCGCGGACCAGCACGGCGGGGACGAAGCCCTGCATCAGATGCCCGAAACGGTCGTACGGGTTGCGGTCCAGGCCGAAGGCGTCGCGCACCCAGTCGCCCGCCGGGACCTCGGCGTACGTGTAGTGCCCGCCGACCGCGAGGACCAGCGCGTGCGCCGTGAGCAGCCCGCACAGCAGCCCGGTCAGCGGAAAGCGCCGCCAGCACAGCACCACCAGCGGCAGGCCGACCAGCACCCACACGGTCTCCAGGAACCAGGTGGCGCGGTCACGGGCGCCGACCGCCGAAACGGCCAGCCCCGCGGCCACCACACCGGCGAAGACGACGGGCGGTACCCGGCGCGGCGCCCGGAGCGGGGCGGGATGCGCAGCGGTCACGGCGGGGCTCCTTGCTGTGAGGCGTCGTAGAGCCCCCATCGTGGCGCCGGGCCGGGGCCGCCGGCATGAGTACGGCTACTCACCCCGCGGAGAGGATCTCCGCCAGCAACTCGTCCACGTCGACCCGCTCCTGGCCCGGCGGCACCACCCGGTACGTCTCGCGCAGGAACGCCGCCACCCCCGGCGCCCACGCCAGCACGACCGCCCGGTGCCGGCTGCCGTCCTGGCGGGTGTCCCCGAGGAACTCCATGCGCAGCTCGTGCCACGGCCCCGTGTCCTGTGGCCGCAGCCGTACGTCGCCGATGCCGACCGAGCCGGCCAGGCCCTCGGCGAGCATCGCCCGGTCCAGCCGCCAGGACGCCAGCACCCGGCCGTCGTGGGCGAAGACGGCGGTGACGGCGAACGGGTCGTCGGCGGCGTAGCCGAGATGGGCCAGCACCGGACACCGTCCGGTGCCGGGCGCGAGGAGCTGCACCACCAGGGTCTTGTGCACGAACGGGTTCACGCGGGGCCTCCGGCAGACAATCGGCGTAGAAGCCTCTAGTACCCCGGCAGTGCCCAGGATGCTCACTCGTGCGGCTGATTCCTGCGCCACACCGCCGCCGGCCCTCAGCCGAACGCCTCCCGCAGCGCCGGCAGCAGGGTCTTCGCCGACCAGTCCAGGAACTCCCGCTGCGCGTCGCCGCCGATCTGCACCAGCGCGATCTCCCCGAACCCGGCCTCCGCGTACGGCCGTACGGCCTCGACGAAGGCATCCGGATCGTCACCGCACGGGATGGCGGAGGCGACGTCGTCCTCGGTGACGAACTGCGTCGCGGCCTCGAACGAGTCGGGGTGCGGCAGTTCGGCGTTCACCTTCCAGCCCAGGCCGAACCAGCGGAACTGGGAGTGGGCGCGCTTGACCGCCGTGTCCCGGTCGGGGTCGTAGCTCACCGGCAGCTGGCCCACCCGGGGCTTGCCCTGGCCGCCGTGCCGGTCGAACGCCTCCAGCAGGCCCGCCTTCGGCTCGGTCGCGATCACCAGGTCGGCGAGGCGCCCGGCGAGTTCGCAGGACTGGTCGCCCGAGACGGCGAGGCCGATCGGCGGCGCCTGGTCCGGCAGATCCCACAGCCGGGCCGACTCCACGTCGTAGTGCTGCCCGTGGTGGGTGACGTGGCCGCCCTCGAACAGCGCGCGGATGATCTCCATCGCCTCCTCCAGCATCTCGTGCCGGACGTCCACCGGAGGCCAGCCGCCGCCCACGACGTGCTCGTTCAGGTTCTCGCCCGCGCCGAGGCCGAGCCGGAACCTGCCCTCCGACAGCAGCTGCACGGTCGCCGCCTTCTGCGCCACGATCGCCGGGTGGTAGCGCAGGATGGGACAGGTGACGTAGGTCATCAGGGGGATCCGCGTGGTGGCCTGGGCGGCGGCGCCCAGCACGCTCCACGCGTAGGAGGCGTGGCCTTGCGCGCGCAGCCACGGGAAGTAGTGGTCCGAGATCACCGAGAAGTCGAACCCCACCTCCTCGGCGCCCACCACATGGTTCACCAGGTCCCGGGGACCGGCCTGCTCGGTCATCATCGTGTATCCGATTTGCACCATATCCGGCGAGTCCCCGCCTCCGCGCCCGGAAAACAGCCGACGACGCGAGTCACTCCTCCGGTACCCGGAACGTCCGTGCGGATGTCGTCGGCGCGACCCGGTCCGCCCTGCGCCGCGCCGGACGGTACCCCGTCGCGTCCGGCACCGGCCCGCCCACGGCACCCGGGGCAGGACCTCGCGGACCACCGCCCTGGGCGGCCGTTCCCGGAGGTTCCCGCGGCGCAGCCCGGCGCCCACAGGCCGGCGGACGGGCCGGTGCGCTCGTCGCGGGCCCGCGCCGGGGAGGCGGACGGCGGTAGCACGGGCGCCGCGCCCGTCGTGCCGTACCCGGTGCCGAAGGCGTGCGCCTCGTCCATCCCCCTTCCTCGCGCGACCCCGCCCGGGCTTCCCCGCAGGTGGTCAGTGCTGCTGGTTCGTCTGGGGCGTCAGCTCGCTCGGCCGCACCACGACGAACCCCTCGCCCTGGAGCATCAGCTGCACGGCCTCCCCGGAACCGCCGCGCAGCATCGAGCCGAGGGACTGCGAGCGGTGCAGCGAGGTCTGCAGATGGGTGGTCCAGCCCACCACCGCGTCCGTGTCGACGTACACCGGCGCCTGCGCGGACACGGGGATGACCAGCGGGTTGCCCTCGCAGACCAGGCCGAGCCGGCCCTGCCCGGTGAACACGCTGTTGAACAGGCCGCCGCCGGCGATGCCCGACCCCTTCACCGTCTTGATCTCGTACGACAGCGAGGCGTCGAAACACAGGACGTTGCGGCCGTTGACGGTGAACTGGTCGCCGGGCTCGACGTCGACGATGAAGCAGTTCTGCGCCTCGTGCGCGAACCACGCCTCGCCCTGCCCGCGCACCACCATCAGGGGCAGCCCCTCACCGGTGACCGCACGCTTGAGCATGCCGCCGACGCCCTGCCCCTTGCGCTCGAACCTCAGGTCGCCGCGGTAGGCGACCATCGCGCCCTGCCGGGCGTACATCTCGCCGTCCACCGCGTACTTGACGCACTTGGCGTTCTCGACGGACATCCCCGGCTCCACGGCCGGCCGCACCATGTGCTGACTGGAAAAGAGATCACCCTTCATGCGGGCATGGTGTCCCGGACGGCCCCGTTCCGCCAAGATCACGGAACGTGCCGGTCCGGCCGCCGTCCGGTCACTTGCCGCAGAACGCCGACTCCAGCGTCCCGGCCAGGGCGTCCAGCACCTTGGCGTTGTTGGAGGTGTTGGCCACGGCGGTCAGGGTCCGCCCGCCGTCCTTCGTGCCGAACGCGTAGGTGTAGTAGCCCTGCACCGCCCCCGTGTGCCCGTACACCGACACCCCGCAGGACAGGGTGCGCCGCCGCAGCCCGAGCCCGTACGCCGTCGTGCTGTTCACCTTGGTGAACCGCTCCATGTCGGCGAGCCGCGCGGCGGACATCAGCCTGCCCTTCAGCAGCGCGCCGTAGAAGGCGTCGAGGTCGCGGGCGCTGGAGATGACCGCCCCCGCGCTCTGCGCCCAGGACGCGGTCTGCGCGGTCGCGTCGACCAGCGGGGCGCCCGCGGCGTCCGGCGTCAGGTACCCGCGGGTGTGGCGGCCGGGGATCGCGGTGTCCGGGTGGACGTAGAAGGTGTCGGTCAGCTTCAGCGGCTTGATGAGGCGGTTCCGGTAGGCGGTTCCCACCGGCTGCCCGGTGAGCTTCTCCACGAGCAGCCCGGCGACGACGAAGTTGGTGTTGGAGTACGCGTAGGCGGCGCCGGGCGCGTTGGTGCGGGGCTTCTTCAGGGAGAGGGAGACCAACTGCCGGTAGGTGAACACCTTGTTGCGGACCGCCTCGAAGCCGGGGACGCTGGCGGCGAACATGTCGTCGCTGTAGTCGTACAGGCCGCTGCGGTGGCCGAGCACGTGGCGGACGGTGATCCGGTCGTCCGGCAGCAGGCCCGGCAGGTAGCGGTTGACCGGCGCGTCCAGCCGCAGCCGCTTTTCGTCGACCAGTTGGAGCAGCACCACGGTCGTGAAGGTCTTGGTGACGCTGCCGATCCGGAACCGGTCGCCGGTGCTGATGGCCCGCCCCGTGGCGCGGTCGGCGACACCGCGGGTGACCCGGTAGGTCCGGCCGTGGTCGTCGATCCGGGCCAGCGCCCCCGGCGCGCCCCGGGCCACCACCGACCGCAGCACCGCGGCCAGACGCCCGGTGTCCGGGGCCGGCAGCGCCGCCGCGCCCGGAGTGCGCGCTGCCTGCCGTGCCGCCGCGTGCGCGGGGACCGCGAACAGCGACAGCGTGACCGCGCCGAGTACCGCTCCCCGTCCCACCGTTGCCAAGTCCATGTCGCGATCCTCTCCCACCGGCCGGGTTCCTGATGCGATATCGGTCACATTCCGCCCTGGGAACCTAGGGGATGGGGGTGACGTCCTCCCAGCCGACACACGATGGGTCATGCTGTGATCACTCTGTGGCTGCCGTATGTAAAGGATTGCCATAGAAGTTCACGAAATGGATCATTCCGGCTTTACGTGTCCATGACTGATCCGTAAGGGTTACCCCCGGGGCCGGACCGGCCCCCGTGGCGCCCCAACCGCGTCATGTCTCAAGGCGGTTGACGACCTCTCCCGCCTTCGAACGAAGGAACCCTGATCAGATTGCGTAGACCGCACATACGCACCGTGGCGGTCGCCGTCGCGGTGACGACGGCCGCCACGGGCCTGGCCGGTACGGCTTTCGCGGCTCCCGACACGGGGACGCAGCGCACCGCCGCCTCCGCCGCCGTCGATGCCGCGGTGGTGGTGGAGGCGGCGCGCGCCGCGGCCTTCGCGCACGCCTCCGCGACCGGCGTCTCCAAGGGCGACGAACTGCACGCCCAGGACGTCATGATCGACCCCGAGGGCGCCCGGCACGTCCGGTTCGTCCGCACGCACGAGGGCCTGCAGGTGCTCGGTGGCGACCTCGTCGTCCACCTCGACGGCAAGCTCGGCTACGCCGGCGTGACCCGCGCGGCCGACCACGCCGTCAAGCCCGCCGCCCGCGCCAGGCTGTCCGCCGCCCAGGCCGCCGCGAAGGCCGCCGCGGCGGCCAAGGGCGACGCGAGCGGCGCCCAGCTCGTGGTGGACGCCCGCGCCGGCGCCTCCGCGCTCGCCTACCAGGTCACCGTCACCGACCGGGACACCGCCCGCACGGTCGTCGTCGACGCGGTCACCGGCAAGGTGCGCAGCAGCACGCCGACCCGGGACGAGTTCCTGTCGCCGAAGCTGCTCGACACCCTGCGCGAGCGCGGCGAGACCCTCGACCCGGCCACCGGCACCGGCTCCGCCGCGAGCGCCTCCGGCCCGGCCGGCTCCGGCGCCACCGGTGCGACGGGCTACCCGTCGGCCGCCAAGGGCACCGGCAAGACCCTCTTCGTGGGCAACGTCGGCCTCACCACCACGCAGACCTCGCGCGGGCACTACCAGCTCAAGGACCCGAACCGGTACGGCACCGAGACCCGGGACGCCAAGGGCTCGTACACCGAGAAGTTCAGCGCCGGCGCCAAGTTCACCAACACGAACAACGTGTGGGGCAACGGCAAGACCACGAGCCGGGCCACGGTCGCCGCCGACGCGCAGTACGGCGTGACCAAGACGCTGGACTTCTACAAGTCCACGTTCAAGCGCAAGGGCATCCGCAACAACAGCAAGGCCGCCCAGGCGATGGTGCACTGGGGCAAGAAGGTCGCCAACGCCTTCTGGGACCCCACCTGCAACTGCATGCTGTACGGCGACGGCGACGGCGAGATGTTCAAGAAGCCGCTCGTCGTCCTCGACGTCACCGGTCACGAGCTGACCCACGGCGTGGTGGAGGCGACCGCCAACCTCCAGCCGACCATCGTCGACTCCGACGGCAACCAGTACGGCGAGCCCGGCTCGCTGAACGAGTCGCTCGCGGACATCTTCGGCTCGAACGTCGAGTTCTACGCCAAGAACGCGAAGGACACCCCGGACTACCTGGTCGGCGAGAAGCTGGGCCTCGCGCAGAAGTTCCTGCGCCGCCTGGACCACCCGTCGCTGGACAAGCTCGAGGGCACCATCGACTACTGGTCGCCGAAGACCTACTACACCGAGGTGCACGCCGGTTCCGGCGTCTCCTCGCACGCCTACTACCTCCTCGCCGAGGGCAGTGGCAAGAAGACGATCGGCAGCGTCACCTACAACTCGCCGACCTACCACAACATCAAGGTCAAGGGCATCGGCCGGACCAAGGCGACCGCCATCTACTACCGGGCGCTCACCCGCTACATGGTCTCCAGCACCGACTTCCACCAGGCGCGCACCGCGACCCTGAAGGCGGCCAAGGACCTGTACGGCGCGAACAGCACCGAGTACAAGACGGTCAACACGTCGTGGTCCGCGGTCAACGTGACCGCCGCCAACACCCCGCGCGCCCACTGACGGACGCCGGACCACCCAGCAGCACCGGATGCCCCGCCCCGTGCGGGGCATCCGCCTGTGCGGGCCCGCCCGGCCCGGTGTCAGCGCAGCGTGCGCGCCCAGTCGGCCGGCACCCGGCCCGCCGGGCCCGGCGCCGGCTGGCCGGCGGGGCGGCTCGCCGGGGGAGCCAGCGCGGGGCCGGAGGTGTACAGCTCCTCGGCGGCGTAGTCCCAGAACCAGTCCTCGCCCGGCTCGAAGCTGCGGATCACCGGGTGCCCGGTCGCCCGGTAGTGGGCGGTGGCGTGCCGCGAGGGGGAGTCGTCGCAGCAGCCGATGTGCCCGCACCGCGCGCAGCGGCGCAGGTGGAACCACCAGCCGCCCGTCTCCTCGCACTCCACGCAGCCCGGCCCGCTCGGCGGCACGTCCGGGTCGATGTCCCCGGTCGCCTCGACGTCGTTCATTCCGGCTCCTCCCCGGACGGCTCCGCGGTCAGCGGCAGCAGCACCTGGAAGCGGGTGTCGCCGGGCACCGAGTCCACCCGCAGGGTGCCGTGGTGCTTGTCGACGACGATCCGCCAGGAGATGTCCAGGCCGAGCCCGGTGCCCTCGCCGACCGGCTTGGTGGTGAAGAAGGGATCGAAGATCCGGCCCTTGATCTCCGGCGGGATCCCGGGCCCGGTGTCCCGGAACTCCACGAGCAGCCGCTCGTGTTCGCGTGCCGTGCGCACGGTCAGGGTGCCCTGCCCGCCCGTGCCGTTCATCGCGGACACGGCGTTGTCCACGAGGTTGGTCCACACCTGGTTCAGCTCCGCCGGGTAGGCGGGCACCGGCGGCAGCGTGCGGTCGTAGTCCTTGACCACCTCGATGCCCGGCCCCCGCTTCCCGGACAGCATCAGCAGGGTGCTGTCGAGGAGTTCGTGCACGTCCACCACCCGGTACGGCGCCCGGTCCAGCTGCGCGTACTGCTTGGCCGCGTCGACCAGGTGCGAGACGCGGGCGGTGGAGTCCTCGATCTCGTTCATCAGCAGCTCGGTCTCGATCGTGTAGTTGAGCCAGCCGACCGCGTTCGGCAGGATCTCCTCGCCGACCGCCGCCGCGACCTGCTCCAGCCAGTCGGTGTCGAGTCCGGCCTGCACGAAGACGGGCGCGAGCTGCCAGCCGTGGCCGATGCCGTGTCCCTCCAGCCAGTCGGTGAGCGCGTCCTCCCGGTCGGACGCCTCCAGCGGGCTGAGCACCGGCGCCTTCGCCACCCGCTCCGCGGTCCGCTCCTGGATCTCCACCAGGCTCGCCAGCACCTCCCGGGAGAACGGGCCCTCGGCGATCAGGCCGAGCTTGTGCCGCATCTTGGCGACCCGTTCGCGCAGCGCGGCCGTGGCCCGGACCGCTGCCGCCGCCGGATTGTTCAGCTCGTGCGTGAGCCCCGCCGACAGCGAGCCGAGGGCCAGCAGCCGTTCCCGCTGCCCGATCATCGCCTGGGTGTTCTTCGACCCGAAGAACAGACCGTCCAGCAGGTGCACGGCCATCGGGAACCACTCGCGCATCACGTCCGCGAAGACGTCCGCCGGCAGCACGAAGAACCGCGTCGGCTCCGTGACCCGCATCGAGTTGCGGTAGACCTGCCGCACCCGGTCGCCGAGGTAGGCCTGCATCGCGCCCGCGTACACCCCGCGCTGCGAGGTCCGGCTGACCTCCACGTCGTCGGCGCCGACCCGCCGGGACAGCACCACCGTGCCCTCGATCATCACGAAGAGGCAGGTGGCGGGGTCGCCCTCGGTGTACACCGGGCCGGGCTCGAACAGCTCCACCCGGCCCGCCGCGCACAGCCGGCCCAGCTGTTCGGGGCTCAGCTTCTCGAACAGGAACAGCGAGCCGATCTCCCGGGGGCTGCACGGCACGGTCCGGCCGCTCACGACTGCTCCAGGTACCGGTGGACGAGCATCACGGCCATGGCTCCCTCTCCGACGGCGGACGCGACCCGCTTGGCGGACTCCGCGCGCGCGTCCCCGGCGACGAACACGCCGGGAACGCTGGTCTCCAGGTGGTACGGCGGCCGGTCCAGCTCCCAGCCGGCCGGCGGCCGTCCGCCGGCGGTCAGGTCGGGCCCGGCCAGGATGAAGCCGCGCTCGTCGCGCAGCACCGTCTCGCCCAGCCAGTCGGTCAGCGGGGCGGCGCCGATGAACACGAACATCCACTGGGCGTCGACCTGTTCGCGCTCGCCGGTCACCGCGTGCCGCAGCGTCAGCCGCTCCAGCCGCCCGGTGCCGTGGGCCTCGTCGACCACCGTGTGGCAGCGCACCGAGATGTTCGGGGCGTCCTCGATCTGCTGGATCAGGTAGTGCGACATCGACGCCGACAGGTCGGGCCCGCGCACCAGCAGGGTCACCGACTTGGCGAACCGGGACAGGTACATCGCCGCCTGGCCCGCCGAGTTGGCGCCGCCGACGATGTGGACGTCCTGCCCCTCGCAGGAGGCGGCCTCGGTCAGCGCCGAGCCGTAGAACACCCCGCAGCCGGTCAGGCCGTCACAGCCCGCGGCCGGAAGCTGCCGGTACTGCACGCCGGTCGCGAGGATCACGCTGTGCGCGGCGATCGCCGAGCCGTCCGCGAACCGTACGATCCGGGCGGCCCCGCTGGCCTCGAGTCCCGTCACCTCGCGGGCGGTCAGGATCTCGGCGCCGAACTTGGCCGCCTGCCGCCGCGCCCGGTCGGTGAGCTGGGCGCCGGAGACACCGTCCGGGAAGCCGAGGTAGTTCTCGATGCGGGAGCTCTGCCCGGCCTGTCCGCCGGTCGCCGACCGCTCCACCAGCACCGTCCTCAGGCCCTCGGAGGCGCCGTACACGGCCGCGCCGAGCCCGGCCGGGCCGCCGCCGATCACCACCAGGTCGTAGAAGTCGGCCGCCGGGGTCGTCGCGAGCCCGACCCGGGCCGCCAGCTCGGGCGGTTCGGGCTCGACCAGGGCCGTGCCGTCCGGGGTGACCACCAGCGGCAGCCGCTGCCCGTCCTGCCCGGCGGCGGCCAGCAGCCGCCGGCCCTCCGGCTCGTCCACCGAGTACCAGCGGTAGGGCACCTGGTTGCGGGCCAGGAACTCCCGGACCGCCGAGGACCGCGCCGACCAGCGGTGCCCGACCACCTTGGTGCTGGGCACCGGCCTGTGGGCGCTGGAGCGCCAGGCCTGGAGGAGATCGTCGAGGACCGGGTAGAGCTTCTCCTCGGGCGGGTCCCAGGGCTTGAGCAGATAGTGGTCCAGGTCGACGACGTTGATGGCGTCGATCGCCGCGTGCGTGTCCGCGTACGCGGTCAGCAGCACCCGGCGGGCACCCGGGTACACGTCCAGGGCCTGTTCCAGGAACTCGACGCCGTTCATCCGGGGCATGCGGTAGTCGGCCAGGATCACCGCCACCAGGTCCCCGCGCAGCTTCAGCTCGCGCAGCGCGGCGAGCGCGGATTCGCCGGACTCCGCCCGGACGATGCGGTACGACCCGCCGTAGCGCCGCCTGAGGTCGCGGGCGACGGCGCGGGAGACCCCCGGGTCGTCGTCCACGGTCAGGATGACGGTCCGCGCGGTCTCGGCGGCCTGTGCCATACGACTCCCCACCCATGTCACCGGTACCAGGCCATCGTATGTTCGATCGCCCGGGTCCGCCGCGGCACTTCGCGGTGCCGGCGGCCGGGAGCGGGCACCATGATCATGAGCACACGACGACACGCTCGTGCGCACGGGACGACGAGGAGGCCCACGGATGACACGCCCGATCACGGCAGGGGTGGACGGTACCGAGGAGAGCCTGGCCGCGCTGGACTGGGCGGCCAGGGAGGCGGTGCGCCGGGACCTGCCGCTGCGCGTGGTGCACGCCTGGCGGTACGCCGAGGCGCTGGCCACGGCCGACCGGGACACCCAGCACGGGTGGGTCGCGGAAGGCGTGGAGCGCGCCGCGCGCTCCGTCGCGGAGCGGCACCCGGGGCTGACGGTGACCACGGACCTGGTGGAGGGCGGGGCCGGGCAGGCGCTGGCCCGGGCCGCGGCCGGGGCCGAGATGCTGGTGCTCGGCTCGCGCGGGCACGGACCCGTCGTCGGGTTCCTGCTGGGCTCGGTGGGGCAGCAGGTGATCGCCGAGGCGGCCCGGCCCGTGGTGCTGGTGCGCGCCGGGGACGAAGCGGCGGCGGAGGCGGCCGGCCGGGACGTCGTGGTCGGCCAGCAGGGCGGCCCCGAGGACAGCGCGGCGGCGCTGCGGTTCGCGTTCGAGACGGCGGCCGCCCGGGGAGCGGGGGTCCGCGTGGTGCGGGCGTGGACCCTGCCCCCGGTGTTCGCCTACAGCCCCGGTTCGCTCCGGCTGCTGGACGAGGCGGGCGGCCTCGAACCGTACGAGAAGCAGGCGCTGGCGGATGCCGTGCGGCCCTGGCGGGAGCGGTTCCCCGAGGTGTCCGTCGCCGAGCACGTCGAGATGGGCAGCGCCGGGCAGGTGCTGCTGTCGACGGCGGCCCGGGCCCAGCTGATGGTCGTCGGGCGCCGGGCGCACCGGACGGCCGTCGGTGCCCGGATCGGCTCGGTGGCGCACGGCGTGCTGCACCACGCCGGCTGCCCGGTGGCCGTGGTCCCGCACGACTGACCTACTCGGGCTCGGCCGGCTCCAGTGTGGCGCGGGCCCTCGGCAGGACGTTCTCGATGTAGTCCTTGACGGCCGTGTCCAGCCCGATGTCGTGCTGGGCGCGCTCGGACAGGTACCAGCGGTGTTCGAGCAGCTGGTGGTAGATCTCCGCCGGGTCCATCGTGCCGCGCAGCTCCGGCGGCACGGCGCGCACGGTGGGCCGGAACACGTCCCGGACCCAGCGGTGGGCGAGCACCTCCGGGCGGGCGGCGTGGGGGTCCCCGCCGCCCGCGTCCTCGGGGGCGTAGTCGTCCTGGGTGGCCATCCAGCTCTCCAGGTCGCTCAGCAGCCGCCGTGCCTGGTTCTCCTCGGTGTCCAGGCCGGTCAGCCGCAGCAGCTGCCGCTGGTGGTGGCCGGCGTCCACGACCTTCGGCACGAAGGTGACCGTGTCACCGTTGGAGGAGTGCTCGATCTGCATCTCGGCCACGTCGAAACCGAGGTCGTTCAGCCGGCGGATCCGGCGCTCGATGTAGTGGTACTTGCCCGCCGGGTACACCGAGGTGCGGGTCAGCTCCCGCCACAGCCCCTGGTAGCGGGTGCAGATCTCGTGGCCGAACTCCACCGGGTCCACCGACGGGTGCAGCGCGCCGGACGCCTCCAGGTCCAGCAGCTCGCCGCTGATGTTGACCCGGGCCAGGTCGAGGTCGTAGTCGCGCTGCCCGGGGCTGAGCCGCGGGTGCAGCTCACCGGTCTCGGCGTCGACCAGATAGGCCGCGTAGGCGCCCGCGTCCCGCCGGAAGAGGGTGTTGGACAGCGAGCAGTCGCCCCAGGCGAAGCCGGCCAGGTGGAGGCGGACCAGCAGCACGGCGAGGGCGTCCATCAGCCGGTGCATGGTCGCCGGGCGCATGGTGGTCTCGAACATCGACCGGTACGGCATCGAGCCGCGCAGGTGCCGGGTGATCAGCACCGGCTCCAGCGGGGCGCCCGAGCGGTCGGTGCGGCCGGTGACCACGGCGAGCGGGTCGACGGCCGGGATGCCGAGCCGGTCCAGGTCGCGCAGCAGCCCGTACTCGCGCAGCGCGGGCCGCTCGGCCAGCTCCTTGACGGCGATCACCTCGTCGCCGGCGTGCGCGTAGCGCACCACGTGCCGGGAGATGCCGCGGGGGAGCGGGACGAGGTACTCCTCGGGCCACTCCTCCAGCGGGGTGTCCCAGGGCAGGGCGAGCAGGAGCGCGGGGTGCTCCGGGTTCGTGGCGCTGATCTGCAAGGACATGACATGAACCCTAAGGCCCCGGCCGGGTGTTTCAGGAGGCCCTCTCCCGGGCCTGTTCGGCCGCCGCGCGCACCGGGCCCCGGTGCACCGGGCCGTGGCCCGGCAGCAGGACGTCCCCGTCGAGGGCGGCGACCAGCTCCAGCGAGGCCACGACCCGGGCCCGGTCGTGGTGGAAGAAGCCGGGCAGGATCTGCGGGCCCTCGATCCGTGAGATGGAGTGCCCGCTGACCAGCGCGTCCCCGGAGATGACGATCCCCGACCCGGGCAGGTGGTAGACGCAGTGGCCGTCGGTGTGGCCGGGGGTGTGCACGGGCACGGGACGGCCGGGCAGGTCGAGGGGCCCCTCGGCGGGGAACGGCTCGGGCGCGGTGACCGGGTTGTGCGCGGTGCCGCCGGCCTTGAGCACGTGCCGGGCCCAGGGCAGGACGCCCGGCCGCCAGGCGTTGCGCACGACGTCGCCGATGGTGGCCTGCTGGAGGAAGTCCCGCCGCGCGTGCGCCACTTCGGCCGGGTGCAGGTACACCGGCGTGCCGTGGGCCGCGCGCAGGTACTCGGCCGAGCCCAGGTGGTCGTTGTGCGCGTGGGTGATCAGCACGGCGGCGACCGCCTCCGGGGAGGCGCCCACCTCCGCGAGCGACGCCAGCAGCGCCGGGCGGTCTCCCGGGTAGCCGGTGTCCACCAGGGTGACGGCGTCGCCCTCCTTGAGGATCACCCAGTTGACGTGCGCGCCGCACACCAGGTAGGTGCCGTCGGCGACTTGGCGTACCTCTGCCCGCATGATCTCCCCGAACCCTGTGTGATCGTTGGTGGAAGGACAGCCAATCAGACCGGCCGCGGGTCCGCGCAAGGGCGGGCCCGGCCGGTCACCGGACGCCGTGCGGCCGGAACTGGACGCTGATGCGCGGTCCGGTGGCCCGGCCGGTCTTGGGCACGCAGTGCTCCCAGGTGCGCTGGCAGGATCCGCCCATCACGATCAGGTCGCCGTGCCCGAGTGGCCGGCGCACCGTGGGGCCGCCCCCGCCCGCGGGCCGCAGCAGCAGGTCCCGGGGCGCGCCGACGGAGAGGATCGCGACCATGGTGTCCTCGCGGGCGCCCCGCCCGGTGCGGTCCCCGTGCCAGGCCACGCTGTCCCGGCCGTCCCGGTAGAAGCACAGTCCGGCCGTCGTGAACGGCTCGCCCAGCTCCTCGGCGTAGTGCCGGGACAGGGCGGCGCGGGCCTCGTCCAGGACCGGGTGGGGCAGCGGGTCCCGCTCGCCGTAGTGGGCCAGCAGCCGGGGCACGGCGACCACGTTGTCGTACATCTTCCGGCGCTCGGCCCGCCACGGGACCCCGGCCGCGAGGTGTTCGAAGAGCGCGTCGGCGCCGCCGAGCCAGCCCGGCAGCACGTCGATCCAGGCCCCCGCGCCCAGCACCGTGCGGCCCAGCCCGCCCAGCGGACCGAGCCGCAGCTCGTCGGTCTGGTCGAACAGGGAGCCCTGGAGGTGCGTGGCCATGGGGCCAGCGTACTCCGTTAATCGAAAGTATGTTTCATTCGATCATCCGGGGTGCTCGCATCGTCGCCGGGCCCTTTCGATACACCCGTGTATCCGATACATTCGCGCATCGAACGAGAGGACGGTCGGATGGAGCCGGCGCACGAGCCACCCGCGCGCGTCACCCGGCGCCGGGGCCGCACCCGGGCCCGGCTGCTCGACGCCGCGTTCGCCGTGTTCGCGGCGAAGGGGTTCGGGCGGGTCACCATCGAGGAGGTCTGCGAGGCGGCCGGATTCAGCCGCGGCGCCTTCTACTCGAACTTCGCCAGCCTGGACGAGCTGTTCTTCGCGCTGTACCGGGAGCGCGCCGGCGTGATCGCGGGCCAGGTGGCCGACGCGCTCGCCCAGGACGGCCCGGACCTCGACGTGGCCGCCTCCGTGGACCGGGTCACCGAGGTGCTGCTGCTCGACGTGGACTGGCTGCTGGTGAAGACCGACTTCCTGGTGCACGCCGCCCGGGACCCGGACGTCGCCCGCGCCCTGCTCGACCACCGCGCCCGGCTCCGCGCGGCCGTCGCCGGCCGGCTGGCCCGCGCCCGGGGCCACACCGCGCTGCCCGCCGTCCTCGGCGACGCGGACGGCGCCGCCCGCGCCGTGGTCGCCGCGTACGACGGCGTCACCACCCAACTGCTGCTGGACCGGGACGTCGAGGCCGCCCGCGCCTGGCTGAAGCAGCTGCTCACCGCGCTGCTGACGGACGGCGGCCGCCCCCCGTCGTAACCCCGCGACGGCCCCGACGCGCACCCCCGAGGAAGGACACACACATGGACGCCGACGTCATCGTGGTCGGAGCGGGCCTCGCCGGACTCGTCGCCGCGCACGAACTCACCAGCCGGGGCCGCCGGGTGGCCCTGGTCGACCAGGAGAACGCCGCCAACCTCGGCGGCCAGGCGTTCTGGTCCCTCGGCGGGCTCTTCCTCGTCGACTCGCCCGAGCAGCGCCGCCTCGGCGTCAAGGACTCCTTCGGCCTCGCCTGGACCGACTGGCAGGGCAGCGCGCGCTTCGACCGGCTCGCCGACGAGGACTCCTGGGCGGTGCGCTGGGCCCGCGCCTACGTGGAGTGGGCGGCGGGGGAGAAGCGGTCCTGGCTCGCCGGGCACGGCATCGAACTGCTGCCCACCGTCGGCTGGGCCGAGCGCGGCGACCTGCGGGCCGACGGGCACGGCAACTCCGTGCCCCGCTTCCACATCGCCTGGGGCACCGGCACCGGCGTGGTCGAACCCTTCGTCCGCTACGCCCGGCAGGCCGCCCGGGACGGACTGCTGGCCTTCCACCACCGCCACCGGGTGGACGAACTGGTCGTCGAGGGCGGCACGGCGCGCGGGGTGCGCGGCACGGTCCTCGCCCCCGACGACTCCCCGCGCGGCGTCGCCTCCGGCCGCGTCCGCGCCGGCGACTTCGAACTGACCGCCCAGGCCGTCGTCGTGACCTCCGGCGGCATCGGGGCCGACCACGACATCGTCCGCCGCCACTGGCCCGCGCGGCTCGGCACGCCCCCCGCCCGGATGGTCACCGGCGTCCCGGCCCACGTCGACGGCCGCATGCTCGACATCAGCGCCGGGGCCGGCGTACGCCTCGTCAACCGCGACCGCATGTGGCACTACACCGAGGGCCTGCGCAACTGGGACCCGATCTGGCCCGGCCACGGCATCCGCATCCTGCCCGGCCCGTCCTCCATCTGGCTCGACGCCCTCGGCCGCCGCCTGCCCGACCCCTGCCTGCCCGGCTACGACACGCTCGGCACCCTGAAGTACCTGCGCACCACCGAGGACATCGCCGGCTACGACCACTCCTGGTTCGTCCTCACCCGGAAGATCATCGAGAAGGAGTTCGCGCTCTCCGGCTCCGAGCAGAACCCCGACATCACCGCCGGGGACCGCAAGGCCGTGCTGCGCGACCGGCTGCTCGGCAGGGGCGCCCCGGCACCCGTGCGGGCCTTCGTGGAGAAGGGCGAGGACTTCGTCGTCGCGGACGGCCTGGAACGGCTGGTGGACAAGATGAACGCGCTGGCCGGCGAGCCGCTGCTCGACGCCGCCGGGGTGCGCCGCCAGATCGAGGCCCGCGACGCGCAGCTCGCCAACCCCTACAGCAAGGACGCCCAGGTCCAGGGCATCCGCAACGCCCGCCGCTACATCGGCGACCGGCTCGGCCGGGTCGCCGCCCCGCACCGCATCCTCGATCCGGCCGCGGGCCCCCTCATCGGGGTCCGGCTGCACGTGCTGACCCGCAAGACCCTCGGCGGCATCCAGACCGACCTGGACTCCCGGGCCCTCGGCACCGACGGCACGCCCGTCGAGGGGCTGTACGCGGCGGGCGAGGTGGCCGGGTTCGGCGGCGGCGGGGTGCACGGCTACAACGCCCTGGAGGGCACCTTCCTCGGCGGCTGCCTGTTCTCCGGCCGGGCGGCGGGCCGGCACGCGGCCCGGCACACGGGCTGAACCCCGGCCGCGGGCGGGCGCCGGCCCCGGACAAGGCCGGCCCTCAGCCCCCCACCAGTTCCAGCAGCACCCGCGCGTGGCTCTCCTCGGGCCGCTTCGACGCCGTCAGGAGGGTCACGCGCCCCTCGCGGGCCGCCTTGCGCAGGCCGTCGAGCAGACCGGCGGCCTCCGGCGCGTCCAGCTCCGCCTCGTAGCGCCGGCGGAACTCCTCGTACGAACCCCCGCCCCCGTGGTACCACGTGCGCAGCTCGGCCGACGGCGTGAGGCCCTTGGGCCATTCGTCCACGTGGGCGTCCTCCTTGGCGAGGCCGCGCGGCCACAGCCGGTCCACCAGCACGCGCAGACCGTCGTCGGGCTCGGGCGGTTCGTAGATCCGGCGCAGGCGCACGCTCACGGCACGGGGCTCCTTCCGGGGCGGGGACGGTGCCGCGAGCGTACTGCGCACCGCCTCGGCCCCCGGGCGGCGACGCGAGGCGACTTGACCGGAAGAAGGGGGAATCCGGGGCGCCGGCCCGCCTACGCTGACGGCCAGTCGATCACCGCCACGCCCCGAGGAGCGCACGTGACGCCACCGCGCCGTCCCGCCCGCCGCCGAACCGCCGTCCTCGCCACCGTCCCCGTCGCCCTCGCCGCACTCCTCGCCACCACCGGGGCCGCGGCACCGGACGCCAACGGCGGCGCCGCACCGGCCACCGCCGGGGCGCCCGGCGCGGGAGACCCGTACTTCCCGCTCAGCGGCAACGGCGGCTACGACGTCGGCCACTACGACCTGACGCTGCGTTACGAGCCCGCCGCCCGGCGCCTGGACGGCACCGCCGTCCTCACGGCCCGCGCCACCCAGCGCCTGACCCGCTTCGACCTCGACCTGTCCGGGCTGACCGTCACCCGGGTGACGGTCGACGGCCGGACCGCCCGCTTCGCCCGTGACGGCCGGGAACTCGTCGTCACCCCGTCCGCCGTTGTGGCGAAGGGCCGCACCTTCCGGGTCGCCGTCACCTACCACGGCACTCCCGGGCCGGTCACCGACCCCGACGGCTCGGCGGACGGCTGGATCCCCACCGACGACGGCGCGTTCGTCGCGGGCGAACCCCAGGGCGCCATGACCTGGTTCCCCGCCAACGGCCACCCCGGGGACAAGGCGTCGTACGACTTCGCGCTCACCGTCCCGCGGGGCCGCACCGCCGTCGCCAACGGCGTCCTCCTCGGACAGCGCACCGCCCACGGCAGGACCACCTTCCGCTGGCGCCAGAGCGAGCCCATGGCCGCCTACCTGGCGACCGCCACCATCGGAACGTTCCGTACCGAGCGGTACACGACGCGTGACGGCATCCAGGTGTTCAACGCCGTGGACCCCCGTGAGGCGCGCGCCGCCGCGCCCGTGCTGAGGAAGCTGCCGTCCGTGCTGGAGTGGGGGAGCCGGCTCTTCGGGCCGTACCCGTTCCGGGCCGCCGGATCCCTCGTCGACCACGCACCGGACGTCGGCTACGCCCTGGAGACGCAGACCCGGCCGGTCTACGACTCCGCGCCCGACCTCACCACCCTCGTGCACGAGAGCGCCCACCAGTGGTTCGGCGACTCCGTCACCCTCACGTCCTGGAAGGACATCTGGCTCAACGAGGGCTTCGCCACCTACGCCGAGTGGCTCTACTCCGAGCAGCACGGCGGCCCCAGCGCCCAGAAGACCTTCGACGCCCTCTACGCCCGCCCCGCCCGCGACGGACTGTGGGCCTACCCGCCCGGCGACCCGGGCAGCGGCGCGCGCCTGTTCGGCACGCCCGTCTACGACCGCGGCGCCATGGCCCTGCACGCACTGCGGCGGGCCGTCGGCGACCGGGACTTCTTCCGCGTCCTGCGCGCCTGGGCGGACGGGCGCCGCGGCGGACACGGCACGACCGCCGGGTTCGTCCGGCTGGCCGAGCGGACGTCGGGCAAGCGGCTCAAAGGACTGTTCGACACCTGGCTGTACGCCCCGGGCCGGCCGGACCGCGCCTGACGTCCGATTTCCGGTGCGCGGCCGGGGTACTCCGGTCGCGTGGCGTACGCGCGGTACAGGGAGGTCAAGCCATGAGCGCACCGGACGACCTGCCGGTCGTGAGCACCCTCGCCGACGCGGCAGCCCTGGTGCGGCGGCGCCGGGGGCTGTACGTGCGGTGGTCCAAGGGGCCCGGCACCGATCTCCACAAGGTGTCCAGCACGGACGAGCTGACCGGCGTGGCCATGCCCGGGCTGTCCGCCAACCCGCTCGACGTGGAGGAGTGGTGGAACGGCCGCTCGGTCGAGCTGTGGGTGGCGCGCCGCCTCTACGACTACGCGCACCTGCCCCACGACAAGGGACCCGGCGTACGGCCCTGGGTCCTCGGGGGCAGGGAGCGGGGCCGGGGCCCCGACAACGAGCCGCTCGTGGCCGACGTCGAGCCGCTGTGCTGGATCGCGGGCGAGGTGATCGAGGAGGCCCGCCGGGAGGTGGCCCGCCAGGAGCGGGCGTGGGGGACCCTGCGCCGCGGCGGCTGAGCCGCGCGCCGGGCGCCCCCCCGCGCCGGGAGGGCCGCCGCGCGGCGCGCGGGCGCCGGCCGGGCCCCGGCCGTCAGCCGGAGCGGTAGCGGGAGCGGGCCCGGCGCTTGAGCGCCCGGCGCTCCAGCTCGGTGGTACCGCCCCAGACGCCGATGCTCTGACCGGTGTCCAGCGCCCAGTCCAGGCACTGCTCCCGGACCGGGCAGCGTCCGCACACCGCCTTCGCCCGCTCGGTCTGCACCTGTGCCGGGCCGGTGGTCCCGATGGGGAAGAACAGATCGGGATCCTCGTGACGGCACGCGGCATGGTCACGCCAGTTGTCCATGGGAAATCTCCTGGATCGGTGGGAGTCGTCGTGCCCTGTCGTAAGCGTTCTCGCCTTCGGGTGACCGGCCCAGGGAACGTGAAACGGCTCAACCGCCGCACGATCCGGCGACGATGGCGTTCCGCCGGGCGGAAGAGCCCTCCGCGCGCGAGTGCGGGGCGGCGAACGGGCGGGGGGGGGGGGGGGGGGGGGGGGGGGGGGGGGGGGGGGGGGGAGGAGGGAGGGGGGGGGGGGGGGGCGGGCTA
>NZ_JBVJOT010000018.1:0-31731 GCF_055583025.1 Streptomyces sp. NPDC104831
CCCTTCTTTTTCGGTTTTTTGCTTTCCCGCCAGCCCCCCCCCACCCCCCCCCCCCCCCCCCCCCCCTCCCGCCCCCCCCCCCCCCCCCCCCCCCCCCCCCGCCCGGGACGTCGACGGCAAGGGCCGGCACACCACGACCACCCGCAACCTGCTCGCCCTGCCCACCGGCGGGGTGCTCATCGACACCCCCGGGCTGCGCGGCGTCGGCCTCTTCGACGCCGGCGAGGGCGTCGGGCAGGTGTTCGCCGAGATCGAGGAGCTGGCCCGGCGGTGCCGGTTCCACGACTGCGCCCACGAGAGCGAGCCGGGGTGCGCGGTGCGCTCCGCCGTCGCGGACGGCGCGCTTCCCGAGCGGCGGCTGGAGAGCTACCGCAAGCTGATGCGGGAGAACCAGTGGATCGCGGCCAAGACCGACGCCCGGGTCCGCGCGGAACTGCGCCGCGACTGGAAGCGGAAGGGAGCCGAGGGCCGGGCGGCCATGGAGGCCAAGCGCGGACGCTGGAGCTAGGCGTCCGATTCCCGCTGGCCCGTGCCCCGCGGCCGGGACCACACTGGGAGACGTGAGGGACGAGGACAGCAGGTACGAGGCGGTACGCAGCCGGGACGCGCGGTTCGACGGGGTGTTCT
Source organism: Streptomyces sp. NPDC104831 (assembly GCF_055583025.1). Lineage (NCBI taxonomy): Bacteria > Bacillati > Actinomycetota > Actinomycetes > Kitasatosporales > Streptomycetaceae > Streptomyces > Streptomyces sp. NPDC104831. Next base: position 628 of record NZ_JBVJOT010000018.1, read on the forward strand.
TCTTCGCCGTCGAGACCACCGGGATCTACTGCCGCCCCAGCTGCCCGGCCGTCACACCGAAACGGCACAACGTGCGGTTCTTCGCGACGGCCGCCGCCGCGCAGGGCTCCGGGTTCCGGGCCTGCCGGCGGTGCCGGCCGGACGCCGTGCCGGGCTCCGCGGAGTGGAACGTCCGGGCGGACGTCACCGGCCGGGCCATGCGCCTGATCGCCGACGGCGTCGTGGACCGCGAGGGCGTCGCCGGGCTCGCCGCGCGGCTCGGCTACAGCGCCCGGCAGGTCCAGCGGCAGCTCACCGCCGAACTGGGCGCCGGGCCGGTGGCACTCGCCCGGACGCAGCGCGCGCACACCGCGCGCGTGCTGCTCCAGACCACCGGCATGCCGGTGACCGAGATCGCGTTCGCGTCCGGGTTCGCCAGCGTGCGGCAGTTCAACGACACGATCCGCGAGGCGTACGCCGCGACGCCGACCGAGCTGCGGGCCGCCGCCCTCGGGGACCGCGCCGCCCGCCGGGCCGCGCCCGGCGCGGGCATCCCGCTCCGGCTCGCCCACCGCGGCCCCTACCAGACGGCCGCCGTCTTCGACCAGCTCGCCCGGGAGGCCGTACCCGGCGTCGAGGAGGTGACCGGCGCGCCGGGCGCCCGCACCTACCGGCGCACCCTGCGGCTGCCCTACGGCACCGGGATCGCCGCCGTCCGGGAACGCGGCCACGCGGCACGCACCGGCGGCGGCACCCACCCGGGCGGCTGGCTCGACGCCCGGCTGCACCTCACCGACCCCAGGGACCTCACCACCGCCGTGCAGCGGCTGCGCCGGCTGTTCGACCTGGACGCCGACCCGTACGCCGTCGACGAACGGCTCGGCGCCGACCCCCGGCTCGCCCCGCTGGTCGCCGCCCGCCCCGGGCTGCGCTCGCCCGGCGCCGTGGACCCCCTGGAGGCCGCCGCCCGCGTCCTGGCAGGACCCGAGGGCGCCGGGGAACTGGCACGCCGGTACGGCAAGCCGCTCGACGCGCCGCACCGCGGCCTCACCCACCTCTTCCCCGAGCCCGCCGCGCTCGCCGAGGCCGAGCCCGACGGCCCGCTGGGCGCGCTCGCCGCCGCCCTCGCCGACGGCACGGTACGGCTGGACCCGGGCGCCGACCGGCACACCGCCGAGGAGGCCCTGCTCGCCCTGCCCGGCATGGACCCGGACACCGTCGCCACCCTCCGCGTCCGCGCCCTCGGCGACCCCGACGCGGCACCGCCCGGCGCCGGCCTCCCCGACGCCTGGCGGCCCTGGCGCTCGTACGCCGTCCGGCACCTGCGGGTGGCGGGGGAGCGGATCCCCTGAAGCCCGGCCCCGGCCCCGGCCCCGTCAGACCCCCGGCACCCCGAGAAGTGAGGAACACCGGCCCGATGACCACCGTGTACTACACCCACCTGGACGCCCCCGTAGGGCCGCTGCTGCTCACCGCGGACGCGGACGGCGCCCTCACCTCGCTGTCCGTGCCCGGGCAGAAGGGCGGGCGGACCGTGCTGGACGGCTGGCGGGCGGACGCCGGGCCGTTCCGGGCCGCCGCCGACCAGCTCGCCGCCTACTTCGCGGGCGAGCGGACGGAGTTCCGGCTGCCGCTGCGGGCCGTCGGCACCGCGTTCCGCGAGCGGGTGTGGGCCGCGCTGGACGACGTGCCCCACGGCACCACCGTCACCTACGGGGAGATCGCCGCCCGCGTCGGCGCACCCCGCGCCGCCGTGCGCGCGGTCGGCGGCGCGGTCGGCGCCAATCCGCTGCTGATCCTGCGCCCCTGCCACCGGGTCGTCGGCGCGAACGGGGCGATGACCGGGTACGCGGGGGGACTGGAACGCAAGGTACGGCTGCTCACCCTGGAGGGCGTCCTGCGCTAGTACTCGTGCGCGTCCGCGGCACTCGTGCGCGTGCGGTCAGTCGAGCGCCCGTACCACCAGCCGCGCCACGCCCGCGACGGCCCGCCCGGCCCACCCGAGCAGCCCCGTCTCCACAACGACCTCGGCGACGTCCGCGGTCGTCTCCGCCCGGTCCGCCCGGTCCGCCCCGAAGCGGCACCGGGACCGGGGCCAACGGTGTCCCGGCCGCCCGCACCTCTCGCACGCCGTCATCGCCTCGTTCTCCCCTCGTGCGACGTCCCCCCGGCCTGCGTGGTCCACGCGGCCCGGCTGCTCCCCCCGACCCTAAACGGCTCCTGAACGGGCGGTGCACCTGGTCCCCTGGTGGACGGACCGGTGGACGGACCGGCGGCGGGATTGCGCCGAACGGGTGGTTCCGGGGGCGGGGGACGGCGTGTCGGGCCGGGATGTGGGACCTTCGGCTGCGAAGGGCCTCGTGGAAGGGCGGGCACACATGGCCAAGGTCGTACGGGTCCTCGCGGTCCTCCTTCCGCTGCTGTCGGCGGCCCTGACGGCACCGGCCGCCGCCCGGCCGGCCCCGCCGCCCTGGACCGGCAGCTGGGAGACCGCGCCCTCCGGCACCGCCGCCGCGCTGCCCGGCACCGCCGTCCGCAACGTCGTCCACCTCAGCGTCGGCGGCACGGCCGTCCGGGTCCGGCTCAGCAACCGGCTCGGGACCCGGCCGCTCCGCCTCGGCGCGGTCACCGTGGCGCTGCGCCGGGCGGCCGGACCCGACGCCCTGCCCGGCACCCTGCGCACCGCCACCTTCCACGGCGCCGCCGAGGCGACCGTCCCGCCGGGCGCGGACGCGGTCACCGACGCGGTGCCGCTGCGCGTGCCGCCCGCCGCCGACCTGCTCGTCACGGTCTACACCCCGGAGGACTCCGGTCCCGCCACCTACCACCGCACCGCCCTCCAGACCAGCTACCTGGCCCCGGCAGGCGCCGGCCGGGCCGCCGACGAGGACGGCACCGCGTACACCCTGACCACCGGCCGCTGGTACTACGTCACCGGCGTCGACGTCCGCGGGTTCGCCGCCGGCAGCGTCGTCGCGTTCGGGGACTCGCTCACCGACGGCAACGGCTCCACCCCCGACGCCAACCGCCGCTGGCCCGACCGGCTCGCCCAGCGGCTGCGCGACCGCCGGCTCGGCGTCCTCAACGCGGGCATCGCCGGCAACCGCCTGCTGCGCGACGGCACCGGACCGAGCGCCCTCGCCCGCCTGGACACCGACGCGCTGGACCGGGCCGGGGTGCGGGCGCTGGTCGTCTTCGAGGGCATCAACGACATCAAGGGCACCCCGGAGGCGTACGACCCCGCCGCCTACGCGGACGCCTACCGCGTCCTGGTGGCGCGCGCCCACGCCCGGGGCGTTCCGGTCGTCGGCGTCACCCTCACCCCGTACGGCGGCTACCCCGCCTGGTCCCCGGCCGGCGAGGCGGTACGGCTGCGGGTGAACGCCTTCATCCGCACCGGCGGCGCCTTCGACGCGGTGGCCGACGCGGACGCCGCCGTCCGCGACCCGGCCGACCCCGCCCGCATCCTGCCCGCCTACGACCCCGGCGACCATCTCCACTTCAACGACGCCGGCATGGCGGCCGTGGCCGACACCGTCCACCACGCCCTGACCCACCGGCCCGCGGGCCTCCTGCGGTCCACCGGTCACGTCCCACCCACCGTCACCGTGCCGGCCACGGCGCCAAGCCGCCGCCTCACACCGTCGCCGTGACGGCGGCGCGTCTGCCGAGGTGACAGCAGCCCCCGCACGCACGGCCGTTGACCTGATTCACGGACGCGATCCCGGGAACCCGGCCGGGGTCGTGGCCCGGCCCCGGACGTGTGTGGCGCGTGTGAGGGGATCCGGGGCCGGGCCACCTCGAACGTCGCCGGGCGGTCCTCCCGTGGGGGGTGGGGCCGCCCGGCGGCCAACGACCGCGCGCCGCGCCGCTGTTCCCGACCTCGCTCGACACACTGTTCGGGCCGGGCGGTGCGCCGCATTTTCCCGGTGCGCCGTTCTCCGGCGGCCCATGCGGTGGACAATCGGGGGCATGAGCCAGCAGGGTGCGAGTCCCGCTCGTCAGGACGACGACTGGTGGGGGGAGTTGTACGACGGCGTCACGCCGGACACGGGTCCCGCGCAGGCGCCCGACTCCCTGGACGACCGGTTCGCCTCGGCGCGGAACACCGTGGCGGAACGGCCGCGCCCCCGGGATCCGTCGCCTCCCCCGGAACCGGAGCGGCCCCGGCCCCCGCTCCCGGGCCACCCCGTCGCCCCCGCCGACACCCCGGACTACGTCGGCTCCGGGCCGCCCACCTACGACCCCGAACCCACCGCCCTCCCGCCCGCCGACCCCGACGCGCCGGACGAACTGGTCCCGGACACCGTGCTGGACGGCGCCCGGTACGGGGCGTGCACGCTGCGGGCCGTGTCGCTGCGCGGGGACTCCGCGCGCTACCGGGGCGAGCCGCGCCGGGACGCGCTGCTCGTCGCGCGGTTCGGGACCGGCGACCGGGCGCTGGTGCTCGTGGCGATGGCGGCCGGTGCCCGGGCCGTGCCGGGCGCGCACCTGGCGGCGGCCGAGGCGTGCCGGGAGATCGCGCGGGCGGTGGGCCGCAGCCACCAGCGGCTCGCGCAGGACGTCCGGGCGGCCCGGCGCGGCGACCTGAAGGCCGGGCTGCGCCGGCTCGCCGACCGCGGTCTCGGCAGGCTCCACACGGACGCCGCCGGACGGAACGCCGCGTCCGGCGCGGTCCCGGGCAGCCTGCGCTGCCTGCTGCTGCCCGCCGACCCGGAATGCCGCGTCCGGGTGTTCTTCGGCGTCGGCGACGGCGGGCTGTTCCGGCTGCGGGACGGCGCCTGGCAGGACATCGAGCCCCGCGCGACGGCCGACGGTGCCGACGGCTTCGGCGCGCCGCAACAGCGGGCCGCCGACGGTGACCGGCTCACCATGGACCCGGGCGCGGGGCGGCCGGGCCGCTCGGTCCCCGGCCCGCCCCGCCCGCCGTTCCGGTTCCGCGCCTCGGTAGCCCGCCCGGGTGATGTGCTGGTGCTGTGCACGGCGGGCCTGGCCGAGCCGCTGCGCGACGAGGACGCCCTGCGCGCCCGCCTGGCCCGCCGCTGGTCCGGCGGCACCCCGCCCGGCCTCGCCGCCTTCCTCGCCGACGCCCGGTTGCGGGTGAAGGGGTACGCCGACGACCGTACGGCGGCGGTCGTGTGGGAGGCGTAACCGCGGCCCCTGTGGATTGATGGGAACGGCAGGGCCGTATTCCGGGAGCGAAGGGGCACACGCGAGCCATGGCCAAACAGAACGTAGCCGAGCAGTTCGTCGACATCCTCGTCCGCGCGGGAGTGCGCCGCCTCTACGGCGTCGTCGGCGACAGCCTCAACCCGGTCGTGGACGCCGTCCGCCGCAACGCCGCCATCGACTGGATCCATGTGCGCCACGAGGAGACCGCCGCGTTCGCCGCCGGCGCCGAGGCCCAGATCACCGGGAAGCTGGCCGCCTGCGCCGGCTCCTGCGGCCCCGGCAACCTGCACCTGATCAACGGCCTGTACGACGCCCACCGCTCCATGGCCCCGGTGCTCGCGCTCGCCTCGCACATCCCGTCCAGCGAGATCGGGCTCGGCTACTTCCAGGAGACCCACCCGGACCGGCTGTTCCAGGAGTGCAGCCACTACAGCGAGCTGATCTCCAACCCGAAGCAGATGCCCCGGCTGCTGCAGACCGCCATCCAGCACGCGGTCGGCCAGCGGGGGGTGAGCGTGGTCTCGCTGCCCGGGGACATCGCCGGCGAGCCCGCCCCGGAGAAGGCCGCGCAGAGCGCCCTCGTCACCTCCCGGCCCACCGTGCGGCCCGGGGACGCCGAGATCGACCGGCTGGCGGAGATGATCGACGCGGCCGGCAAGGTCACCCTGTTCTGCGGCAGTGGGACGGCCGGCGCGCACGCCGAGGTGATGGAGTTCGCCGGCAAGATCAAGTCACCGGTGGGCCACGCGCTCCGGGGCAAGGAGTACATCCAGTACGACAACCCGTACGACGTCGGGATGTCCGGTCTGCTGGGCTACGGCGCCGCCTACGAGGCCACCCACGAGTGCGATCTGCTGATCCTGCTCGGCACCGACTTCCCGTACAACGCCTTCCTGCCCGACGACGTGCGCATCGCCCAGGTCGACGTGCGGCCCGAGGTGCTCGGCCGCCGCTCCCGGCTCGACCTCGCGGTCTGGGGTGACGTGCGCGAGACGCTGCGGTGCCTGATCCCGCGGGTGAAGGAGAAGACGAACCGGCGCTTCCTCGACCGGATGCTGAAGAAGCACGCCGACGCGCTGGAGGGCGTGGTCAAGGCCTACACCCGCAAGGTCGACAAGCACGTCCCGATCCACCCCGAGTACGTGGCCGCCGTGCTGGACGAAGTGGCCGCCGACGACGCGGTGTTCACCGTCGACACCGGGATGTGCAACGTCTGGGCCGCCCGTTACATCACCCCCAACGGCCGCCGCCGGATCATCGGTTCGTTCTCCCACGGGTCCATGGCGAACGCGCTGCCGATGGCCATCGGCGCCCAGTTCACCGACCGGCGCCGGCAGGTGGTCGCCATGTCCGGGGACGGCGGCTTCTCCATGCTGATGGGCGACTTCCTGACGCTCGTGCAGTACGACCTGCCGGTGAAGGTGGTGCTGTTCAACAACTCCTCCCTCGGCATGGTCGAGCTGGAGATGCTGGTCGCGGGCCTGCCCTCGTACGGCACCGCCAACACCAACCCGGACTTCGCCGCCGTGGCCCGGGCGTGCGGCGCCCACGGCATCCGGGTGGAGAAGCCCAAGCAGCTCGCCGGGGCGCTCAAGGAGGCGTTCCGGCACAAGGGGCCCGCCCTGGTGGACATCGTCACCGATCCCAACGCCCTGTCCATTCCGCCCAAGATCAGCGCCGAGATGGTCACCGGGTTCGCGCTGTCCGCCTCCAAGATCGTGCTGGACGGCGGGGTCGGCCGGATGCTCCAGATGGCCCGATCCAACCTGCGAAACGTGCCACGCCCGTAAGCGCCCCCAGGGGGGAGCGCATTTCGGCCAGTTTCACGGGGCGTGACGGAGCGCCGACCACCGGTGCCGGACGGGGCCGGGCCGCCGTCGCGGGGCGTCCGTGGCGTCCTGCGGCGTCCGTGGCGCCCGGTGCGTGGCGGCGGAGCGGCGCCCCGGGCGGCGGGGACGCTGTGCGGATATGGCCGAACCGCCGGTCATCGGGCATACGTCAGGACTGCCCCGGTGTCCGCTGGGCAAGCATCCCCCGTGAACGTGTTCGACCAGGAGGGGCAGGGACTCGGCGGCGTGCGGGCGGGGGCCATGAAGAGGCAGGCGCGAGGGGGCGGTCCCGTGACCATCGGGGCCTTCTCGGCGACAGCGGGGGACGAGACCGACACCATCACCGACGACGCGCGACGGCTGCGGCGCAGACTGGGCCGGGCGGACCTCAGGGCGGTGCCGGAGGCCCGCCGGGCGGTGCGCGAACTGCTGCGGCACTGGGGCAAACCGGGCCGCTCGGAGATCGCCGAACTGCTCACCAGCGAACTCGTCACCAACGCGCTCGTCCACACCGACCACGACGCCGTCCTGACGGCCGTGCTGGAACCGGACGGACTGCGAGTGGAGGTACGGGACTTCGTGGCCCGCAAGCCCGAGGTGCACGTCCCGGACACCGACGACGACACCCACGGCCGGGGCCTGGTGCTGGTCGAGTCCCTGGCCGACGCCTGGGGGGTACGACCGCACGGGGTGGGCAAGTCGGTGTGGTTCGAACTGGGCACCGAGGCGGCCTGAGCGGCCCCCGGCGCGGGGCACGACCCCACCGGTCACGCCCCGCCCCGCGCTGCGCGGCCGTGCCACGCGGTCAGCCGAGCTGCTTCTCCAGGTCCTTGAGCTTGCGCTCCAGGGAGTCGAGGCGCGGCAGGGCCATGGTGTCGTCCTCGGCCGTGAGGTCGACGGTCAGCGGCTCAGTCGCGCCGCGGACCGGCTGGAGCGAGGGCCGGGCGCGTACGGGCAGCGGCTCCGGGGTGGATATGGCGGGCTCCGCGGTGGGCGCCGGGGCCGCCGCGCGTTCCACCGGCTGCACCTCGACCTGCCGGCCGGCACCCCGGCCGGCGAGGCCGCGGTGGCCCCGGCTGATCGCCTTCAGCCGGGCCCGCTCCACGCGCTGCTGGTCGCGCCGGTGCTGCCGGGCCTGCTCCTTCTGCCGCTTGTCCTCGCGGACCTCCTCGACCGCCTCGTCCAGGCTGCGCACGCCCTCCAGGAGCATCAGCGACCAGGCCCGGAAGGTCTCGCGGGGTGCCCGCACCCAGCGCACGATCCGGATCTGCGGCAGCGGGCGCGGCACCAGGCCCTGCTCGCGCAGCGCGGCCCGGCGGGTCTGCTTCAGCGCCCGGTCGAAGAGCACGGCGGCCGACAGCGACATCCCGGAGAAGAACTGCGGAGCACCGGCGTGGCCCGCCCCGCGGGGCGCGTGCACCCAGTTGAACCAGGCCGCCGCCGCGGCGAACAGCCACACGAGTATCCGGGAGCCGAGGGCGGCGTCGCCGTGGCTGGCCTCGCGCACGGCGAGGACGGAGCAGAACATCGCCGCGCCGTCCAGGCCGAACGGCACCAGGTACTGCCAGCCGTCGCTCAGCCCGAGGTTCTGTTCGCCGAAGCCGACCAGGCCGTGGAAGGACAGGGCCGCCGCCACCGCCGCGCAGCAGAACAGCAGCGCGTAGGAGGCGGTGCCGTAGAGGGCCTCCTTGCGCCGGCGGCGCTCCTCGCTGCGCTCCCAGGAGTCGTCTGCGCTCGCGTTCTCCCCGGCGGAGCGCTTGCCGCGCGCGAGCACCGCCACTGCCACCAGCATGCCCAGGAGCAGGATGGCGCCCGGAAGCAGCCAGTTCAGCGATATGTCGGTCAGTCTCATCAGGGTCCCTTGCATGGGGATAGGGCGTAACGCCCGCCATAGTGGCCCATTCCCGACGTCCCTCAGGGGGTTTCGGGGCAAGAGGCCGCCAAGGAAGTGCGCGAGGGATGCCCGGGACGGCGTTCTGCTCGAACTGCCGCGTGAGAGTCGGGAGTTGAGTTCGAACAGACTACCCGTACGGATGGTTCCGGCAAAAGTTCCCGTGCGGGGTGGGGCAGTTGTGCCCGGCCGGGGAGGTTCCTCAACCGGCCGCGATGGTGGTGAGCTTGGCGATCCTCTCGCCGTCCCGGGTGCGCGGACACGTCACGCAGGTGTCCTGCGGGCGGACGGTGTAGAACATGCAGCAGCTCGCCCGGTCCCGGGTGCGCAGCGGCGCGCCGTCCGCGGCGGTCAGCACCCGGAACCCGGCCGAGCCGGCGTACGGCGGGGTCGTGCCCGGCAGCAGCAGCTCCAGCTCCCGCACGGCCCGGTCCGCCTCCTCCTCGCCGAACAGCCCGGCGACGTACCACAGGCCCTCCACGGCCTCGTCGGTCGCCATGCCCCACAGCGCGCGCCCGCGCCGCCGCATCCGGGGCCCGAAGGCCGCGAGCACCGGCTCCAGGTGCTCGGCCAGGGCCGAGCGCACCTCGGCCCGCAGCGCCTCCTCGTCCGGGACGACGGCCGTGCCGGGCAGCGCGGCGGCGGGATCGTCCGGCAGGCAGGCCACGGAGACGGGGAGGCGCACGGCCATCAGGCCCGTCGTGCGGTCGTGGCCGACGTGGGTCACGGGCAGCCGGGGCACCCGGCGGTGCAGGAACCACGGGACGGTGATCAGCAGACAGGCCGCCCAGGCGTAGCGGTGCAGGCCGAAGCTCGCGACGACGTCCGGGCGGGCCGGACGGCCGTAGTCCCGCTCCACCTGGGCCGCGTCCCAGGCCAGGAAGGTGTCCAGGGCCGCGCCGCCCGCCGCGAGGGCGGCGGCCTCGACCCAGCCCGGGCCGCCGGGCGCCGCATCGTCCGGGCCCAGCTCGGTCACCCTCAGCCCCGGGAAGACGGCGGCGAGGCGGTCGTAGGCGGCGGTGAGCGGCGAGGTCGCGGCGGGCATGGGCGGAACCACCGATCCTTCGGGGCGTCCGTGGTCACGGACCGGACAGTAGAGGTAAGGCTCACCTTACTCAGTCGCGCCGGAGTTTGACCTGCCGCCCCGTGCGCCTAAGGTGCTTGACGGACAACCGACAACCCGTCGTCAATGACCCCAAGTACCGACAAGCCGCCAGGAGGACCCGTGAAGCAGGGCGTGCAGGGCTCCCCGGGCAAGCCGGTCGCGGCCCGGGACGAGCACCCGTACGCCGAGCGGCCGGTTCCGCTGCCCCGGGACGCGGTACGGCGCTCCTCGGTGCGCGGGCAGATCCTGGACGCGCTGCGCACCGCGCTGGTCACCGGCGACCTGCGGCCGGGCGAGGTCTACTCGGCGCCGGCGCTCGGGGAGCGGTTCGGCGTCTCGGCCACGCCCGTGCGGGAGGCCATGCAGCAGCTCGCGCTGGAGGGCGCCGTCGAGGTCGTGCCCAACCGCGGCTTCCGGGTGCTCGAGCGCGGGGCGCGCGAGCTGGCCGAGCTGGCGGAGGTGCGGGCGCTGCTCGAGGTGCCCGTGATGATGCGGCTCGCGCGCACGGTGCCGGCCGAGCGGTGGGCCGAGCTGCGGCCGCTGGCGGAGGAGACGGTGCGCGTGGCGGCCACGGGCTGCCCGGCGGCGTACGCCGAGTCCGACCGCGCCTTCCACCGGGCGCTGCTCGCCCTGGCGGGCAACGAGCAACTGGTGCGGATCGCCGAGGACCTGCACCGGCGGGCGCAGTGGCCGCCGGTGCGGCGGGGACGGGCCGACCTGGTCGCCGACGCGGCGCAACACGTGGCGCTGCTCGACGCGTTGGGAGTCGGGGACGTGGAGGTGGTGCGGGGGCTGGTGCGCGAGCACTTCGCCGGCGCGGGCTGAGCCCTCGCGGTTCCCCGCGCCCCCGGGGTGCCCCGGACGCCCCCGGACCCGCGCGAGCAGGTCCCCGACCCCGCCCGAGGCCACGCACCCGGTCCCCCCGCCCGATGCCCCGTCATCCTCCCTACGCCGTCGCCGCCCCCGGTGCCGGCGGGGCCAGTTGTCCCGCCAGCCAGGTCGGCACGCCCCCCAGGAGGCGGAACAGGCGCCGGGCCTCCTCGCGCAGGCGGGACGCCTCCGGTTCGTCCTCCGTGTCGGCCAGGGACACCAGCGCCGGCGCCGTGCCCACCAGATATCCCAGCTCCTCCCGGATCCGCAGGGACTCGGCGAAGCCGTGCCGCGCGTCGGCCAACTCCCCGTCCCGCAGGGCGAGTCCGGCCAGGTGCCGCCAGGTGAAGGACAGCAGCAGGGAATCCGCGCGCGCCCCCGCCGCCGCGTGCGCCCGGCGGTACGCGGCGCGCGCCGCCTGCGGTGAGCGGGCCAGGTTCTCCGCGACCAGCCCCCGGCGGAAGTCCAGCAGGGCCCGCTCCGGCGACCCCGGGGGGATCAGCGCCGCCGCCCGGCCCAGCGCGGCCCGCGCCTCGTCCGCGCGGTCGCGGACGCCGTGCAGCGTGGCCGTGTAGGCGAGCTGGCCCCGCTCGCACGCGGCGGCCCCCCGTTCCTCGTCGTCGTGCGCCAGCGCCTCCGCCGTGCGCAGCGCGTCCTCCGCCTCCGCCCAGCCCCGCTCGGTGTACAGGCACCGCTCGACCAGCAGCGCGGCCCGCTGCAACGCCGGGGCGGCCCGGTCGGCCGGCAGCAGGGCCGCCGCGTCGGCCCAGCAGGCCCGGCTGCGCAGCCGCCACACCGCGGTCTGGAGAGGATCGTCAGGGGTCGTTCCGTCACCGGACATGGCGGTGTGCGCCACGTTGCCCTCCCCATGCGCGCCATCGAGCTGTTGAGTGGTGGCCGCATTCCAGCACCCTTCGCCCGGCCCGGCCAAGAGGACGGGTGAAAAATTTCACAAAGTAGGGGGACGCCGGCGTGGCCGGGTCCGGCCGCCGCGCGCCCCCGCCGGGCTCAGCTCATGCGCAGGGCGAGGAAGAAGTCCAGCTTGTCCTCCAGCCGGGACAGGTCCCGTCCCGTCAACTGCTCGATCCGCCCGACCCGGTAGCGCAGCGTGTTGACGTGCAGGTGGAGCCGGGTGGCGCAGCGGGTCCAGGAGCCGTCGCAGTCCAGGAACGCCTCCAGGGTGGGGATCAGCTCCGCCCGGTGCCGGCGGTCGTACTCCTTCAGCGGGTCCAGCAGCCGCGCGGTGAAGGCGCGGCGGACGTCGTCCGGAACGAAGGGGAGCAGCAGTACGTGACTGGCCAGTTCCTGGTGGCCGGCCGCGCAGACCCGGCCGGTGCGGGCGGCGGCGACCCGGCGGGCGTGCCGGGCCTCCTCCAGGGCGCCGCGCAGACCTTCTGCCGAGTGCACGGCGGCGCTGACACCGAGGGTGAGCCGCCCGTCGTCGTCGAGGCCCGCCGACAGCGGCTCGCGCACGGCCTGGAGCAGGGCGTCGGCGAGCAGCCCGGTCTCCGAGCCGTCGTGCTCGGAGGCGACCGCGGGCAGCGGCACCAGGGCGATGGCCTCGCCGCCGGAGTGCGCGACGGCGATCCGGTCGGAGGGCTCCGGGCCGGTCGCCAGCGGGTCGACGAGCACCTCCTCCAGCAGCGACTGGGCGACCGGGCCGCCGTCGGTCTCCCCGCCCTCCCACTCCACGCGGGCCACCACGACCTGCCAGTGCGGGGCCGCCCCGAGCCCGGGCAGCAGCACCGGCGCCGCCACCCGCAGGCGCGCGGCCGTCTCGGCGGGCGGGGCGCCGCTCTGCACCAGCTCCAGCACCTCCTGGGCGAGCCGGCGCCGGACCGTGCGGGCCGCGTCCCGGCGGTCGCGTTCGACGGCGATCAGCTGGGTGACGCCCTGGAGCAGGTCCAGCCGCTCCCCGGGCCAGTCGCCCGCGTCCGCCTCCACGGCCAGCAGCCAGTCCGACAGCACCGTTTCGCGCACGTCGCGGGCGGCCTGTGGGGAGCGGCCGGAGGAGCGGACCGGGAAGAGGGAGTAGGTGGTGCCGTGCAGCTGGACGCGGTGCGGACCGCGGCGGCCGGTGCGGGTGGCCGCCAGATGCTCGGCGGCGAGCCGGGCGCAGGTGTCGGCGGGCAGCGCCGGGCCCGCCACCTTGGAGCCGGCGATCAGCCGGCCGGTGGGGGAGAGCACCCAGGCGCGCAGGTCGAGGTCGGAGCCGAGCAGGTCCAGGACCACGTCCGGGCCGCCGCCGGCCGGGCCCGAGGTCATCATCCGGCGGTGCCGGTCCACCACCGCGGCCAGGTCCCCGGCCCGCTCGCCGGAGACCTGCCGGACGACGTGCTCGGTGATCGTGGCGAACGCCACCGACTCGTGCACGGCGAACAGCGGCAGCCGGTGCCGGGCGCAGGCCAGCACCAGGTCCTCCGGCACATCGCCCAGCTCCGCCTCGCCGGCCGCCAGGGCCGCCACCCCGGACTGCGCCAGGATCCGCACGAAGGGCTCGGAGTCGGCGGCGTCCCGGCGCCAGGCCAGGCCCGTCAGTACCAGCTCACCGCCGGAGAGGTAGCGGCTCGGGTCGCGCAGGTCGGTGGTCATGACCCCGCGTACCGCGCGGTCCAGCTCGTCCTCGCCGCCGAGCAGCCGCAGGCCCAGCGCATCGGTGTCCAGCAGTGCGCGCAGCCGCATCTCGTCGCCGCCGTTCTTTGTCTCGAAACCTACGATGGATCTTCGGGGGGTGGGCCGGGGCCCTCCCGGGGCACCCGGAACCGGACACCCGGGGAGGCGTGGTGCGGTCCTCCGCGCTGTTTCCCGCGTTTCCCCGGGAAATCGGAGAGGTTACCGAAGGCCTCCGTTCATACGAATCTACAAGATGCCCGCCCTGGCCAGCCAACTCCTTCATGGTTTCGGTGACTGACCCCGCCGGAGCACAGAGCGGTGTACTGAGTCCACTCCGCGTGAACAGCACATGAACGAGCCGCGCCCGCCGCACACGGATTGGCTCGATCCGAACGACCCACGAGACGAAGAAGAGAGCCGGTCATGGACTTCCTTCGCCCCGCCAGCTGGGAGGAGGCGCTCGCCGCGAAGGCCGAGCACCCCACCGCTGTGCCGATTGCGGGTGGCACCGACGTGATGGTCGAGATCAACTTCGACCACCGCCGGCCCGAGTACCTGCTCGACCTCAACCGCATCGGCGATCTCTACGAGTGGGAGGTCGGCGAGGAGAGCGTACGGCTGGGCGCCTCCGTCCCGTACACCACGATCATGGAAAAGCTCCGTGCCGAGCTGCCGGGCCTCGCGCTCGCCTCGCACACGGTCGCCTCCCCGCAGATCCGCAACCGCGGCGGCGTCGGCGGCAACCTCGGCACGGCCTCGCCGGCCGGCGACGCCCACCCCGCCCTCCTCGCGGCCGGCGCGGAGGTCGAGGTGGCGTCGGCGGCCCGGGGCACCCGGCTGATCCCGATCGACGCCTTCTACACGGGCGTCAAGCGCAACGCGCTCCAGCCCGACGAGCTGATCCGCGCCGTGCACGTGAAGAAGGCCGACGGCCCGCAGCAGTACTCGAAGGTCGGCACCCGCAACGCCATGGTCATCGCCGTGTGCGCCTTCGGGCTCGCCCTGCACCCCGGGACCCGGACCGTGCGCACCGGCATCGGCTCCGCCGCCCCCACCCCGGTGCGCGCCAAGGCCGCCGAGGAGTTCCTGAACGCGGCTCTGGAGGAGGGCGGCTTCTGGGACAACGGAAAGATCATCACCCCGTCGGTCGCCAAGCGGTTCGCCGACCTGTGCTCGGCCGCCTGCAACCCGATCGACGACGTCCGGGGCACCGCGAGCTACCGCCGGCACGCGGTCGGCGTGATGGCCCGCCGGACGCTGACCTGGACCTGGGAGTCCTACCGCGGCACCCGCCGCGCCACCGAGGGAGCTGCGTAATGCGCGTCAACTTCACCGTCAACGGGCGTCCGCAGGAGGCCGACGACGTCTGGGAGGGCGAGTCGCTCCTGTACGTCCTGCGTGAGCGGCTCGGCCTGCCGGGCTCCAAGAACGCCTGTGAGCAGGGCGAGTGCGGATCCTGCACGGTGCGCCTGGACGGCGTGCCGGTGTGTTCCTGCCTGGTCGCGGCCGGTCAGGCCGAGGGCCGGGACGTGGTGACCGTCGAGGGCCTCGCGGACTTCGCCAAGCAGCGCGCCGAGGGTGGCTGCGCGAGCGGCGCCCGCGGTGGCACCAGCCTGGACGAGGCCCGGAACTGGCAGGCCCGGGGCACCGGCTCCCGGACCGGCGAGGGCACGGAACTCGCCCCCGTCCAGCAGGCGTTCATCGACGCCGGCGCCGTCCAGTGCGGCTTCTGCACCCCGGGCCTGCTCGTCGCCTCCGACGAACTGCTGGAGCGCAACCCGAACCCGACCGACGCCGACATCCGCGAGGCGCTGTCGGGCAACCTGTGCCGCTGCACGGGCTACGAGAAGATCATGGACGCGGTCCGCCTGGCGGCCGCCCGCCAGTCCGAGGGGGTCTGAGCATGCCTGCCAACGGCGCACCCACCAAGATCACCCAGGGATCGCAGACCAAGGGCGGCATCGGCGAGTCCACCCTCCGCCCGGACGGCACCCTGAAGGTCACCGGCGAGTTCGCGTACTCGTCCGACATGTGGCACGAGGACATGCTGTGGGGCCAGATCCTGCGCTCCACCGTCGCGCACGCCGAGATCGTGTCGATCGACACCTCCGAGGCGCTGGCCCTGCCGGGCGTGTACGCCGTCATGACGTACGACGACCTGCCCACCGACGTGCGCAACTACGGCCTGGAGATCCAGGACACCCCGGTCCTCGCCCACGGCAAGGTACGCCACCACGGCGAGCCGGTCGCGATCGTCGCCGCCGACCACCCGGAGACGGCCCGTCGCGCCGCCGCCAAGATCAAGGTCGAGTACCGCGAACTGCCGGTGATCACCGACGAGAAGTCGGCCCTCGCGCCGGACGCGATCCTCGTCCACGACCACCGCGACGACCACCACAGCGGGCACGTCCCGCACCCCAACATCGTGCACCGCCAGCCGATCGTCCGCGGCGACGCCGCCGCGGCCGCCGGGCGCGCCGACGTCGTCGTCCGGGGCGAATACACCTTCGGCATGCAGGACCAGGCCTTCCTCGGCCCCGAGTCCGGCCTCGCCGTGCCCGAGGAGGACGGCGGCGTCCACCTCTACATCGCCACCCAGTGGCTGCACTCCGACCTGCGCCAGATGGCGCCCGTCCTCGGCCTGCCCGAGGAGAAGGTGCGCATGACGCTGGCCGGCGTCGGCGGCGCGTTCGGCGGCCGCGAGGACCTGTCGATGCAGATCCACGCCTGCCTGCTCGCGCTGCGCACCGGCAAGCCCGTGAAGATCGTCTACAACCGGTTCGAGTCCTTCTTCGGGCACGTCCACCGCCACCCGGCCAAGCTGTACTACGAGCACGGCGCCACCAGGGACGGCAAGCTCACCCACATCAAGTGCCGGATCGTGCTGGACGGCGGCGCCTACGCCTCCGCCTCCCCGGCGGTCGTCGGCAACGCCGCCTCGCTGTCGGTCGGCCCCTACGTGGTGGACGACGTCGACATCGAGGCCGTCGCCCTCTACACCAACAACCCGCCCTGCGGCGCCATGCGCGGCTTCGGCGCGGTCCAGGCGTGCTTCGCCTACGAGGCGCAGATGGACAAGCTGGCCGCGAAGCTCGGCATGGACCCGGTGGAGTTCCGGCAGCTGAACGCGATGGAGCAGGGCACCGTCATGCCGACGGGCCAGCCGGTCGACTCGCCCGCCCCCGTCGCCGAACTCCTGCGCCGCGTCAAGGCGATGCCGCTGCCCCCGGAGCGCCAGTGGGAGTCCAGCGAGGGCGCCGACGTCCGCCAGCTGCCCGGCGGCCTGTCCAACACCACGCACGGCGAGGGCGTCGTACGGGGCGTCGGTTACGCGGTCGGCATCAAGAACGTCGGCTTCTCCGAGGGCTTCGACGACTACTCCACCGCCAAGGTGCGCATGGAGGTCGTCAACGGCGAGCCCGTCGCCACCGTGCACACCGCGATGGCGGAGGTCGGCCAGGGCGGTGTCACCGTCCACGCGCAGATCGCCCGCACCGAGCTGGGCGTCGGCCAGGTGACCATCCACCCGGCCGACACCCAGGTGGGCAGCGCCGGTTCGACCTCGGCCTCCCGGCAGACGTACGTCACCGGCGGTGCCGTGAAGAACGCCTGCGAGCTGGTCCGCGAGAAGGTCCTGGAGATCGGCCGGCGCAAGTTCGGCTCCTACCACCCGGCCTGGGCCACGGCCGAACTCCTGCTGGAGGGCGGCAAGGTCGTCACCGACGGCGGCGAGGTCCTCGGCGACCTGGCCGACGTCCTGGAGGGCGAGGCCGTGGAGGTCGAGGAGGAGTGGCGGCACCGGCCGACCGAGCCCTTCGACCTGCGCACCGGCCAGGGCAACGGGCACGTGCAGTACTCCTTCGCCGCGCACCGCGCCGTGGTCGAGGTCGACACCGAGCTGGGCCTGGTCAAGGTGGTCGAGCTGGCCTGCGCCCAGGACGTCGGCAAGGCGCTCAACCCGCTCTCCGTCGTCGGCCAGATCCAGGGCGGCACGACCCAGGGCCTGGGCGTGGCGGTGATGGAGGAGATCATCGTCGACCCCAAGACGGCGAAGGTCAGGAACCCCTCCTTCACGGACTACCTGATCCCCACCATCCTCGACACGCCGACCATCCCGGTCGACGTGCTCGAACTCGCCGACGAGCACGCCCCCTACGGGCTGCGCGGCATCGGCGAGGCCCCGACCCTGTCGTCCACCCCGGCCGTCCTCGCGGCGATCCGGGACGCGACGGGCCTGGAACTCAACCGTACGCCGGTACGGCCCGAGCACCTCACGGGCACCGCGTGACCCCCTTCGGGGACTGAAACCGGTGCCCTTCCGGGGGGACGCCGTCCCCCCGGACCCCACTGTTCGTCTCGGGCCGTCCCCCGGGCCGTCCAATCCCAAATCCCGTGCTCCCCAGACGCTGTGCGGGTGCCCCTTTGAACCTTGGGAGTTGGCCCATGACCCATCAGTCAGTGGAGCCCAGGACCGCGGCCGAGGACGCAGGCGAAGGCAGCCGCGTCCCCGCCGGGCGGTCCTGGCTCGACCGGTACTTCCACATATCCAGAAGAGGATCCACGGTCGCGCGGGAAGTGCGCGGCGGCATCACCACCTTCATGGCGATGGCGTACATCCTCCTGCTCAACCCCCTCATCCTGTCCGGCAAGGACGCGGCGGGGGACACGCTCGGCCAGAAGGCGCTGATCACCGCCACCGCGTTCGCGGCGGCCCTCACCACGCTGCTGATGGGCTTCGTCGGCAAGGTGCCCCTCGCCCTCGCCGCCGGCCTCTCCGTCTCCGGTGTCCTGTCCACCCAGGTCGCGCCCGAGATGACCTGGCCGCAGGCCATGGGCATGTGCGTGATGTACGGCGTGGTCATCATGCTGCTCGTCGTCACCGGCCTGCGCGAGATGATCATGAACGCGATCCCGCTCGCGCTCAAGCACGGCATCACGATGGGCATCGGCCTGTTCATCGCGTTCATCGGTTTCTACAAGGCCGGCTTCGTCCACCAGGGCAAGGGCGGCCCGGTCACCCTCGGTCCCGCAGGCGAGCTGACCGGCTGGCCGGTCCTGCTCTTCGCCGGCACCCTGCTGCTGATCTTCATGCTGCAGGCCCGGAACCTCCCCGGGGCCATCCTCATCGGCATCGTCAGCGGCACCGTCGTCGCCCTGGTCCTGAACGCCACCGGTGTCATCGACGCCGGGCAGTGGGCCAACGGCACCCCGGAGCTGCACGGCGGCGCGGTCTCCATGCCCGACTTCTCGCTCTTCGGCGACGTCGAGTTCGGCGGCTGGGGCGAGGTCGGCGCGATGACCGTCGGCCTGATCGTGTTCACCCTGGTGCTGGCCGGGTTCTTCGACGCGATGGCCACCATCATCGGCGTCGGCACCGAGGCGAACCTCGCCGACGACAAGGGCCGGATGCCGGGCCTGTCCAAGGCGCTGTTCATCGACGGTGCCGGCGGTGCGATCGGCGGCGTGGCGGGCGGCTCCGGCCAGACCGTGTTCGTCGAGTCGGCCACCGGCGTCGGCGAGGGCGCCCGCACCGGGCTCGCCTCGGTCGTCACCGGCCTGTTCTTCGCGGCCTGCCTGTTCTTCACGCCGGTCACCGCGATCGTGCCGCAGGAGGTCGCCTCGGCCGCCCTGGTCGTCATCGGCGCGATGATGATGGCGAACGCCCGGCACGTGGACTGGGCCGACCGCGCCACCGCCGTCCCGGTCTTCCTGACCGTCGTGCTGATGCCGTTCACGTACACCATCACCACCGGTGTCGCCGCGGGCGTCGTCTCCTACGTCGCCATCAAGACCGCCCAGGGCAAGGCCCGCGAGATCGGCGCCTTCATGTGGGGTTTGACGGTGGTGTTCCTCGTCTACTTCGCCCTTCATCCCATCGAGGGCTGGCTGGGCGTCCACTAGCCCGCCCGTCCCCGCCCTCCACACCCGTGAGGAGACCGACAGATGCTGGACATCGCCGAGGAACTGCACCGGTGGGTCGAGCAGGGCCGCGACTTCGCCGTCGCCACCGTGGTGGCCGTCGGCGGCAGCGCCCCGCGCCAGCCCGGCGCCGCGCTCGCGGTGGACGCCGACGGCACGGCCGTCGGCTCGGTATCCGGGGGCTGCGTCGAGGGCGCCGTGTACGAGCTGTGCCGGCAGGCGCTGGAGGACGGCGAGACCGTTCTCGAGCGCTTCGGGTACAGCGACGAGGACGCCTTCGCCGTCGGCCTGACCTGTGGCGGAGTCATCGACATCCTCGTCACGCCGGTCCGGGCGGACGGTCCCGCCCGGCCGGTGTTCGCGGCCGCGCTGGCCGCCGCCGCCCGAGGGGAGGCGGCGGCGGTCGCGCGCATCGCCGAGGGACCGGCCGGGCTGCGGGGCCGGGCCCTGGTGGTCCGCCCCGACGGCTCCCTCGACGGCGGCTTCGGCGGCCACCCCGAACTGGACCGCACGGTCGCCGCCGAGGCCGGGGCCTTCCTGGACGCGGGCCGCACGGGCACCGTGGAGATCGGTGAACAGGGCTCGCGCTGCGGCGCCCCCCTCACCGTCCTGGTCGAGTCCTCGGTGCCGCCGCCCCGGATGATCGTCTTCGGCGCGATCGACTTCGCGTCCGCGCTGGTCCGCGTCGGCAAGTTCCTCGGCTACCACGTCACCGTGTGCGACGCGCGACCGGTGTTCGCGACCGGGGCCCGCTTCCCCGAGGCCGACGAGATCGTCGTCGAGTGGCCGCACAGGTACCTGGAGCGCACCGAGGTCGACGCCCGCACCGTCCTGTGCGTCCTCACCCACGACGCCAAGTTCGACGTGCCGCTGCTGCGGCTGGCGCTCGGGCTGCCGGTCGCCTACGTCGGCGCCATGGGTTCGCGCCGCACCCACCTGGACCGCAACGAGCGGCTGCGCGCCGTCGGCGTCACCGAGCTGGAACTGGCCCGGCTGCGCTCCCCGATCGGCCTCGACCTCGGCGCCCGGACGCCCGAGGAGACGGCGCTGTCCATCGGGGCGGAGATCGTCGCCGCCCGCCGCGGCGGCAGCGGCGTGGCCCTGACCGGCGCGCACACCCCGATCCACCACGACCCCGGCACCCGCCCGGCGGGCCGGATCGGCTCGGTGGCCTGAACGGGCTCAGGCCCGTTCGAGCAGCCGGTCGGCGGCGCGGGCGAACATCCGGCGGGCCGCCCGTCGCAGCACGCCGTCGAAGGCGCGCGGCAGGAAGCGGACCCTCAGCTCCTCCCGCCACACCACCCGGCTGCCGCCCCCGGGAGCGGGACGGACCTCGATCTCCGCCCAGCCGAGGATCGTCCGGCCCCGCTTCTCCAGCCGGCACATCCCGCCCTCGCCGCCGGCCGGCGGGTGCCAGACCGTCACCTCCATGACGTCGTCCAGCGCGAGCGGGCCGATCCCGGAACGGGCCAGGAAACGCGTGCCCTCGCGGTCCGGCGGGGGTGTGAGCACCCTGATCCGGGTCAGCGGGACCGCTTCGGCGTGCCGCGGCCACCGGGTGAGCCGGCGCCACGCCTCCTGCGGCGGGAGGGGCACCGTACGCGTGAGGGAGAAGAGGGGCACGGCACGATCGTAGGCGCGCTCCTCGCGTCGCGCCCCGGCACGGGGGCGCGGGCGGCTACGGGCGGTACACCTTGCCGGGCTCCGCCTTGCCGGGCGCCAGCAGCTGGGGGACCGTCACGAAGACGTAGCCGCGCTTCTTCAGCGCGTCGATGATGCCGGGCACGGCCGGCACGGTCCCGTCGTAGATGTCGTGCAGCAGGATGATCCCGTCCCGGGAGGACTGGTCGAGGACGCGCCGGGTGATGAGCGCGGAGTCGGTGGTGGTGTAGTCCTTGGCGGTCACGCTCCACAGCACCTCCGCCAGGCCCAGCTCCTTGCTGATCTCGTGCACGTTCGCGTCGGTGCGGCCCTGCGGCGGGCGCATTAGGGTCGGCTTGCGCCCGGTGAGCCGCTCGATCGCCTCGTTGGGCCGGTTCAGTTCCTCCCGTATCTCCTTGTCCGATATCTTGGTGAGGATCTTGTGGTCCCAGGTGTGGCTGGCGACCTCGTGACCCTCCGCCGCCATCCGCTTGACCAGCTCGGGGTACTTCTCGATGTGCCGCTTGCCGAGCAGGAAGAAGGTGGCCGGGACCTTCTTCTCCTTCAGGATGTCGAGCAGCCTCGCGGAGTTCTCGCTGGGCCCGGCGTCGAAGGTGAGCGCGATGCACTTGGCCTTGCGGCAGTCGACGGTCCCGAACGCGGCCGGCGCGCCGTGCGCCCCCTCGTCGCGGACGGTGCTCGGGGCGGTCGTGTCGACCTGGGCGCAGCCGGCCAGCGTCAGCGACAGGCCGGCCGTGGCGGCGAACGCCCACCGGCGCAACCTCCGGCCCGTTCCGTGCATCTTCCTGTGCGCGTGCTGCGGCATGGCGTTCGTGTCGGTCAAGAGAGGCATGCCGGGACTATACACTGCGTGTATAGTGCACATGTTCGAGCCCCCTGGGCGCACCGGCCAACGACCCCGTGCACACCGGTAGTACCGGCCGGGTACTCCGAGTAACCTCGGGACCATGACGCGCACGGGGGAGCGAGTCGGCACGGCACGGTTACGGACACCCGCCTGGATCGCGCGCATCGAGACGCCGGACGGGCGGGTCCTCGGCGCGGGGGTGCTGCTCGCCCCGGAACGGGCCCTCACCGCCGGCCACGTCGTGCGCCCCGGCCGCCCCTACACCGTCCGCCTGGTCGGCGTGCCCGGCCTCGCCCCCGTGACCGCGACCGTCCACCCCGACGAGCACGTGCCCCAGCGCGAGGACACCTTCGGCGACCGCAGCGGCGACCTCGCCCTGCTGCGCCTGGCCCCGCCGCTGCCCGCCGAGCACACCACCCGCCTCTACCGGCTCGCCGCCCCGCACGGACCCGTCAGCATGTACGGCTTCCCCGACGGCGACGACGGCGGGCGCTGGCACGGCGCCACCCTGGTCGCCGCCCGCGGCCGGGACAGCCAGGTGCAACTGCGCCCGCTCACCCCCGGCGAACTGGCCGCCCCCGGCTTCAGCGGCGGCGGAGTCGTCGACCACGCCACCGACCAGGTCATCGGCATCGTCCTCAGCGTCGACGAGGGACCGGGCTCCGCCTTCAGCTACATGAGCCCCACCGAGACCATCCTCAGCCACCTGCCCCAGGCCGCCGCCTGGACCGACGGGGCCGAGGCCGTCGACCCCCGGCTGCGCACCGGCACCGGCCCCGCCGCCGGCCGGCTCGACGTGCCCTTCGCCACCCGCCTCGCCTCCTGGTTCCGCGGCGAGGGCTGGCCGGTGCTCGTCACCGTCGTCCCCGGCCACGGCGACCGCGCCTTCACCCTCCAGCGGGCCGTCACCCTCGCCGACCGCGAACTGCGCACCCACCGCAACACCAGCGCCGTCAGCCACGACCCGCCCGAGACCGTGCCGCCCGCCGGCGCCCACGACCTCGCCCTGGACGTAGCGGAGCTGACGACCGCCCAGGTCATGGACCGGATCGCCGAACGCCTCGGCATCCGCGACGACCCCCGTCCCGAACGGCTCGGCACCCTGCGCCTGCCGCTCGCCGCCGTACTGGCCGGCGTCGACGAGGCGGCCGAACCCGACGCCCTGCTCGCCCTGCTGGACCGCCTCGCCCGGCAGGGCGCCCGGCTGCTGCTGGCCTTCCGCGCCCCGGGCGAACCCGCCGCCCGCGCCGCCGAGCTGCTCGTCCACCGGCCGCTGCGCGACCGCTGGGCCCGGCTGCGCACCGAACTCGACCGCATCACCGACGAACTGGGCCCGGCGCTCGACACCCGCCGCGACCGCGTCCTGCCCGGCCCCGGCACCCCCGCCCTGATCGACCGCGCCGACGCCGGTGTACGGCGCACCCGGATGCTGCGCGCCTGGGTCGCCCACACCCCCGACCCGGAGCGCGACCCCGCCACCGCCACCCTGCTGTTCACCTTCGAGGACGCCGTCGCCCGCCGCCGTCGGCGCCTGGAGAACGCCATCGGCCTGCTGGACGCCCGGCTGCGCCGCCGTGCCGAACTCCTCGGCCGGATCGGCGCCGAGTGGCCGCTGTGCCGGCAGCGGGCCGCCGCACACGGCGAGAGGGTCATGGCGGCGTACCGGCTCTACGAGGAGGCGCTTTCACTGCTGCGGCAGACCCCCTGCGACATCGAGCGGGCCGAGGCCGCCGTCGACCGGTTCGTCGGCTTCTGCTCCGCCACCGCACCCAAGGAGGAGGGCGCGTCGTGACCTCGTGCGTCCGGCCCGGCTGCGCGGGCCGCATCATGGCCACCGGCTACTGCGACACCTGCGGCCACCGGCACGCCGAACCCCGCACCGAACCGCACCCCGGCCCGGACGCCGGACCGCCCGGACCGGCCCCGGCCGCGACCGCAGCCGCCGAACCGCCCGTACCGGCGGCCGTGCACGCCGTCGCCGGACTCGGCGAACTCGACCAGCACGGACTGGTCGTCCTGCCCGACGTCCCCGCCCCCGGCGACGTCCTCGTCACGGACCCCCGCCCGCCCTCCGGGGGCCGCCGCTGCGGCGCCGGCGGCTGCACCATGACCATCGGCGTCGGCTACGGCGACCAGCCCGCCCGCCCCACCGGCCACTGCCCCCGCTGCGGCACGGCCTACTCGCTGCTGCCCCGGCTCCACCCGGGCGACGTCGTCGACGACCACTACAAGGTCCTCGGCTGCCTCGCCCACGGCGGCCTCGGCTGGATCTACCTCGCCGAGGACACGCGCGCCGACGGCTACCGGGTCGTCCTCAAGGGCCAGATCAACGTCCACGACGTCCACGCCCGCCACACCGCCGTCGAGGAGCGCCGCTCCCTGACCGCCCTGCACCACCCCGACATCGTCCGCTTCGTCAACTACTTCGAGCACGAGACCGCCGGACACCCCCCGACCGGTTACCTCGTCATGGACTACATCGCCGGACGCTCCCTGCAACAGCTCATGGACGCCGACGACATCGAACGGATCTTCCACGGCCGGCCCCGCCTCGACCACGTCCTCACCTACGGCTGCAAGATCCTCGGTGCCCTCCAGTACATGCACGAACGCGGCCTGCTCTACTGCGACATGAAGCCCGCCAACGTCGTCCACTTCGGCCGGGCCGTCAAGCTCGTCGACCTCGGCGCCGTCCGCGCCATCGGCGACCGCGCCTCCGCCTACGTCTACACGCCCGGCTTCGCCCCGCCCAAGGAGGAGATCGACCGCCGCGGCTGGCACGTCGACAGCGACCTCTACACCGTCGGCATGACCCTCCAGGCCCTGGCCCGCGGCACCGAACCCGCCCGCGGCCTCAGCCCCGACTCCTTCCGCCGCCTCGTCGCCCGCGCCACCCACGACGAACCCCGCGCCCGGTTCCGCTCCGCCGCCGAGATGTCCCGCCAGCTCTGGGAGGTGCTGCGCGAGTTCCGCGCGCTGCGCTTCGGCGAGCAGCTCCCGGAGAGCTCCACCCGGTTCCGCCCCTCCGGCGCCGGCCTGGACGCCGGGCTCGGCGCGATCCCCGCCCTCGGCCACTGGACCCTCCGCACCGGCGACCTGCCCGCCCCCCTGGACGTCTCCCCGCCCGACCCCGCCGAGGTGGCCGGCGCCCTGCCCGAGCCGGTCCCCGACCCCGACGACGGCGCCGCGCTGCTGCTCGACTCCTTCCCGCCCGACGCCCCCGACCGGGTCGCCCGGCAATGGCCCCGCGAATCCCGCCTCGGCACCCCCGAGACCGCCCTGTGGCTGTGCCGCGCCTATCTGCGAAAGGGCGAGCAGCGGGCGGCGGAGAGCTGGCTCGCCGAGGCCGAGACCCAGCTCGGCGAGCGCGCCGCCGCCCACGACTGGCGCATCGCCTGGCACCACGGCGTACTGCACCTCAGCAAGGGCGAGGTGGAGCCGGCCGGCGCCCGCTTCGACGCCGTCTACCAGGCCCTGCCCGGCGAATACGTGCCGAAGCTCGCCCTCGGCCACTGCGCCGAACACACCGCCGGCGCACGCCGGGCCCGCGCCATGCGGTACTACGAGGCCGTCTGGAAACGGGACTTCGCGCACACCGCCGCCGCGTTCGGCCTGGCCCGCGGCCACCTCGCGGCCGGCGACCGGGACGCCGCCGTGCACGTCCTCGACGAGGTCCCCGCCACCTCCCGGCACCACGACGCCGCCCGCATCGCGGCCGTCCGCATCCGCGCCGGCATCCTGCACGGCACCCCGCCCACCCCGGCCGGC
The DNA here is from genome assembly GCF_055583025.1 of Streptomyces sp. NPDC104831. Taxonomy (NCBI): domain Bacteria; kingdom Bacillati; phylum Actinomycetota; class Actinomycetes; order Kitasatosporales; family Streptomycetaceae; genus Streptomyces; species Streptomyces sp. NPDC104831. The sequence continues at coordinate 26,283 of NZ_JBVJOT010000018.1, forward strand.
CTGCGGGACGCGGCCCGCCGGCTGCCCGAACTGCGCCTGGACGGCGGCGCCGCCGACGGCGAGTCCCGGGCCCGGCTGGTCGCCGAGGTCCGCGAGAACGCCCTGCACAGCCGCCCCGCCCAGGGCTGGGGACCGGACTTCCCCACCGGGGACCTCTTCGGCGCCGGGGACGAGGACGGGCTGCGCACCCGGCTGGAGCAGTCCTTCCGGCAGCTCGCCGCGCAGGCCCGCACCGCCGGGGAACACGGCCGGCTGCTCGACCTCGCGCACGCCGTCCGGCCCCTGACCACCTTCTGACCCGCCCACCAGCTCCGGGAGAAACAGCGATGACCGTGGCCGAGGAGACCGAGGTGACGCTGGAGGTCGGCCAGCGGACGGAACTGCCCGCCGTGCCCGACCCGGCCGGGCACCGCCCCGAACGCGAGATGCACGCCATCCTGGAGATCGGGGTCCGCGGTCCGGCCGGCACGCCGCGCATCACGCCCGCGCCCGGCACCGGCCCCGCCCTCGCCGAGGTGCTGATCGTCGACACCTCCCGCTCGATGCTCCACCCCCCGGCCAAGCTCCACGCGGCCAAGGACGCCACCGTCGCCGCTGTCCGGATGCTGCCCTTCGGCACCGCCTTCGCCGTCCTCGCCGGCCGGTTCGACGCCACCGTCGTGCACCCCGGCCCCGGCCGCCAGGTGCTCGCCGTCGCCCGGCCCGGCGAACGCGAGGCCGCCGAACGCGCGGTGCGCATCCTGGACGCGGACGGCGGCACCGCCATCGGCACCTGGCTCGACCTCGCCCGGCGACTGCTCAAGGACCAGCCCGCGCCCGTCAAACACGTCCTGCTGCTCACCGACGGCCGCAACGAGCACGACCACCGCTCCCGCCGCCCGCTGGAGACCGTGCTCGACGCCTGCGCGGGCCAGTTCGTCTGCGACGCCTGGGGCATCGGCGACGACTGGGACGCCGAACTGCTGCTGAACATCACCCGGCGGCTGCACGGCCGCGCCCGGGCCGTCCGCCGGGAGGCGGAACTCACCGCCGCGTACGAGGAACTCGTCGCCGGACTGCTCGGCACGGCGGTGCCCGAGCTGCGCATCCGGCTCACCCCCACCACTCCCGGCACGGTCATCCGGCAGGTCAAGCAGGTGGTGCCGAACGAACAGGAACTGCGGCCCGTCCCGGCCGGACCGGGCGGGCGCGCCGCGGAGTACGTCACCCGGGCCTGGGGCGACGAGGTACGGCACTTCCAGGTCGTCCTCACCGCCGACCCCACCGGCCGGGAGAGCGGCGAGGAACTCCAGCTCGCCGCGGTGGAGATCGTCGTACCCGGAGTCCGGCGCCCGCTGCGGCTGCCGCCGCCCCGGCCCATCCTGGTGCGCTGGACCGACGACCCGCTCGACGCCTCCCGGCAGCATCCCGGGGTCCGCCGGCACGAGCTGTACCAGCGGGCGAGCGCCGCCGTCGCCCAGGCGTACCGGGCCTGGCTGCGCGGCGCGGAGGGCCGGGACACGGGGGACCGCGAGCTCGCCCGCGCCCTCGCGCTGGCCGCGGAACTGGGCGACGCCCAGCTGCTCGGTGCGCTCCGCCTGATCGAGTCCCCACCGGGCACCGGCCGCATCCGCCCCGGCCTCAAGGACGTCGACTGGCAACACCTCATCCTCTCCAGCGCCCTGACGACCCCACCGGAACAACCGACGCCCTCACCCACGGGGGCGGGGCGCGAGGGTGCCGGCGGGGGCGGGAGCGCGGCCGGGGGGCCGGGACCGGCGGGAAGCGGCTCCTACCGGGGCCGTGCTGACGGGGGCGCCGGTGCGGGTGCGGGTGCGGGGCGCGGGGACGCCGGCGGGACCGGGAGCGCGGCGGGGGAGAGGGGGCCGATGCGAACCGGTGGCGGCGGAGGCCGCGACGAGGGCGGCGCGGTTCCGGGCGGGGCGGGTGTGGGTGGTGCGGGAGGGGCCGGTGTCGACCCGGCCGGTGCACGTCCGGACGGCCCCGGCCCGGGCCACACGCCTCCGGGCGCCGCGGACGTGGGCGGCGCGGGTGTGGGTGGTGCGGGCTGGGCCGGTCCGGGGCCGGGTGGTGCGGGCGTGGTGGGTGTGGATCCCGTCGGTCCGGATCCCGTCGGTCCGGGGCCGGCCGGTGCGCGTTCGGGCAGCCCGGGCCACGTGCCTTCGGGTGGCGCGGACGTGGGCGGCGCGGGTGCGGGTGGTGCGGGCTGGGCCGGTCCGGGTCCGGGTGGTGCGGGCGTGGTGGGTGTGGATCCCGTCGGTCCGGATCCCGTCGGTTCGGGGCCGGCCGGTGCGCGTTCGGGCAGCCCGGGCCACGTGCCTTCGGGTGGCGTGAACGTGGGGGGCGTGGATGTGGTCGATGCGTACCCGGGCGGTCCGAGGGCCGACCACGTGCTTGCGGACCACGCGCCTCCGGCCGGTGCGCACGTGGACGGCCCGGGGCCGGCCGGTGCGCGTCCGGGTGGCCCGGGGGCCGGTCACGGACCTCGGGACCACGCGCCTTCGGGCGGCGCGCACCCGGTCGGGGCCGGGACGCCCGGTGCGCGGGGGCCGGGAACCGGCGGGGCCGGCGCCGAGCCCCCGCCGGGCGCCGCCGGCCCCGCCCTCCCCGTCCGGCCCGACGGTCTGATCGAGTGCCCGGAGTGCCGCTGGCTCGGTCCGGCCGACTCCGTCTACTGCGGGGGCGACTGCGGACGGCTGCTGAGAGGGGCGACGGCATGAATCCGGGAAACGCCGGGACACCCGGCGCGGGCGGCGGCCGGGGCATACCGCCGGACCCCGGCGCGGGCCGGGGCACGCCCGCCGGTCTCGGCGCCGGTGAGGGCGCGTCACCCGGCTTCGGTGCCGGTCACGGCGCGCCCGGCGCCGGCGGGGGCACGGCTCCGGGCGCGGGCGCCGGTTCGCCCGTACTCCCGCCGTCGCGGCCGTCCCCGTCCTCCCCGCGGTCCCCGTACCTCCCGTACCCCGGGCGGACCCCGTCCTCCCCGGAGCCCCGGCGAGCCCCGGCGGCCCCTTCGGCGCGCCCCGCCGACCGCCCCGCCTCCGGTCGGCCGGGCCGTGTGCTCGCGCGGCCGGTCTCGTGGGTCACCGGGACCGGTTCGCCTCCCCCCGGCGGCAGCACCACCGCGCGGGACCTCGCCCTGCGCCACCGCCTCCTGCTCGCCCTGTCGGCACTGCTCACCCTGTCGCTGTTCGTGTCGTACCAGGGCGTGCACGGCGACGCGAACCCGTTGCGCACCTCCAGCGCCCCGACGGTGCTGGCCCTCGACACCGCGCTGTACGCGCTCGACCAGGCCCAGCGGGACGCCGTCCGGTCCGCACCCGTCAGCGACTTCCAGAACCAGATCTCGGTCGCCGTGCGGAGCCTCGCCGCGGCCGCGGCCGACGACGACCTCGCCAGGCCGGCGGGCCGGCAGGCCCTGCAGACGGTGGCGGGCCTGATCACCGTCTACGCCGTCAAGGTCCAGCAGTCCCAGGTCCAGCCAGAGAACGACGTACTGCGCGAGGCGTACCTCAGCTACGCCACCAGCGTCCTGACGGAGCGGTACTCCGGCGTACGGGACCGGCTCGAAGCCCTGCAACGGCAGCAGCGCGCCACGGTGCACCGCCAGACCTCCTTCGGCCCGCTGCTGTGGCTCGCCTGGGCCGTGACCCTGCTGCTCGCCCTCGCCCTCACCGCGGCGCTGCTGGAGACCCAGCGATTCCTGCGCCACCGCTTCCGGCGCCGTTACAACCGCCGGCTCATCGCCGCCGGACTTCTGTCGCTCGCCGGCGTCGCCGTCACCGTGCTGTTCACCGTGTGGACCCAGGCGGGGATGAGCGACACCCGGACACTGCTCGACAGCCCGCTGGCCGGGCCGCGCATTCCCGAAGCGGGGCGGGACACCGCCTCGTACCTGGCCGGCACCGGCTTCCGCGCGGCGGCGTCGGTGTGGATCCCGATAGGAGGCGTCCTGCTGATGGCACTGGCCGAGACCGGCCTGCGACGGCACATCAACGACTACCGGTTCAGGCCCCGGTGAGCGCGCCCCCCGGCGGCCCGGCGGCGGCCGCCCCCGGCACCCGGACCCGCCCGCCCCGCCGCACGGCCCGCACCGTCACCGTGGTGGCGAGCGCCCTGGTCCTCCTCGCGGCGGCCGTGGTGGTGGGCGTACGCGCCGCCGGGCACGAACCGACCGTGACGCTGCTGGCCAACTGGACCAGCGACGACGAACGCCACTTCCGGGAGGCGGTCATCGAGCCGTTCGAGCGGAAGCACCGCGTCCACGTCGACTACCAGGGCAGCAACGCCGAGAGCCAGGTGCTCGGCGCCGACGTGGAGGCAGGCACCCCGCCCGACGTGGTGGTGCTCACCGGGCCCGGCGAACTCGCCGAGTACGCCCGGCAGAAGCACCTCGTGGCCCTCGAAGACCTGGTGCCCCGCGAGGACTTCGGCCCGCCCTGGTCGACCCCGCTGGCGGACGGGCACGTGTACTGGTTCCCGCTGAAGGCCGACGTGAAGAGCATCGTCTGGTACCCGGGCGACCTCGGCGAGCGGGAACGCCGTGAGGCCGTGCACCGGCCGGCCGAGTGGTGCGTCGGCATGGGCTCCGGGGCCACCAGCGGCTGGCCCGGCACCGACTGGATCGAGGACCTCCTGCTCCAGCGCCACGGCCCCGACCTCTACCAGCGGTGGGCGAGCGGCGCACTGAGCTGGCGGTCCACGCAGGTGAGGGACGCTTGGAAGACCTGGGGCGAGCTGGTCGGCGCCGGCCGCGACCCGGAGCTGGTCCGGCGGGCCCTGATGACCCCGTACCAGTCGGCGTCGCAGCCGATCGCCCGGACGCCGCGGGGCTGCACGCTGGAGCACCAGGGGGCGTTCGTCCGGAACTACCCCGCCTGGCAGCACGCCGACGGCCGGTACGCCCCCTCCGCCGAGCTGCTCCTCGACGCGCCCGCCCCGCGCGCCTGGGAGGTCTCCGGGGACCTCGTCGCCCTGCTGCACGACACCCCGCAGACCCGGGAGCTGATCCGCTACCTGGCCTCGGACGAGGCCCAACGCGCCTGGAGCGCCAACGAGTCCGGCTTTTCCGTGCACGCCGGGACGCGGTCCTCCCCCGACGGGGGCTCGGCCTGGCACCGCTCCCTCGCGGCGGCCCTGCGCGACGGGCGGACGGCGCACTGCTTCGACGCCTCCGACGCCATGCCGCCCGCGGTGCGGGACGCGTTCGCCGAGGCGGCCATCGAGTTCCTCGCCCACCCGGACCGCCTGGACCGCCTGCTGCGCTCCCTGGACACGCTCGGCGGCACCCGGGGCCTGACCTGGCTGCCGTCGGTGTGCGACCGCCCGTCGTGACGCCCCGCGCCCGGCGGTGCCCGGTGGAAGGGGGGGGGGGGGGGGGGGGGGGGGGGGGGGGGGGGGGGGGGGGGGGGGGGGGGAGGAGGGGGGGGGGGGGGGGGGTGGGGGGTGC